>JAGUYC010000242.1 GCA_020061515.1 Gemmatimonadota bacterium
CCCCGTGCGGGCGCTCGCGCGGCGCCTCGGGATGAGCTCCGCGCGCGTCGAGGGGGCGCTCCGCCGGCTCGAGGCGTCCGGCCACTTGAAGGTTCAATCGATCCTTTCCGAACCGGGCGCGCGAAGCCGCACCGAAACGTGGGTCGAGATCCTTCCCGAGGGATGCCGGGACGCCGCGCTCGAGACGCTTCGAAAGAACGCAGTCCGCCAGAGGGAGTGCCTTCTTTTCCTCCGCGAGAAGCGCCGCCTTCGCCGGTCGGCCCTCTTCCGGTTCGGGAACGCGGTCGAGGCGCTCGAAAAGAGGGGTCTCGTGCGGAAGACCGAAGAGGAGGTCGTTCGAATCGCGGACGGCGCGAGCACGGAACCGATCGTGGTGAACCCGCCGCTCACACCCGAACAGACCGAAGCGCTCCGTCCGGTCGAGGAGGCGATCCGCGCCGGGCGTTTCGAGGCGCACCTTCTCTACGGGATCACCGGTTCGGGGAAGACCGAGGTGTACCTCCGGGCCGCTTCCGTCGCGAGGAGCATCGGTCGGTCGGTCCTCGTTCTCGTTCCGGAGATCGCGCTCACGCCGCAGACGGTGGGGCGCTTTCGAGCGCGCTTCGGCGAGGAGGTCGTGGTCCTTCACAGCGCGCTCAGCGCGGGAGAGAGGCATGACACGTGGCGCGAGATCCACCGCGGGCGTTTTCCGGTCGTGGTCGGCGTCCGCTCCGCGCTCTTCGCGCCCCTCCCGAACCTCGGGCTCATCGTTGTCGACGAGGAGCACGACGCGAGCTACAAGCAAGGCGAGAACCCGCGCTATCACGGGCGGGACGGCGCGGTCGTGCGGGCGCGTCTCGAGAAGGTGCCGGTTCTTCTCGGGAGCGCGACGCCGAGCATCGAGTCGTACTACAACGCCCGGAGCGGGAAGTACCGGATCTCCGTCCTCCCGACGCGCATCGAGAACCGCCCGCTCCCCGCGATCACGATCGTCGATCTTCATCTCGTTCCGCCGAAACAGAGGCGCGGCGTTCTCTCTCCCCTTCTCGTCGAGAAGATCGGAGCGGTCCTCGAACGGGGCGAGCAGGCGATGGTCTTCCTGAACCGGAGGGGATACGCGCCTTTCCTCCGATGTCCGGACTGCGGGCATGTTCCCCGCTGCCCGCACTGCGCCGTGACCTTCACGTTTCACCGGAGGGAGCCGATCCTCCGCTGCCACTACTGCGGAACCGAGGAGGAAGCGCCGGCGGTCTGCCCGAGCTGCGCCGGAACGCGGATCGGCCATCGGGGCGCCGGAACGCAAAGGGTGGAGGAGGACCTTGCGGAGGTCTTCCCCTCGGCGCGCATCGCCCGCATGGATCTCGACACGACGCGCCGGAAGGACTCCGCTCGCTCGATTCTCGGCGAGTTCGGCGAGGGGAAGGTGAACCTCCTCATCGGGACGCAGATGATCGCGAAGGGGCACCACTTTCCCGGCGTCTCCCTCGTCGGCGTGGTGAACGCGGACACCGCGCTCCATCTTCCCGACTTCCGCGCGGCGGAGCGGACGTTCCAGCTTCTCCTTCAAGTCGCGGGACGGGCGGGCCGCGGAGACCGAGAGGGAGAGGTTGTCATCCAAACCTTTCATCCGTTGCATTATGTCCTCCGATCGGCGGTCCTTCACGAGTACGAACCGTTCGCGGTGCGCGAGCTCGATGACCGTCGCGTGCTCCACTACCCGCCCTACTCGCGCGTTCTCGCCCTCACGTTTCGGGGGAAGAAGGAGGCGGTCGTGCGGAGCGCGGCGGCCCGCTTCCGCGAGGGCCTTTCGGCGGACGAGCGTGTCCGTCCCCTTGTTTGGGAGATCCTCGGGCCGGCGCCGGCGGCGATCGCGAAGATCCGCGACCGCGTGCGCTGGAGGATCCTGATCAAGGGGCGCGTCGAGAAGTGGCGGACGCTCCGCGCGATCCTCGCCGAGCATCTCGACGGCGCGCGGAGAAAGCCGGGCCCCCGCTCCGAGATCCTCGTCGACGTCGACGCGTACGACCTGCTCTGACGACCGGCCCCGGGACTTTGTTGACACACCGAGGGTTCTCGGTTAACCTGAGGCGAGATGGCTCGGCGGCCGGTCGGCCCCATCGATCGGGACGCGACATGCGGGGTTCATTCGGGGACGTAGTTCCGTTCGTTCCGTTCCAAGAAACTCTCGTCCTCGATCGCAAAAGGCTCTCGTGAACCTCGGCCGAAAACGGAACGAACGGAACTACGTCCCCATGAATCATCAAGAGGGGAGGACGAGATGAGATCAGGGAAGGTCGGGTTGGCGGCTCTCGGCTTGGCGTTCGCTCTCGCGGGACCGAGCATCGGGCTCGCGCAGCCGTATTGGGTGGAGCTGGATCTTGACGGCACGGTCGAGAACGGACCGGATACATTGCTGGTGGCGACCGGCGATACGGTGAACGTGGATGTTTGGGTTCGAGGAAGCGGAGGGGAGTGGGACTACATAGAGCTTGTCCAAGTTACGCTCTGCAATCCGGACGGAGCCCTTGAGTACTTGGGGTGGACACTCGGCGGAGATGTGGCTTGGTGCTTGGGTACTCACCCATGGTCGAACCAAGATGAAGAGTGTGTCACGATGCGCGGGGATGGTTCGTTTCACTTCTGTGGGATACCCGCTCCGTTTCTGTTCGCGGAGGTGATGTTTCGAGTGGCGGGGGAAGAGGGGTTTGGGGAGGTAACAGTCGACTTGGCGAGGTCCGGCTGGTGGTTCGGATCCGAGGGGTACTTCGTGGACGGGATTGGAGGAGTCGTGGAGATTCGCCCAACGAGCGCGGAGAGGTCAAGCTGGACTTCGGTGAAGGCGCTCTTCCGGTAGTGCGGAAGAAAGGGGGATCCCGGTGCGGTTGGTGGCTGGAATGAGTCTCTTGGCGATCGGGTTGTGGCTCTTCGTTCCGTGCGCCTCCGGACAGACGTACGTGGAGCTGGACGGGGACGGGATTCTGGGGAACGGTCCGGACATCGTGGGAGGTGCTGTCGGTGACACAGTCCTGATCGATGTGTACCTGCACCACAACGTGACACAAGGGCGTCTCTGCTACGCGTGGGTGCCGCTTTGTGCAAATCAGGCTGTGTCACTCTCCACGGAGTTCTGGACTGGCCCATGGGTGAATTATGCAGTTCCAATGGATACGTGCCTAGGATTGTATGGAAGCGACGTTCCCAACTTCTGTGACAATCAGATTGACTCGCCTGTGCGTTTCGCTTCCGTGAAATACGTTATTGAGGGATGTCCAGGTTCAGTGCATGTAGAAGACAGCGATTCGGAATGGATAGACTCTGTATTCGATGCCGGAGTGTTCTCCGGTTCGATCCCCGTCTGGTTGTGCGCGGAAACTCCGACCGAGACCTCCGAGAGCTCGTGGGGAAGCATCAAGGAGCTCTTCCGGTAGTCGGAAGCCGTTCGTTCATCCGGGGACGTAGTTCCGTTCGTTCCGTTCCAAGAAGCTCTCGTCCTCGAACGCAAAGGCTCTCCTGAACCTTGGCCGAAAACGGAACGAACGGAACCACGTCCCCATGAATCCCATCCCTCGCCCATCTTGTCGCATTCCTCGTTTTCGTTTACTCTTCGGCCGAGGTCGATTCGCCCGCTCGGGGGGAAACCCGGAGGTGTCGTCATTCACGCCGTCGAACGATTTCTGGCCGACGTTCACGCCGTCCGAGCGACCGGGTCAAACGTCCCGGAGACCTCGTTCTATCCCGCGTTAAGCGAGCTCCTGAACGAGATCGGGAGAACCCTCACGCCCAGGGTCCGCTGCGTCATCCAGCTCCGGAACCGAGGCGCGGGGCTTCCGGACGGAGGGCTCTTCACTGCCGAACAGTTCAAGCGGAAAGCGAAAGTCGCGAAGGAGGAGGAGGATCCGTTCCTCGAACAGATCCCGGCCCGCGGCGTGATCGAAGCGAAACCCGCGGGAGACGACCTCCGAGCGACGGTCGAGAGCGAACAGGTCGAGCGCTACTGGAAGAAGTACGGGCTCGTTCTCGTGACGAACTTCCGGTCGTTCGCGCTCGTCGGGAAGCGGGTCTCCGGCCGCCCGACCGAGCTCGAGACCTTCGTCCTCGCCGAATCGGAAGACGAGTTCTGGAAGCTCGCCGCGCATCCGCGCGCCGCGGCGGTGAAGGTCGGCGATCGACTGGTCGAGTACCTTCGCCGCGTTCTCCTTCACAACGCGCCGCTCTCCGCGCCTCACGACGTGGCCGCCCTCCTCGCCTCGTACGCGCGCGATGCGAAGGCCCGCATCGAAGAGGAAGACCTCCCGGCTCTTCAGGGCCTCCGCGGCGCGCTGGAGGAGGCGCTCGGGCTCCGCTTTCAGGGACCGAAAGGAGAGCACTTCTTCCGCTCGAGCCTCGTGCAGACGCTCTTCTACGGGATCTTCTCCGCCTGGGTCATTTGGGCGCGACGGCATCTCCCGAGCCACATGCAGCCGGAGAGCTTCAAGCAAGCGCTCCGCGAATCGAGGGAGGAGATCGATTTCGAAGAGGGGCCGTTCGATTGGCGGCGCGCCGGGTGGCTTCTGCGGGTCCCGATGATCCGCGCGCTCTTCGAACAGGTCGCCGCGCCGTCGAAGCTCGATCCGCTCGGGCTCATCGAGGTTCTCGATTGGACGGCGGCCGCCTTGAACCGCGTCGACAACGAGGCGTTCTTCGCGGCGTTCGACGAGGGACACGCGGTCCAGTACTTCTACGAGCCGTTCCTCCAGGCGTTCGATCCGGAGCTTCGGAAGGACCTTGGGGTTTGGTTCACGCCGCCCGAGATCGTCGAGTACCAGGTGGCGCGCGTCGACACGGTTCTTCGCGAGGAGCTCGACATCCCCGACGGGCTCGCCGACCCGCGCGTCGTCGTGCTCGATCCGTGCTGCGGGACTGGCGCGTATCTTCGCTCCGTTCTCGATCGGATCGCGAGGACGCTCCGCGAGAAGGGTGGCGACGCGCTCATCGCGCACGATCTCAAGAAGGCGGCGAAGGAGCGCGTCTTCGGCTTCGAGATCCTTCCGGCTCCCTTCGTGATCGCGCACCTTCAGATCGGGCTCCTCCTCGAAACGCTCGGCGCTCCCCTCCGGGCGTCGAAGAGCGAGCGGGTCGGCGTCTTCCTCACGAACGCGCTGACGGGGTGGGAGCCGCTGAGAGAGCCGAAGAACCTTCTTCCCTTCCCGGAGCTCCAAGAGGAGCGCGACGCCGCGGAAAAGGTGAAGCGGGAAGCGCAAATCCTCGTCGTGCTCGGCAATCCGCCGTACAACGGGTTCGCGGGCGCGGCGATCGAGGAAGAGAGGGACCTGACCCAAGCCTATCGCCAAGTTCGCACGGTCGCTCCCCCTCAGGGACAGGGATTGAACGATCTCTTCGTGCGGTTCTTCCGGATGGCGGAGCGGCGCATCGTCGAGAAGACGGGGCGCGGCATCGTTTGCTTCATCTCGAACTACTCCTGGCTCGATGGGCTCTCGTTCACCGGGATGAGGGAGAAGTACTTGGAGGTCTTCGATCACATCGCGGTCGACTGCCTCAACGGGGACAAGTACAAGACCGGAAAGCTGACGCCCGAAGGGAATCCTGATCCGAGCGTCTTTTCCACGGAGGCGAGTCCGGAGGGGATTCAGGTCGGCACCGCCATCGCGCTCCTCGTGAGGAAGGACAAGCACCGCGCAGCAGAGGGGCTTCGTTTCCGCCATTTGTGGGGGAGAAAGAAGCGGGAGCAGCTCAGGCAGGAAGCCGAGGAGGGGACGGAACCCGCGTACGATCGGATCCTGCCGCAAACCGAACTCGGTCTCCCCTTTTTCCCGGCGACAACGTCGCCAGGCTACACTTCTTGGCCCCTTCTGCCGGAGCTGTTCCCGGTTTCGTTCCCGGGGGTCCAGACGAGCCGCGACGAGGTCGTGGTGGACATCGATCGCGAGCGTCTCGTCGAGAGGATGCGGGCTTACTTCAACCCGGACGTTAGCGACGAAGAGATGCGGCGTATAGAGCCTCAGGCAATGGCCGAGACTCGACGATTCAAAGCCGTACAGGTTCGGAGATACTTGCTGAGACGCGGATTCCGAGCTGACAATGTGGTGCGGTTCCACTATCGGCCCTTCGATGTGCGGTGGCTGTATTGGGAGTCTGAGACCAAGCTACTTGACGAGAAACGCGAGGACTACACGCTCAATGTATTTGAAGGGAATCCGAGTCTCAGTACAGCGCAGCGACATCGCAGGGAGTTTGACCCTCCCTTCATTTCGTCGTTGCTCTTTTGTCGTCACATCGTGGAGCGTGGTGCCAATATCTTCCCTCTCTACGTGAGACCTGCCGCAACTCTTGACAATCCGGACAGGAAACCTACGCCCAATCTCTCCGAACGCTCTCTCGCGTACCTGGCTCGGAATTGTGCGTCGGAGGAGACGCTTCTCTACCACACAGTGACCATTCTTCACTCCCCCTCCTACCGCAAAGAAAACTCCGGCGCTCTTCGCCAAGACTGGCCCCGCATTCCGCTTCCGAAGGAGAAGGATCGGCTGCTCGCGTCGGCCGACCTCGGGCGAACGGTCGCCGCGCTTCTCGACGTCGAGACTCCCGTTCCGGGCGTCACCGAGGGGACGATCCGCGAGGATCTCCGATCGATCGCCGTTTTCACGCGCGCCGACGGTAGGCCGGCGAACCCGGACGCGGGCGATCTCGACCTCACCGTCGGCTGGGGGCACGCGGGGAAGGGGAACGTCACGATGCCGGGGAAGGGGAAGATCGCCGCGCGAGGCGAGGCGCTCGACATCTACCTAAACGACATGTGCTATTGGTCGAACATCCCGAAATCGGTCTGGGAGTACACGATCGGCGGCTACCAGGTCATCAAGAAGTGGCTTTCGTATCGGGAGAAGAGTCTTCTCGGGCGCGGCCTCACGATCGAAGAGATCCGCTACGTGACCGAGATGACGCGCCGCATCGCCGCCCTCATCGCTCTCGGCTCTTCCCTCGACGCCAACTACCGCGCCGTCATCGAAGCGACCTACCCCTGGCCGGGTTCCTCGGCGCGCGTAGCGGTCACCCGACGTGCCGCCGCGCGAAGGCATTAACCTCGATCCGTCCAAGCCGTCCGAGCTCTCTTGGCTCGGAGACGGGGGAAGGGGGCTGCCCGGCGAGCTGGGCAGCGCGCCGGGGCCTGCCGATCCGCTCACGACCCGTGGCCCCGGTGCGCGAGGACTGTTTGAGCCGGTGCCCCCTTCCCCCGGCTCCGAGCGGCCG
>JAGUYC010000132.1 GCA_020061515.1 Gemmatimonadota bacterium
CCGGGGTTTTCTCCGTTGGATCGCGCGACGAGCACGCCGACGGTCGCGAGGTCCATGCCGCGCCGGCGCGACAGACGGAAGTACGCTCCGCGCCATCCCGACGCCGCGAGAGGGAGCACGACCTCCGTGACGAGCTCGCCCGGAAGGAGAGAGGTCTCTCCGGGTCCCGCGAAGAAATCCGCGATCCGGATCGCGCGCAAGCCGGCCGGCCCGCGCGCCGCGGCCTCCGCATCCAATACGAGAAGAGCGACCGCCGTGTCCGCCGCCGGCGAGGCATTGCAGATGTTCCCGATCATCGTCGCCCGGCTTCGAAGAGGCCGCGCGCCCACCCGCGTGCAGCACTCGGCGAGAAGAGGATACCGTTCGCGGACGATCGGGTGCGCGGCGATCGCGGCGAGGGGAACCGCCGCCCCGATCGCGAGATCCCCGTTCCTTCTCTCGCGGATCGCGGAGAGCTCCACGATCCTCTTGATGTCGACGAGGCGTTTCGGCGCGCGCTTCCCGATCCTCATCTGCGGCAGGAGATCGGTTCCCCCCGCGAGATAGGCGGCGCCGGGGCTCTCTCCCCACCAGGAGACCGCCTCTTCGACGGTCCGGGCGGCCGCGTATTCGAATCGGGGCAGAAGCACGGCGATTCCCCTACGGGCTCGGATCGAAAAGTTGAAGTCCGTAACAATCGCGCCCGACGAGCTCGCGGACGAGCCCCGCACGCGCATCGAGGAGCGCTCCGGTCTTCGGCTTCTCCGTCATGAGCACGCCCACCGCGCGGATGCCGTTCGTGAACTCGACCACCCCGAAGGCGAGGCTCGGCCGGTCGATCCCCTCGGGGAGGGCGTAGATCCTGGTCCACGTGAGGAGCCTGCAAGGTCCGCCAAGCGGGACCTTCTCGAAGTCGGGATAAACGGTCACCGAGGGATCGCGGCGGTTCCGGCACTTCCGGCAGACCATCGGCGCGGGGTAGTAGAGCGCGCCGCACTCGGGGCATCGAAACGCGTAGACGTTTCGGTCGACGGCGTAGAGCTCGGTTGTGGTCGGCATGATCTACTCCTTGGCGAGGATCGTCGCGACGACGTTGTTCCCGAAGCCTCCGAAGTTGACGGCAAGACCGTAGCGCGGGTTCTTCACGCGCCGCCCTTCCTCCGCCTCCCCGCGGAGCTGCTTCACGATCTCGTGGATCTGGGAGACGCCGGTCGCGCCGACCGGGTGCCCTTTCGCCTTGAGGCCGCCCGACGTGTTGATCGGGATGCGCCCCGCGATCTCGGTTTCGCCCCGCTCGATCGCTTTCTTCGCTTCGCCTTTCGGAAAGAAGCCGACCTCCTCGCTCTCGGCGACCTCGAGGATGAGAAACGCGTCGTGAAGCTCCGCGAGGGAGATCTCCTTCGGACCGATTCCCGCCATCGCGTACGCGCGCTCGGCCGCTAGCCGGACCGCCTTGAGATCGAGAAGATCCTCCCGATTGAACACGCAGTGCGTATCGGTCGCCTGGCCGATCCCCGCGATGCGGATCGGCTTCTTCTTGAAGCGTCCGGCCGTTTCCATCGCGGTGAGGACGACCGATGCCGCTCCGTCGGAAACCGGACAAAGGTCATAGAGACGTAAAGGATCCGCCATCACCGGGTTCACGACCTCGCGGTGCGGGCCGTCCCAAATCCCGTCGATGCTCGCCGTCTCCTCGATGTGGGCGAAGGGATTCTTCTCGGCGTTCCGGTGCGCCTTCACCGCGATCATCGCGAGGTGCTTCTCCGTGAGCCCGTGCCGCTCCATGTACGCGCGCGTGAACATTCCGCCGTACGCGGGGAGCGTGAGCCCGTACGCATACTCCGCGTCCGGATGCGTGAGCGTGGCGACGAAATCGGTCGCCTTCCATCCGGTCGTCTCGCGCATTCGCTCGCCGCCGGTTACGAGGACCGTGTCCGCCATCCCGGCCGCGATCGCGAGGTACCCGCACTTGACCGCGGAGGCGCCTGAGGCGGGCCCGTTTTCGACCGTCTCCGCCATCGCCGGCTCGAGAAAGATGCGCGAGACGAGCGCCGAGGCGATCCCCGTCTGGTTGTTGACCGCTCCCGCCCCCATGTTGGCGACGAAGACCTGGTCGATGCCGCCCTCGATGCCTGCGTCCTTGAGCGCCTCGAGAGACGACCAAGCCATGATGTCGACGAGGTCGTAGTCCAAACGGCCGAACTTCGTGTGTCCGATCCCGACGATTCCGACCTCCCTCATCGCTTGAACCCCGGAATCTGCGGGTACTCGTCGGGAAGGATAAGAGTGTCCGCGGTTCGAAGAACCTCCGGCGGGACGGGGCGCGTGCCGGCGAGAAGGCGAGTCTTGTACGTGTCGTACAGCTTCCTCGTGAGCGCGTACGACCCGACGCCGCCGAGCTCGTGCTGGAAATCGGGCCTCGGCTCGAGCTGGTACTCGATCATCCACCGCTTGAAGCCGAGGTAGCTCTCCGCGACGATGAAGACCTCCTCCTGTTTCAGGACATCCATGTGGTGTTCCATCTTGGCGGCGAACATGTGGGCGCCGCAGCGAAGACCCCGGTGGATCGTCAGCGTGTGGTAGCTCATTCCGCGTTTCTCGTCGATCATCCGCCCGTTCACGATGCTCGCGATCACGCCGTCGATCGTGCCGATGAGGCAGTACGGATCGAGCGTGCGGTGGAGATACTGGCTCAGCAGCTCGGCGTACATGCGCGCGGCCACGATGTCGTAGAAATCCTTGCGGACGCGGACGAGGGGCTCGATCGCCTCGAGAAGAATCGGGATGTCGTCATTTTCTGCCTGGCGCACGACAAGAGGCTTGCCGGATGCGAGGACAATGACCTTCGGAGGATAGGACGGCACGGCCCGCGCGGGCGGCCGGAGCCTCTTCTCGAGTTCGTCCAGGATCATGAACGCTCCTTTCGCGAGAGGGGGCGGGCGGCAGAGACCGAGCAGGCCGATCGGCTCGACGCCCGCGCGATGATCGTAAAACGTGCGCCGCCTCCGCCGCAAGAGGCGTTCGCGTGAGCCGCTCTACCGTTCGATGCGAATGGAGGCCGGGCGCGTTCCCTTCCATTCAGTCTCGACGGTTCCTTCGTCGAGCAGAAGCCGAACGAACGTCTTCCGCCGCGGCTCGCTCCAGTATCCATCGACGATGCGCGAGGCGACGCGCACGACGCCCCGCGTCTCCCGCGCCTCGAACTCGGTGACCCGAAACGCTCCTTTCCGGTGCTCGAGGCTCTCCCCGTCGTCCTCGTAGAGCGTCCCCTTCGCGCGGCCTTCGGCATCCAGCCGGACGAGAAGCGTGAGCGGGTCGAGCGGCTTCTCGCCGGTGTGCTGCATGACCGGACCGATCGGAACGATCGCCCCGCCGCGAATGTAGAGCTCCGGAAGGTCGGGATCTTCTTCGCCTGCGTCCTCCATCACGATCTTCTTCCAGTCGCCGATCGGCATCACGGGTACGCGGTCGCGCTTCGGGGTCGTCCGCGCCGAGACGAGAAGGTCCGCTCCGAGAAGGAACGCGTCGTCCTCGGATCGAAGGTCGGGGTCGGAAGGATCGGCGAAGAAGAGGGGCCTCGCGACGGGTAGTCCGGTGAGCGACGCCTCGCGGAAGACGGTGTAGAGATACGGCATCAGGCGATAACGGCGCTCGATCGCCCGCCGGCATGTCGCCTCCGTCTCCGGCCCGAACGCCCACGGCTCCTTGTCGATGTTCCCCTTTGCGGTGTGTCCCCTCGCGAACGGAAGCAGCGCGCCGATCCCCATCCAGCGCGCGAAGAGCGCGGCGTCCCCCGCTTCGGCGAAGCCGCCGATATCCGGGCCGCTAAAGGGTTGGCCGGAGAGCCCGAGATTCAACACGTTCGGGATCGACACGTCCAAGTGGTACCAGGTCGCCAGATTGTCGCCGCTCCACGTCGCCGCGTAACGCTGCCCGCCGAGATGGTTCGCGCGTGAAAGAACGAACGGCCGCTCGTCGGGTCGCGCGAGAAGAGCTCCTTCGCGGGTCGCGCGCGCCATCAGCATGCCGTACGCGTTGTGATAACGCGCGTGCGTGTCCGCTCCGCCAAGGACTTCATCCGCCCGATGGATGTTCGAAAGGGGCATCGTCTTGTCCCACACGTCGAAGACCGCCGGCTCGTTCATGTCGACCCAGACCCCCCCGATCCCTTTCGCGAGGAAGTCCGCGACGAGATCCGCCCACCAGCCGCGCGCCGCCGCGGCAGCGAAGTCGGGGAAGACGCATGTGCCCGGCCAGACCCGTCCCTCGTACGGGCGTCCGTCCGCGCTCCCCACCCAGAGACTCCTTTCGGTTCCCGTTTCGTACACGTGGTAACCGTCTTCCTTCTTGATGCCCGGATCGAGAATCCAGACCGTATGAAAACCCCGCGCGAGCAGGTCCTCGTTCAGACCGAGCGGATCCGGGAAGCGGGTCGGATGAAACGTAAACGATCGAAAGCCGTTCATGTAGTCGATGTCGAGCCAGAGCCCATCGC
The DNA here is from genome assembly GCA_020061515.1 of Gemmatimonadota bacterium. Taxonomy (GTDB): domain Bacteria; phylum Orphanbacterota; class Orphanbacteria; order Orphanbacterales; family Orphanbacteraceae; genus VGIW01. Next base: position 4,475 of record JAGUYC010000132.1, read on the forward strand.
ACGGGATTTCCTTCTCGCGAAACGCGCGCGCGACTTCCCGCACGCGCTCGTCCGGGTCATACGAATAGCGGCACTGCTGGTAGCCGAGCGCCCAGAGCGGGGGAAGCGGCATGTGCCCGGTGAGATCGGCGAGCTTCCGCACGACCTCGGCAGGGGATTCGCGGTCGATCGCGAGCACCGCGAACGGCGGGCCGTCGGTGATGAAGAGGATGTCTCCCGCGAGGTCGAGATGGCTTCGATAGGTCGTGTCAAAGAGGAGCCCGAACGCGGTTCCGTCCGCGCGGACCGCGAGCACCCAAGGATGCGACTGATAGAGATGAGGGCTCGCGTCTCCCCATCCGAACGCGTCGTGGTTCCAGAGCGTCGCACTCCGCCCGTTTCGGAGGAGCGGTCCCGGGACCAGCCCGGTCCCATACAAGCTTGTCCCCTCGTCGATCCTCACGCGGACGCCGTTCCGGTTGTGGAGGGTCTCGAACCGGGGCTGCACCGGGAAGTCGGCGGGGGCGGGCCGGATCTCCGCGAGCGGCTCCCGAAGCGCGATCGACGGCGCGGCGCTCGCTCG
>JAGUYC010000222.1 GCA_020061515.1 Gemmatimonadota bacterium
AGGGAAGCCTCGGCGTCCACGCGAAGGTCGGAGCCGTGTCCGTCCTCGGAAAACGCGCGCACCCTCCATTCGCCTCCGGCGTCCGGAACGAACGCGACCCTTCCGAGCGCGTCGGTGCGCCCGACCTGGAACGGCGTCGTCTCGCCGGGGCGATAGACTTCATAGGATTCATAGGAGAAGGCCGGGCCGTCCGCGTAGTGGAACCGGACGACGATCGCTTCTCCGTGTCCGATCGTATGGTCGAGATCGTGCGCCGCCGCGCAGGAGAAGACGAGCGCGAAGAGCGCGAGCGCGAAGAGCGCGCGCGTCACGGCTTCTCCTCGAGCGCGAACGAGAGAACCGCCGTGCGCACGACCTCGTCCGCCTTCTCCGATTCGAGCGGCGTCCGATAGCTCGCGAGGATCGTCTGGAGTCCCGAGCGCCGAAGCTTGATGCTCACGTGTCCCTCGGAGTCGGTTTCCCCTCGGGGCTTCCCGTCGTACACGACGATCGCTCCCGTCGCCGGCTTCCCTTCGAGCGCGACGAGAAGACGGAGCTTGTCCCCCTCGCCGAGCGAAAAGGGATCGTGAAGAGGAACGATCTCGAGATCCCCGGTGAGCGGTGCGGCGAACGCCTCGCTCCATTTCGCGAGATGCTTCACGCTCTCGTAAGAGAGCCAGCCGGAGATCGGGCTCTCCGCCTCGTTCTTCGGGATGTTCTTCGTTCCGTAGGGAGTCTTCGTCCAGTAGCCCGAGGAGACGAGCGCAGAGGATGCGGCGCAGGGGCCGCCGAAATCGATCGGATAGGCGCCGATCGAATCGCGCGAGGCGCCGTTTCCGCTTTCGTCGAAGCAGGACATGCGGAGAACGTTCTCGATCGGGACTTCCATGGGCGAGGAAGAGTCGTGGCCGAGACCCGGAGGATGGCCGTGAAAGAGCGTCAATCCCGCCGGCTCCGACTGCAGCCAAAGGAGATGTCCCTCGGCGGGAGCGGGTGCCCCGAGGAGGAAGAGCAGGCAAACGGAGAAGACCGCGAGAAGAACCATCGGGCGCCTCCTGTTATTACGAATTGGAAACTCGTAATACTACTCTAGCGAGAGGCGGCCGGTCGGTCAATGTGTCTTTTCGGGGGACCGGGGGCGTTTCGCTCACGAGCGGACGATGCCGCGGAAATGGTGACAGACACCATCCTCCTCAATGGTGTCTGTCACCGAGCACACTTCTGACGGATCGACGTTAAAGCCACTTCCTCTTCCGGAAGAAGAGACCCATCCCGCCCGCGAGAAGGACGGCCGCCGCCCAGAAGAGAGGGTAAGACCACTTCCAGGAGAGTTCCGGCATGTGGGCGAAGTTCATGCCGTAGACCCCCGCGAGAAAGGTGAGCGGCACGAAGATCGTGGCGGCGATCGTGAGGACCTTCATCACCTCGTTCATCTTGTTGCTGATGCTGGAGAGATAAAGATCTTGGAGCCCCGAGAGGAGGTCCCGGTAGGATTCCAGCGAATCGACGACTTGGACCGTGTGGTCGTAAACATCGCGGAGGAAGATCTCCGTCCCTTTGTGAACGAGCGTCGATTCGGCCCGCATGAGGCCCCCGACAACCTCGCGGACCGGAAAGACCGACTTCCGCACGTAGATCATCTCCCGCTTCAGCGTGTGAATGATGTTCAGGGTGTCCGGCGTGGGATTCTCCGTCAGTTGATCTTCCAGTTCTTCGATGTCGTCGCCGAGCTTCTCAAGCACCACGAAGTAGTAATCCACGATCGCGTCGAGCAAGGCGTAGGCGAGATAGTCGGCCCCCGCCCTCCGAATGCGGCCTCTTCCCCGGCGGATTCTTTCGCGGACCCGGTCGAACACGTCTCCCTCCATTTCCTGAAACGAGAGAACGTAGTTCGCTCCGAGGACCAGGCTGATCTGCTCGCTCGAGATCCGCCTGGCCTCCTCGTCGTAGCCGATCATGCGAAGCACGATGAACAGATGGTCGGGATAGTGCTCGAGCTTCGGCCTTTGCCGCGTGTGGAGGATGTCCTCGAGAACGAGGGGATGGAGCCCCGGTTTCTCGCCGAAGGCTTGAAGAACCGGCGGTTCGTGAAGACCGGAGACGTTGACCCAGACCGTGCGGCCGGAGTCGAAATAAGGGAAGCAATCAGCCGCGGCTTCGAGGTCCTTCTCCTCGAACCGTTCCGCATCGTAGGAGAGAATGGAAATGCGGACCTTCTCCGCTCTTCTCTCCCCGGCGAACTCGACGGTTCCCGGCGGGAGGCCCGCTTCCTTTCGTCGTCTCGTGGAAGGCTCGTGCATCGATTCTAGAACAACCTTCCCCGGAGCTTCGACGCGAGAAGCCCGGCGAGAAACCCGACCACAAGGAGGATCAGGGCGAGAACGGCTTGCGACATCGAGAGCTTCCAGAAGAGGAAGTGGATCGTGGCGATCCTCGTGTTCTGAATGAGAAGAATCGCCGCGAGGATGAGAAGCGCGACAACGAGAACCGTGCGCATCGATGGTCTCCATTCCGGCGTCCGGGAAGCCTGTTCGCAATCCCGCGTCCTTCGACGCCGAGAATACGCTATCATGGACACGCGGCGTTTGGTACTGCTTCGAAGGAGGCGTCGCTCGAAGTGAGTTCTCCCACGATCGTCTGGTTTCGCCGGGACTTGCGGATCGAGGAAAACCCGGCGCTTCGGGCGGGAGCCTCGCGCGGCGGGGTCGTTCCGCTCTTCCTGTGGGCTCCGGAAGAAGAGGGGAAGTGGGCGCCGGGAGCGGCGGCGCGCGGTTGGCTTCACCACTCGCTCCTCTCGCTCGAAAACGCGCTCGCGCGGCTCGGGTCGCCGCTCGTCGTTCGGAGAGGCGGTTCGCTCGGCGTCCTGAAGGCGCTGGCGAAGGAAACCGGCGCGCGATCGGTGGTCTGGAACCGCGTGTACGAGCCGGCCGCGCGCGAAAGGGATCTCGCGGTCGAACAGGCTCTTCGCCGAGAGGGCCTTCTGGTCGAGACGTTCGCCGCTTCTCTTCTCTTCGAGCCCTGGGAGATCGCGACGGGGGAGGGGAAGCCGTACCAGGTCTTCACTCCTTATTGGAGAAAGATTCTCGCTTCGCCGGAGCCGGATCTTTGCGATCCGGCGCCGAAGCGGCTCGCCGCTCCTTCGCGCCGTCCGAAATCCGAGCGGGTGGCGGATCTCGGTCTTCTCCCCTCCGTCGATTGGGCGGGCGGGCTTCGCGACGCGTGGACGCCGGGCGAGGAAGGAGCGCGCCGCGCGCTCGAGCGCTTCTTGCGGAACGCGATGCGCGAGTATGAAAGAGATCGCGACCGTCCGGACCGGATCGGCACCTCGCGTCTTTCCCCCCACCTCCACTTCGGGGAGATCGGCCCGAGGGGGATCTGGATCGAGGCGAGGAAGCGCGAGGCGGCGGAGAGAGGAGCGCGAGGAAGCGGAGCGGCGCTTCCCTATCTTCGCCAGCTCGCCTGGCGCGAGTTCGCTCACCATCTTCTTCATCACTTTCCGCGCACGCCGGAGGAGCCGCTTCGGAACGCTTTCGCGCGTTTCCCATGGAGAAGGAGCCGCAAGGATCTCCTGGCTTGGCGGCGCGGTCTCACCGGCTATCCGTTCGTGGATGCCGGCATGCGCGAGCTTCGGGCGACCGGATGGATGCACAACCGGGTCCGCATGGTGGCCGCGTCGTTCTTGACGAAGGATCTGCTTCTGCCGTGGCAGGAGGGGGCGCGCTGGTTCTGGGACACGCTCGTCGACGCCGATCTCGCGAACAACACGCTCGGCTGGCAGTGGACCGCGGGCTGCGGCGCCGACGCCGCGCCCTACTTCCGCGTCTTCCATCCGGGCGCGCAGGGCGCCCGCTGCGACCCCGAAGGCGCGTACGTCCGGCGCTGGGTTCCGGAGATCGCGGCGCTTCCCGATTGTTTCATCCATGAACCGTGGAAGGCGCCCGAGGAAGTCCTTCGCGCGGCCGGCGTGCGACTCGGGAAGACGTATCCGCGTCCGATCGTGGACCACCGAGAGGCGCGGGAGCGGGCGCTCGCCGCGTACGGGTCGATCCAGAAGGCGCGCGAGAGAAAACGCTGAAACCGAAAGAGCGCTTTCCGAAATCCTCGGAGGGGATGATGTCAAATCCAGCCGACCGAACCGACGCCGCCGGCGCCGAGACCGCGCCGTCCAAGCGGAAGCTCCGCCTCGGAATTAGCTCCTGTCTACTGGGCGATCTCGTCCGTTTCGACGGCGGACACAAGAAGGACGACTTTCTCGTCCGCGTCCTCGGGGATTACGTCGAGTGGATCCGCGTCTGCCCGGAGGTCGACATCGGGCTCGGCACGCCGAGGGAATCGATCCGCCTGGAAAGGCGCGCCGGCGAAATCCGTCTCGTGGGGGGACGCTCCGGAGCCGACCACACGGAGAAGATGAGGGAGTACGCGCGCGCGAAGGCGGCCGAGATCGCCGGCTGGGATCTCCGCGGGTACGTGCTCAAGAAAGACTCGCCCTCGTGCGGGATGGAGCGCGTGCGCATCTACGACGCGAACAACGTGCCGTCGAAGGACGGCGTCGGGATGTTCGCCGAGGCGCTGCTCGAGCGGAATCCGCTCCTTCCGGTCGAGGAAGAGGGGCGTCTTCGCGATCCAAGGCTCCGCGAAAACTTCATCACGCGAATCTACGCCTACGATCGCTGGTTGAACCTAAGAGCGAACAGCCCGAAGGCGCGCGACGTGGTCGCGTTCCACACCGCGCACAAGCTCGTTCTCCTCGCGCACAGTCCGGAGCATTACCGTATCCTCGGGAAGCTCGTCGCGGAGGCCGGTCTCCTCCCGATCGACGAGCTTCTCGCGCGCTACGAAACGGAGCTCATGGCCGGACTCAGGCGGGTCGCCTCTCCCGGGCGCCACACGAACGTTCTCCAACATCTGGCCGGCTTTCTCAAGGATGAGCTCGACGCTACGGACAAGGCGGAGCTTCACGACATCATCGGCGAGTATCGGGCGGGCCATGTTCCCCTCATCACGGCTCTCACGCTGCTCAATCATCATCTCCGGCGGCTCGGGCACGCATGGGTGGAGGCGCAGGCGTACCTCGCGCCTTATCCCCGGGAGCTCGCGCTGCGGAGCGCGGTGTAGCCGCGGCCGGATCGCGCCGGATTGCGCGAACGGGCGACGAGGCATAGCATGATGGCATCGTCCGCAGGGAGCGGATGGCGCCGCGGAACGCCGCGAAGGCCGGCGCGGGCCGGGGGATCATGAGGAAGACGACGAGCGACCGGCGGGCGAGAGCGGATCGAGGCGGCCTCGCCGTTCCTTTCTTGCTCCTCTCGTTCGCTCTCGGGTGCGCGCATCATCCCCCTTCGGTTCGCGGTGTTCCGGGCGCATCTCCCGCTCCGGAGATTCCGTGGACGCCTCCGCGCGGTTCCGTGCCCCCGCTCGCATCCCGAGCGCCGGAAATTCCGCCCGAGCTTCTCTCTCGCGCGAGGGAGTGGACGCTCGCCGACGCTGTCGACATCGCTCTTCGAAACAGCGCGGAGACGCGCGAGGCGTGGGAAGACGCGCGCTCGGCGGCGGCGGCATACGGCAGCGCGCTCGCCGATCGATACCCTTCGGTTCATCTCGGAGCGGATGCCGCCCGCGCGCGAACGTTCCTCTCGGACGGCTCCACGAGCGATCAAGAGACCTACCGCGCGTCGGCGGATCTCGCCTATCTCCTCTACGACTTCGGCGGGCGGGGAGCATCGATCGACGAATCGCGACAGGCGCTCTTGGCGGCCGGATGGATGCACAACGCGGCGATTCAGGACGCGGCGCTTCGCGTGCAGCAGGCGTACTACGGCTACGCGACCGCGAAGGCGCTGCTCGAGGCGAAGCTCGCCACGCTCGAGGAGGCGCGAGTCGGCTTCGACGCTGCCGAGGAACGCCATCGCTCGGGGCTCGCGACGATCGCCGACGTTCTCCAGGCGCGGACCGCGCACTCGCAGGCTCGCCTCGCCGTCGAGGAACTTCGAGGAGCGATCTTGACGACGCGCGGCGCGCTCGCGACGGCGATGGGCCTCTCCGCAAGCGCCGATTTCGACGTCGCTCCTCCGCCGGAGGAGCTTCCGTCCGAACGCGCGATCGAGGGTATCGATCGCTACTTGGAGAGCGCGCTGGCGGCGCGGCCGGACCTTGCGGCAGTGCGCGCCCGGGCTCTTCAGGCGCGCGCCCGATCGCGCAAGGTCCGAGCGGAAGGATTCCCGAGACTGACGCTCTCCGCCGGCGCGGAGCGAAGCTACGCGGGAGATCCGGATGAACACCTCGACACCTACCGCGGTCTTCTTTCCTTGCGCTTCCCGCTCTTTACGGGCTTCTCGCATCGGTACGACCGCTTCGAGGCGGAGGCGGACGCGGCGGCCGCCGAGGCGCGACTCCGCGAGGCGGAGCAAGTCGTCGTTCTCGACGTGTGGACGAGCTACTACGAATTCAAGACCGCCGAAACCCGGGTGCGGGCGAGCGAGGATCTCGTGAGGAGCGCCTCGGAATCGCACGACGTCGCTCTCGGCCGCTATCGATCCGGAGTGGGGAGCGTGCTCGATCTCATGGCCGCTCAGAGCGCGCTCGAGAATGCCCGCGCGGAGCGGGTCCGCGCGCGGTCGGATTGGTTCCTCTCGAGATCGGAA
>JAGUYC010000091.1 GCA_020061515.1 Gemmatimonadota bacterium
GCCCGTGCGGCCTCCCCCCGGCGCGCGTAGGCTTCGCCCCGGCGCCGGAGGATCTCGGCGACCACATCTCCCTTTTCGTCGAGGGACCGCGCGAGCGCGAGGCCTTCGGTCAGGATCCGCTCCGCCCGTTCAAACTCGCCTCTTTGCAGGTGCAGCTCGCCGAGGTACTCGTGGCAGAGCGCCTCGCACCGCCGATGGTCGTTCTCGCGGCTCGAGCGGAGCGCCTGCCCGTAAAGCTCCTCCGCCTTCCCCCATTGCCGGGTCGCCCGATAGTAGTGGGCGACGTTGAGATAACCGAGGGCGACCTCCCACTTGTTCCCGAGCTCGCGAAAGATGCGGAGCGCCTCCTCCCAACTCTCGCGCGCGGCCTCCCACCGCCCTCGCTTGAACTCGATGATTCCCAAATTATTGAGCCGTATGCCGATCGGCAGCTTGTTGCCGAGCTCCCGGGCGATGCCGAGCGCCTTGTTCTGGAACTCCGCAGCCTCCGCGAGATGCCCCTGGTTCTTGCAAACGAGGGCGAGGTTGTTCCAACACTTCGCCATCCCCTGCCGATCGGCGAGGGCGCGGCTCACGGCCAGGCTGGCCTCAAAGGCCTCGCGCGCTTCCTGCATCTCCCCGGTGCGAAGGCCGACCATCCCGAGCGAACGGAAGGCCTCGGCAAGCTCCGGCGACATTGTCTTCGCCCGGAGGATCGCGAGCGCCTCGCGAGCGTCCTCGGCGGCACGGCCGTACTCTCCCATACGAAGGTAGACATGGGAGCGCTCGCTCAGGATCCGGGCCTTCTGGACAGGGGATTTCTCCTCGTCGCTTCCCCGGAGCGCCAGGTTCAACATCTCGAGCGCACGGTCGAACTCCCCGGTTCCGAGGAAGCAGGTCGCCATCTTGAGCGCCGTCTGGGCGACGAGATCGCCCGAGCTCGCGCGCACCGCGATCTGGAGGATCTGGGAGTAGTACTCAAGGGCGGTGGGGAGCTCTCCGGCCGTCTGGCAGAAGTCGGCGAGCTCCTCCAGGAGGTTCATGTGATCCTGGGGAGTCCCTTTGGGCGCGTCGGAGTTGGCTTCCCTGCCGAGCAACGCCCTCAGAATGTCCCGGTTCCGGTCTTCCGCCATCGCTCTTCACGGACCGTCTTCCGGCGGTCCCCCCCACGCTTCTCCTCGCGCCGCGGAGCGGCTAGAAGAGAAGGAACAGCGTCTCCACGACCAGGTCGACGAGAAGCTTCCAATCCGAAACTTCCATCGGTATCGCGACCGGACCGTCACCACCCGTGAAAGCCGAGGTCCGTCTTTCGGGGATGTCCCCATCCCCCGAGTGGGAGAACACCGTGGCGGGGATGAAAAGCACGAGGAGAAGTACAAGAACCCCGATGCGCATGCGCCGTTTCATCGATGTCTCTCTCCCGGGCGTCTCACCTCTACCCCCACTCTAACGCGTTTCGAGGGTCCTGTCAATCCGCTGGGGGAGAATCGATTAGGGCCACTCCATCCGAAGGATGCTCCTTGCGCGTCCCGGCCGACAAGTCGCCGAACGTGTTTCAATCGGGTTCTGAGCAGACCGCCGCGCGCGCGAGGAGGATGAAGCGCGGCGATTCCCCATCGAAAGCCCCCCCCTCGTAATCCCCGAAGCGCTCCCAAATCTCGAACCCCGCTCGCCCCATCATCGCCTCGATCGCGCCGGGATCGTAGAGACGGAGCCTCTCCGTCCAGGTCTCTCGAACCTCGCCCCGGTCGTCCAGAAGCGCGATCTCCTTGGTGAGGACGCGCGCGGAGGGGTCGTACGCGCGGGTCTCCCGGACCCTCTCTCCCGCCGCTGTGCGCTCCCCCCGCGGAATCAGACGGGAGAGGACGCGGGTCGCGTTCAGATAATCGAACAGGAACCAGCCTCCCGGTCGAAGGACGCGAGCGATCTCCTCGAGGGCCCGCTCGTCCTCCTCCGCGCTCTCGAAATAGCCGAAGGAGGTGAACATGTTGAGGACCCCGTCGAACGCGGACGCGAGGAAGGGGAGCCGCCGCATGTCGGCGCGGGCCACCGGTCCGAACCGGCGGGCGTCGGCGAGGAGAGCCTCCGAGAGATCCACGCCCCAAGCTCGCGCCCCACGCGCGCGAACCGCGTTCATGTGCCGGCCGGCCCCGCACGCCACGTCGAGAACCCGCGTCTCTGCGAGCGGGACGGACCCCGCGAGGAGGTCGATCGCGGACGCCGCCTCCTCGTCATCCCGATGCGCGTAGAGCCGCGCGTAGCGGGCGCCGAACGCCTTTCGATACCAGGGCTCGTTCACGCGCTACTCCGATCGAAGGGACTCGGCGAGCCAATCGAGGGTTGCGGCGTTCCCCCGATCGATCGCGAAGGAGAGGATTTCGGGAACTTCGTAGGGATGATTCTCCCGGACGTGCTTCTCGACGCGGTCGAGGAGGTCCCGGCTCGTCTTGATGAGAAGGAGCGCCTCCTCGCCCGCATGCACCTCGCCCCGCCAGCGGTAGGTCGAGCGGATCGGCTCGATTCGGTTCACGCAGGCGGCGAGCCGCGACTCGACGAGAGAGCGCGCGAGCGCCTCGGCCGCCTCTCCGAGCGGCGCGGTGACAAGAACCAGCGCGTATCGATCTCCTTCCCGCATCCCTCTCCCCCTCACGGTTCCAGGCGGACCCGTCCCGTTCCCGGGACCACCTCTCCGATCGCGAGCGCCCCTCCCCCGGCCGCACGGATCGCTTCTTCCGTGGAAGAACGGGGCACCATCGCGACGAGGCCGATCCCCATGTTGAAGACATGAAACATTTCCATCTCATCGATCGCTCCCCGCTCGCGGATGAGATGGAAGATGGGCGGGACGCTCCACGCGCCCTTTCGGATTCGCGCGTCGCAGGTGGAAGGGAGCGCGCGCGGAACGTTGTCGACGAGGCCGCCCCCGGTGATGTGCGCGAAGCCCCTCGCGAGGCCCGCGTCGAGGAGCCTTCGAATCGGGTCGAGGTAGCAGAGATGCGGCCGAAGGAGCGCCTCGCCGATCGTCTCGCCGAGCCGATCCGGACGATCGTCGAGCGAACCGCCCTCTTCCGGGAGGACCTTGCGCGCGAGCGAGTATCCGTTCGTGTGGAGGCCGCTCGAGGGGAACCCGAGGATCGCGTCCCCGGGCCGCACCGCCGACCCGTCCACGATCCGATCCCGCTCGACGATCCCGACGAGGAACCCCGCGACGTCGTACGTCCCCTTCGGGTACACGCCCGGCATCTCCGCGCTCTCCCCTCCGAGAAGCGCGACGCCGCGCCGCCGGCACGCGTCGGCGAAGCCGCCGACGAGAGGAACGAGCACATCGGGAGGGAGCGAATCCCCCGCGAGGTAGTCGAGGAAGAAAAGGGGGCGGGCGCCGAGAACGGCGATGTCGTTGATGCAATGGGAGACGAGATCCTCGCCGACGTCCCCGTGCCGGCCGGTTGCGGCGTAGAGGAGGATCTTCGTTCCGAGGCCGTCCGTGGTCGCGACGAGCGCTCGGCGTTCGTCTCCCGGGATCGCGTGCAGCCCGCCGAAATGCCCGACGTCCCCGAGAACCATCGGACCGAACGTGGAGCGAATCCTTTCCTTCAGCGCGCGCAGCGATTCGTTCACGGCGTCGATGTCGACGCCGGCCCGGCGGTAATCCAAGGGGGTCATCCTTTCCCGTCCGGAAGACCTAGGACGAAGAGGGCTCGGGTCCCGCGACGAACTCGGTGCCGGTCGCGGGCTCGAGGCGGCCGATGGTGCGGTTCACCGCGTCGAGAGCGGCGAGAAGCGCGGCGAGGTTCGGGTCGCGCGAGACGAGAGCGGATCCGAGAAGCGGAATCGAACGTCCGGATTGCACGTGATCGACCTGCACGAACACCGCCTCGTGCGATCCGATCTGCGCGCGCTGCACATGGCCGATCTGGAAGCTCCCCTCGCGCAGGAACTGCGCGATCCCCTGGAGCGCCGCCTCGACCACCGCCCGCGCCGGATCGGACGAGAGCGTAAAGCGCGCCCTCCCGAATCCCTGGAACCGTTCCCGTCCGAGCGCGACCTCGACCTCTCCCCCATCGGGCGTCAGGTTGATCTGGAGGCGGAGAAATCGGAGCCGCGCGCCCGCTCTCTCTCGTGTTTCCGCCGATCCGGACGGGGCGGGACGCGGGCCCGGATAGCGGGCGACGCTCACCTTCTTGTGGTCGATGCGGACGCCCATCGAGGCGAGGAGAACCGTCTCGATGTCCCGAATGATCTGCTTCGGGTGGCGTTCCTCGGAGGAGACGACGTGGATCTCGAGAACCTCTCCATCCCGCCCCGCGACGACCCGGCACCCCATCACGCCCGCGAGCTGGCGGATCTCCGCCTCCGCCTTGCCCACGTCCTCCTCCGGATTCCGGAACTTCGCGGTCGTGTCTTCCTTCATTGCCTTCGACGGTGGGGCGAAAGAGACGCCGACACCGCTCGTTGGAGAGAGAGGGCGCGGCGGGCGGTTCTTTGCCGATGTTCGGACTTCGCAACGGATATCGGGCCGCGGCGGGGGGCGCGGGCTTCGCGCGCCGAACGCGCGCCCCGTCCCGGCTCACCAAAACGCGGTTATCATAGCACATCCGCGTCTCTCTTGAAAGAGAAAACACTCCGGGAGGCACCGGGATCACGAGATCGTCATCATCGCGCGCAAGAAGGCGACCCTCTCTTCCAAGCGCTCTTTCGGGAGTCCGTAAAGCCCCCGCGGGCCGAACTCCTCGACGACGAAGGACGCGGCCGCCGTTCCGTGAAGAAGCGACTCGCGGAACGAGGTCTCGTCGAGCAGGCCGCATCGGGCGAGGAAGCCGAGAACGCCGCCCGCGAACGCGTCTCCCCCCCCTGTCGGGTCCTTGACGATCTCGACCGGATAGGCGGGAACCGCGAACACCGTTCCTTCCCGCGAGAGGAGCGCGCCGTGCTCCCCCTTTTTGACGACCACCGTCTTCGGGCCGAGCCCCGTGGCCCGGCGAGCCGCGCGCACGAGGTTCGTCTCGCCGGTCAATTCCTTGACTTCCGAATCGTTCACGAACAACGTATCGATCCGCGGAAGAAGCCGGTCGAGATCCGCCCGCGCCCCCCGGATCCAGTAGTTCATCGTGTCCGCCGCCACATGCGCCGGCTTTTCGATCTGGTCGAGCACCTCGATCTGGAGCGAGGGATGGATGTTCCCGAGGAAGATCGTCCTCTCCTTCCGGTAGCGCTCCGGAAGGACCGGATGGAAATCCTCGAAGACGTTGAGGCAGGTGCGGAGCGATTTCCGGTCGTTCGGATCGGCGCCGTACTCCGCCTCGTACACGAAGGTCTTTCCCGGGAGGACCTCGAGCCCCTCGGTATCCACGCCGCGCTCGCGGAGGAAGCGGTATCCCTCTTCCGGGAAGTCCTCTCCCACCACCGCGACGATCCGCACCGGCACGTAGTACGACGCGGTGCCGGCAAAGTAGACCGCCGACCCGCCGATCGCGCCGCGCGACTCCCCGTGCGGGGAGCGGATCGAGTCGAGGACGATGGAACCGACCGCGAGGATCGACATGAGCTCTCTCCCTACATGCTCTCCGGCGCCGAGACGCCGAGGAGATCGAGGCCGTTCCGAATCACGATCCGCACGGCGCGCGCGAGCGCGAGCCGGGCGCCGGTCACCTCCTCGCGCTCGCCGACGATCTTCGCCCGGTGATAGTACGCGTGGAAGCGCGAGGCGAGATCGCGAAGGTACGCGGGGATCCTGTGCGGCTCCCTCGTGGCAGCCGCGCCGGCCACCGTGTCCGGGTACGCGTCAAGGAGGCGAAGAAGATCGATCTCCGTCTCGTGCGCGAGCGTCTCGAAACCCGCGCGGTCGATCCGCTCCGGGTCGACGCCGGCGGCGCGCGCGTGCGCGAACACGCTCGAGATCCTCGCGTGCGCGTACTGGACGTAGTAGACCGGATTGTCGAGGCTTCGGCTCTTGGCGAGATCGAGATCGAAGTTCAAATGGCTGTTCGGACGGAGCATCACGAAGAAGAAGCGCGCCGCGTCCGTTCCGACCTCCTCGAGGAGATCCTCGAGCGTGACGAACTCCCCCGCGCGCTTGGACATCTTCACCGTCTCGCCCCCGCGGAGCAGGTTCACCTGCTGCACGATGAGGATCTCGAGCCACTCCTTCTCCTTGCCGAGCGATTGAACGGCCGCCTGCATGCGAGGAACGTGCCCGTGATGATCGGGGCCGAGGATGTCGATCACGTGGTCGTATCCGCGCGCCGCCTTGTCCGCGTGGTACGCGATGTCGGCGAGGAAGTAGGTCGGCTGTCCGGTGGAGCGGACGACCACCCGGTCCTCGTCGTCGCCGTAGCGGCTCGACCGGAACCAGCGCGCGCCTTCTTTCTCGTAGAGGTCGCCCGCGCGCAGGAGAATGTCGAGCGTTCCATCCACCGCGTCCGACGCGTGAAGCTCCGACTCGCGGTACCATCGATCGAAGCGGACCGAAAAGGCGGCGAGCCCCTCCCGTTGTCCTCGAAGGACCCGCTCGACGAGCCAGGCGCGGAGAAGAACGCGGAAGGTCTCCGGCATGACGCACGCGGGGAGAGGCTTCCCCTCACCCGCGGCCGCCTTCCTCGCCTCCTCGATCTCTCCCCGTTCGATCGCCCCGACCGCCGCGAGGAGCGCCCCCGCGTTCTCCGGGTCGAGACCGGACGCGCCGATCGGGAAGAGAGGATCGAGGGCGCGCTCCGATTCGCGCGCGAGCGTCTCGACGTACGCCCCGCGATATCCCTCTTCCGGAAAGGTCCCCTTCCCCCCCTTTCGGTGCCACAAGACCGAGTCGACCAGGTGGTCGACCTGCGATCCGTGATCGTTCACGTAGAACTCCCGCTCCACCCGGGCCCCCGTCGCCTCGAAGAGGCGCGCAAGGGTGTCCCCCACCGCCGCCGCGCGCGCGCTCACCACGTTGAGCGGGCCGGTCGGGTTCGCGCTCACGAACTCGATCTGCAGTCGCGAGCGGCTCTCCGCGCAGCTTCGGCCGTAGGATGCGTCCTCGGCGAGGATCTGCGCGAGAAGCTCGTGATAAGCCGAGGGAGTGAGCGTGAGGTTCAGGAAGCCGGGCCCCGCCGTCTCGACGCGCGTGAAGAGAGGGTTCCCCTCGAGTTCGCCCGCGAGCTCGCCTGCGATCGTTCGCGGGGGAACGCGAAGCTGCTTCGCGAGGACGAATGCGGCGTTCACCGCGAAATCCCCGTGCTCCTCCCCGCGCGCCGCCTCGACGCGAACCTCGGCGAGGTCCGCCTCCGGCCAGCGTCTCCCGAGCGCTTCCCGAACGGCCTCCTCCACGCGGCGGCGGACCATCGCTTCACTCCTCAATCGTTTCGAGGGGCGCGTCGCCCCAGAGCCGCTCCAGCGAGTAGAAGTCCCGAAGCTCCTTGAGGAAGACGTGCGCGACGACGTCGATGCAGTCGATGAGGATCCACCGCCGTTCCCGGAACCCCTCGATGTGGTGGACGCGGATCCCGGCCTTCTCGAGCCCGTCGACAATCGCCTCGGAGATCGCGCGCACCTGCACTTCGGTCTCGCCGCTCCCCACGACGAAGAAGTCGGCGGCGGTGGAAAGCGAGCGGAGATCGAGGACGACGACGTCGGTCGCCTTCCTCGTGAGCATGAGGCGGGCCGCCGATCGGGCGACCCGGCGCGCCGACGGGGACGGGGTCTTCTTGTTCGAGCGGGGCGTTGGTGTCATTCGGTTTTCCGGAATCCTCGAAAGCCGCAACGGGACGAGATCCTAGCACAATCTCGGAACGCATCTCAAGAGAAAGGCCGGCCCTCTCCCTTCGCGCGCGATAGCTGAGCGGGAAGCGTCCCTCGGGCGAGCCGGGAAGGGTCCCTCGAACGTGGACGCGCCGCCCGTCCGTTCGGATCGTGATCGCCCCCTCCCGGTCCGTGCGGCGGGCTTCGCACCCGGCCACCCGAAGGCGCACCAGAACGGAAGGGTCCGGGTGGCCGTACCGGTTCCCCTGTCCGGCCGAGATCACCGCGACCGCCGGCCGGAGCGCGCGGAGAAACTCGGTCGTGCAGCCTCCTTTCGCTCCGTGGTGCGGCGCGACGAGGATCGTCACCGGATCGAGAAGCCCCGCGCGCGCGAGCCGCCGCTCGATCGCGGGGGTCGTGTCGCCGGGGAAGAGCGCGGAAAAGCGCCCGTAGCGGAGGAGGAGGACGAGCGAGGAGGCGTTGTTCCCCTCCTCCTCCCCGAGACGCCCCTCCGGCGCGAAGAGGACATCGAGGGTCGCCCCTTCCCCAAAGACGAACCGCGCGCCGCCTCGAGTCGACATCCACGCGCTTCCCGAGCGCGCGGCCGTTGAGTCGTAAAGCATCGGAAGAGGGTCTTTCGCGGCGAGTCCGCAGTCGAGCAGAAACCGGGGAGCCGCCCGTTCGAGGATCGCGACCGCGCCCCCCGCGTGGTCCGCGTCCGGATGACTGATCGCGACGAGATCGATCGGAACGGCGCCGCGCCTTCGAAGAAAGGGGAGCACCGTCCATCGCCCCGCGTCGTAGTGCGGCGAGCGCGGTCCCGCGTCGAAGAGGATGCGCTCGCCTCCGGGGAGCTCCGCGACCGCCGCGGACCCCTGCCCGACATCCAAAATCGTCAGGCGAAACGGATAGGGGTCGCGAGCCGGAAGGAGCGGGACGAGGAGGAGAAGAAGAGACGGTGCTCGAAGGCGCTTCGCCTTCCACGCGAAACCGACCGGAAGGAGAAGGAGCAGGAAGAGGGCCGCGCGATCCGCGCCCGCCGCGGAAAACGCGACCGGCCCCGGCAGCAGAGAGACGGCCCGATCGACGACCGACCGGAGAAGCACAAGCGATCCCCACGCGGCGTCCCCGAGCAGGCGATCGGCGATCGGGTGAAGGTTTCCCGCCGTCAGCCAGGCGGAGCCGGCGGC
>JAGUYC010000182.1 GCA_020061515.1 Gemmatimonadota bacterium
ACTTGGTGGCCTGCGCGCGAGCAGGCGCCCGTGGCCGCCACCCGCGCGCGGCATGTTTGAGCAAGCGAGCCCCGCCCCTCGGCTCCGGCTTTCCGTCTTGAACCCCACCCGCCGTGGTTGCGTCATCGGACGGCGGGGCTCTGCCGGCGTTGCACGGTGTTGCAACGGCCTCGATCGGGCTCTCCGCCCGCGCCCGGCCGTCTTCTAACTCTCGCATTTACAATCGGTTTCGCGGCGGGGTTCATTTTGTCACGCTTCCTGCATGGGGTGCCGTGTAAGAGGCGCCGCTCGCGCGGGCCGCGAAAAGGAGAGGACGATGATGAAGCCGCTCGCGATCACCGATGATCAGTTCGAACAAGAAGTCATTCAGTCGCCCACCCCGGTCGTGGTCGACTTCTGGGCCCCCTGGTGCGCACCGTGCCGAATGATCGCCCCGGCGATCGAGAGCCTGAGCCGCGAGCTCGACGGCAAGGTGCGCTTCGTGAAGATCAACGTCGACGAAAACGCGCTTCACGCTTCGAAGTTTGGTGTTCAAGGAATCCCGACGCTTCTCTTCTTCCGCGCGGGCGAGCTTGTCGACACCGCCGTGGGTGCCTACCCGGAGCCGATGCTCCGCGAGAAGATCGAGGAGGTCTTCGGCTCCGGCGAAAGAAACTAGATTCACGCGCGGCCCGGATTCCTGCGGCGGGCCGGCGGAGATTGTGCAACCTCCCTCGCACACACACGGGCCGCGCCGCGACAGGGCGCGGCCCGAACCTTTTCACGACCCGATCAGGTCTCTCGCGGCTCTCGAAGCCTCTCTCCGAACGCCGGCGCGGCAAGGAAGAAGAAGATCGGTGCGAGATAGTTGTGGTGGAAGATCCGCGAAAGGAAGAGGAATACGAGAAGGAAGAGCGCGAAGGAAACGAGAAGCCGCGCGACCGATCCGTCCGCCCGCGAGCGGCGAAGAAGAAGCCATCCGAGCGGCAGAAGGATCGGGATCTGGAGTAGCGCGAAGGGAAAATAGTGATAGACGCTCGGAACGGCGCCGAGCGCGGCGAGGAGGTACGCGAGCCCGAAGCCCGGCGTTCCGCCGAGCGGGTAGCTCACCTCGGCGAGCCCTGTGTTGAAGGCCCACGTGTCGTCGAGAAACGCGGCTGCGTCCCACAGAAGAAAGGGAACGACGAAGACCGCGATCGGAAGGAGCCCCGCCCGCGCCTCGCGCATCCCCGTTCGAAACGTCCGCGGCCACCCGCGATCGCGCGCACCGGCGGCGACAACGAAGAAGGGAACGAAGAGAAACGCGAACTGCTTCGTCGCGCACGCGGCGCCAACGAGAAGCGCCGCGCCCCGCACGCGCCTCGACAGAAGAAGGTGCGCGGCCGCGACGATCATCGCCGACGCGACCACGTCGTTTCTCCCCTGCACGAGGTGCGGAACAAGAAAAGGGTTCAGGCCCCAGAGCGCGGCGAGGATGAGCTTCCGCTCCGGGTCCGCGCTCCAACGGACGACGAGAAGGAACGGGAAGAGGTAGAAGAGCAGGTGAAGAAACCGCGCGTCGTACCCTCCGAAGATCCGCTCCCCGAGAACGAGAAAGGGAACGTGCGCGAGAAACGCGAGCGGGAAATAGGGGAGATGGATGATCGCCGGGTTTCCGGGACCCCATTCGAGACCGGCCATCGGCGTCGATCGAAAATCGGCCGCGTACGGGTTCTCTCCGCGAAGAAGGAACCGAACCGCCTCTTCGGTCTGAATCACGCCCCCGTCGTGCGCGTGGCCGCGAGCGCCCGCTTGGAAGCGAAGCGCGACCTCGGCGCCGGCGGGGAGGAAAACCAGGAGGAGAACGAGAACCGCGAGAAGCGCCGCGCGCGCGCGCATCGATCCTCGAAGAAGAACGCGAAAGGAGACGAGCGCGTAGAGAATCAGGATCGCGACCGCGAGGCTCGTCTTGATCGCGCCGATCGGGTTCCGGACGAGGCTCTTCTCGAAGAGCCGCGCGAACGGTCCGCCCGCCCCCGCGAGATCGCCGAGCTCCTTCCCGAACTCGAGAAGCCCCTCGCCCGGCAGAACGAGAAAGACGAGCAGGAAGAGAAGCGCGGCATCGATCGGGATCCTCGCGCTCACCCGGCCGCCCGTGTCTCCCATCGCTCTCGCTCCCTCCGCGACGATCCTAGGCGAAGACGCTCCTCGTCTCCACACTTTCGAAGGGCCGCCGGCCTCGACCGGGCGAGCGTCAATCCGTCAGAAGCGTGCTCCTTGCGCGGCCGACGGGGCGCGGGGCAAGGGGTGCCGGCCGAGAAGCCCCGGCCGAGTTTCTATCGGATGAAGACTTCGGATGAAAACTAGAGAATCTTGAGCGCGACGAGCGTGAGGTCGTCCCCCGGAGGACCGGTCGCGAAGGAACGCGCCTCGCGGAAAAGCGCGTCCACGATCCCCTCGGCCGAGAGGCGGCGGCTCCGGACGAAGAGATCCGCAAGGCGATCCTCGCCGAAGAACGCGCCTTCTTCCGAGCGCGCTTCCGTCATCCCGTCGGTGTAGAAGAGGACCGCGTCCCCGGGCGCGAGATCCGTCCGGACGACCTCATAGCGCCCCTCCGGCTCGACGCCCAGGATGAGCCCTTCCGGCTGAATGCGCTCGGCGCGGCGCGAGGCCGCCCGAACGAGAAGGGGCGTTGGATGGCCGGCGCTCGCCGTATGAAGGCGCCTCTTCCGCGCCTCCAAGCGGGCCGCGACGAGCGAGAAGAGAAGGTTCGCGCATGAAAGATTATTATATAGAAGACGGCTCGCCTTCGCGAGAACGCGGCCCGGGTCTCTCGATTCGGCCGCGCAGGCGAAGACGACCGTGCGCGCGCTGCTCATGAGGAGCGCGCTCCCGATATCGTGGCCCCCGACATCGCCGACGACGATCGTCGCGCCGCCCCGTCCGTCGGGAAGATACCCGTAGGTGTCGCCGCCGATGCTCGCCGCGGCCTCCGAGCGCCCAGAGATCTCCGCGCCGGTGAGCCGCGGGGCTTCTTTCGGGAGGAGCGCCGCCCGGATCCCGCGCGCGACCTCGATATCCCGCCTGAGACGCTCCGCTTCCCGCCGATCGCGATGGAGACGCGCGTTCTCCATCGCGATCGCCGCCTGCGCGCTCACCGCGGCGAGGATCTTGAGATCCCCCGAAGTGAACGGACCCCGAGTCTCCGGTCCGGCGAGCACGATCGCGCCGATAGGCGCCTCTTCCGCGCCGCGCGAGGAGTGAAGGATCGGGGCGGCCGCGAGCGGAGGGGATGAATCCTCCGCGAGCACCGGCGCCCGCTTCCTCTCCGCCTCCGCGAGAAGCTCGCCGGCCGCGGCCGGGAGCTTCTTCTCTCCTTGCTCCGCGAGCGCCTCCAAGGCGCCCCCGCTTCTCGCGAAGACCGCTCCGCTCTCCACGCGAAGGAGCGAGGCGAGCCGCCGAAGAACCGCGCGCGCGATCTCCTCTTCTCCGAAACGACGGGCGAGATCGTCGCCGAGATCGTAGAGAAGATTCACTTCCTCGTAGCGCTCGATGATCTCGCCCGCGAGGCTCTTCAATTGGTAGTCCGCGTCGAGTGCGTTCTCGATGAAGAGCGCCGCCGCGCGCGCAGCTGAAGCCGCTCGTTCCCGGTCCTTCTCCGCGCCGCGAACCCTGACCCGCCCCGCAGCGGCTCCGCGAAAGCGAAGCGCGCGATCCGCAAGAGAACGCGGCGACGCGCCCTCGCCCTCGGCGTCTTCGTCGGTCCGCGCGAGCACGACCCCGGAAGGGTCCACGACCTCGATCGAAACGGAAGACGCCGCGGCCAGCGCCTCGAGAAACTCTTTCGTCCTTGAATCGTCTGTCCGTTCGACGCGCTCGACCGCCCGCGGCACGCTCGTTCTCCCTCCCCGCACGATGTCTTGGTGTTCGTCCGGCGTCCGCTCCTCCATCGGCATCGCGCGCCGCGCGCTTGACGGCCCGGCGGGCGATCGAAGAGGGGCCTGTCCCAAAGCAGGCAAAGGAAGACGAAATCGAGCGGTCCTGTCTCAGCGGGAGGATGCGGCGACGAAGCCCTTGCGGCGGCAGCGCTCAAGGGAGGGAATCGGGAGGCGGACGCGGAGGAGAACCCGGTCCCCTTCGAACCGGCGCTCGATCACCTCCCCCTCGCGGTACACGCGCGCCACCTCGGCCGACTCGGCGGCGGGTATGTCGAGAGCGACTTCTCGCCGCATGGCGACGAGCGCCTCCCGGATCTCCGCGCGGATCTCGTCCGCGCCCCGTCCGGTCCGCGCGCTCGCCACGACCGCCGGACCGAACCGCCGAGTCAGATGGTTCACGACGAGAGGATCGCGCACGCGGTCGATCTTGTTCAACACGAGAACCGTCGGCTTGTCGGACGCGCCGAGCTCTTCCAGCACCTCGTGAACCGTGAGAATCTGCCCCTCCGCATCCTCGTTCGACGCGTCGACGACGTGAACGAGGAGGTCCGCCTCCACAACCTCGGCGAGGGTCGCGCGAAACGACGCAACGAGCGCGTGCGGCAGCTTTCGAATGAAGCCGACCGTGTCCGAGAGCACCACCGGGTAGTCGCGCCCGAGCTCCACGACGCGGCTCGTCGTGTCGAGCGTCGAGAAGAGCTCGTCCTCCGCTTTCACGTTCGCCCCGGACAGAAGGTTCAGGAGGGTCGACTTCCCCGCGTTCGTGTATCCGACGAGCGCCGCCGTCGCGCACGCACGCCTCCCCTTCCGCTGCACGTCGCGGCTCGCCGCGAGCTTCTTCAGGCTCTTCTTGAGGAAGTCGATTCTCTCGCGGACGCGCCTCCGGTCCACCTCGAGCTGGGTCTCGCCCGGCCCGCGCGTGCCGATCCCTCCTCCGAGCCGCGAGAGATGGTCCCACAGCCTCCGCAGCCTCGGGAGCGTGTACTCGAGCTGCGCGAGCTCGACCTGGAGCTTCGCGGTTTCCGTTCGCGCATGAATCGCAAAAATATGAAGGATTAGCTCGCTTCGATCGATGACCTTCGTGCGGAGCGCCTTCTCGAGGTTTCGCCCCTGGGCGGGCGCGAGGTTGTTGTCGAAGAGGACGAGGCGCGCGTCGCTCTCGGCGAGTGCGGCCGCGAGCGCCTGGACTTTCCCCTTCCCGATGTAGGTCGATCCCTCGATGCGCGTGCGCCGCTGCCGGAACCGTCCGACGACCCGGGCCCCCGCCGTTCGCGCGAGCTCCGCCAGCTCGTCGAGCGACCGCTCCACCGATCGGACGCTGTCTCCGGCGAGCCCGACCCCGACGAGAACGGCGGTCTCCGCGCCGTCCCCGAGCGGGCCGCGTTCCTCGTGAAGATAGAGGGGCGTCTTCTTGTCCCGCCCGGGCGATACCCGTGATTCCCGCTCGGTCAACCCCGCCTACCCTTCCCCCTCGTCCTCGCGTCCATCCTCGGTCGGGGCTCCGGTCCCTTCTTCGCCCCCGCCCCCCTCCGGCTCCCCATCCTCTTCCACTTCCTCGCGCACAACGGGGACCACCGCCCTCACCTCGTCCCCTTCGTCGAGGTTGATCATCTTCACGCCTTGCGTGTTCCGCCCAAGCATCGAGATGCCGCTCACGGCGAGCCGAAGGATGATTCCGTTCCGCGTGATGATCATCAGCTCGTCCGAGTCGACGACCTCGCGGATGCCCACGAGAAGACCGTTCCGCCCGCTCGCCTTCACGGTGATCACGCCCTTCCCTCCGCGGCGGGTCACCCGATAGTCGTCGATCGTCGTCCGCTTTCCGAAGCCCTTCTCGGTCACCACGACGATCGAGCCGTTCCTTTCGAGCGTGACCATCCCGATCACCTCGTCGTCCGGATCAACCGTCGCGCCGCGCACGCCCTTGGCGGCGCGCCCCATCGCGCGGACTTCTTTCTCGTGAAAACGAATCGCCTTCCCCCGCGCCTTCGCAAGCACGATCTCGCGATTCCCGTCGGTCACCCTGGCGCCGATCAGTCGGTCGCCCTCCTCCATCGTGATCGCCACGATCCCGACGCGCCGCGGGTTCCCGAACGCGGAAAGCGGCGTCTTCTTGATCGTGCCGAGCCGGGTCGCGAGCACGAGGAACCGGTCGTCGCGAAATTCGCGCACCGGAACGACCGCGGTGATCTTCTCCCCCTCGCGGAGACGCACGAGGTTCACGATCGCCTTTCCGCGCGCGGTGCGGGCCCCCTGCGGCACCTGGTGCGCCTTGAGCCAATAACAGCGCCCCTGGTCGGTGAAGCAGAGAAGGTACGAGTGCGTTGAGGCAATGAAGAGCTGCTCCACGAAATCGTCGTCCTTCACCGCGGCGCCCGCAATCCCTCGCCCGCCGCGGTGTTGCTTCCGGTACGTTCCCACCGGCAGGCGCTTGATGTAGCCCGTGTGCGAGATCGTGATCACCATGTCCTCGTCCGCGATGAGGTCCTCGGTATCGAAGGAAACGATGTCGTCGATGATGTCGGTCCGCCGCTCGTCCCCGAAGCGCTCGCGCGTCTCAAGGATCTCCTGCTTCAGAATCTCGCGGATGCGCGCCTCGCTTGCGAGGATCCCCTTCAGGTTCTCGATCGTCTTGATGAGCTCGAGGTATTCCTCCTCGATCTTGCGCCGCTCCAGGCCCGTCAGGCGCTGGAGGCGCATGTCGAGGATCGCCTGCGCCTGCTTCTCGCTGAGGGAAAACCGCTCCATCAGCCCGGTCCGCGCCGTGTCCGGATCCGGCGAGGACCGGATGAGCTCGATGATCGCGTCGATGTGGTCGATCGCGACGCGAAGCCCTTCGAGGATGTGGGCGCGCGCCTCCGCTTTCGCGAGGTCGAAGGCCGTCCGCCGGCGCACGATCTCGTGGCGGTGCTTGATGAACTCGTCGAGAAGCTCGCGCAGCGTAAGCACGCGCGGCTTCTTTCCGACGAGCGCGAGAAGCGAGATGCCGAACGTGTCCTGCATCTGGCTTCTCTGGAAGAGCTGGTTCAGGATCACGCGGGTCGGCGCGTCCTTCTTCAGCTCGATCACGATGCGCATCCCCTTGCGGTCCGATTCGTCGCGGATATCCGCGATCCCCTCGACGCTCTCCTCGCGCACGAGGCTCGCGATCTTCTCGATCAACGCCGACTTGTTTACCTGATAAGGAATCTCTGTGATGACGATGCGCTCGCGGTCTTTCTTGTCCGTCTCGACGAACGTGCGGGCGCGCACCGTCACGCGCCCCTGGCCGGTGAGATAGGCGCTCCGGATCCCCTCGACGCCGTGGATGATCCCTCCGGTCGGAAAGTCGGGTCCCTTCACGTAGTCGAGAAGCGCGACGTCCGGAAGATCCGGATCCTCGATGAGCGCGACGAGCGCGTCCGCAACCTCGCGGAGATTGTGCGGCGGGATGCTGGTGGCCATGCCGACGGCGATCCCCGAGCACCCGTTCACGAGGAGGTTCGGAAACTTCCCCGGAAGAACGACCGGTTCGTCCTTCGTCTCGTCGTAGTTCGGAACGAAGTCGACCGTGTCTTTTTCAAGATCCTCGAGAAGAAGGACGGCGGGGGCGGTCATGCGCGCCTCGGTGTAGCGCATCGCCGCCGGCGGATCCCCGTCGATCGAACCGAAGTTTCCCTGCCCGTCGACGAGCGGATAGCGCATGTTGAACGGCTGCGCGAGACGGACGAGCGTGGGATAGATCACCTGCTCGCCGTGCGGGTGGTAGTTGCCCGACGTGTCGCCCGCGATCTTCGCGCACTTCCGGTGCTGGCTTCCCGGCGCGAGGTTGAGATCGTTCATCGCGACAAGAATGCGCCGCTGCGAGGGTTTCAGCCCGTCCCTCACGTCCGGGAGCGCGCGCTGGATGATCACGCTCATCGCGTACGTGAGATACGACTCCTTCATCTCTTTCGCGAGACGAACCGGAAGCACCGTTTCCTGAGACATTCTTCTTTCCGCCTAAATATCGAGGTTCGCCACGGACGCCGCGTTCTCCTCGATGAACGCGCGCCGCGGCTCCACTTCCTCGCCCATGAGAACCGTGAAGATGTGGTCCGCCTCGGCCGCGTCCTCGATCGTCACGCGGAGCAAGGTGCGGTTCTCGGGATTCATCGTGGTCGACCAGAGCTGCTCCGGGTTCATCTCGCCGAGACCCTTGTACCGCTGCACGGCGGCCCCTTTTCTCCCCTCGAGCCCCGACAGGATCCGGTCGCGTTCCGCGTCGTTGTACGCGTACCACTCCTGCTTCCCCTTCCGCACGCGGTAGAGCGGCGGCTGCGCGATGTACACGCGGCCCGACTCGATGAGCGGCTTCATGTGCCGGAAGAAGAAGGTGAGGAGCAGCGTGCGGATGTGCGCGCCGTCGACGTCCGCGTCGGTCATGATGATCACGCGCCCGTAGCGCGCCTTCTCCGCATCGAACTCGTCCTCGCCGATCCCCGTCCCGAGAGCCGTGATGATCGTCCGGATTTCCTCGTTCGAGAGAACCTTGTCGAGCCGCGCCTTCTCGACGTTCAGGATCTTCCCCTTGATCGGAAGAATCGCTTGAAACGCGCGGTCGCGCCCCTGCTTCGCAGAGCCGCCCGCCGACTCCCCCTCGACGATGTAGATCTCGCAGCGCTCCGGCTCGCGGCTCGAGCAGTCGGCGAGCTTCCCCGGCAGGTTGCCGCTTTCGAGCGCGCTCTTTCGGCGGGTCAGCTCGCGCGCCTTTCGCGCCGCCTCGCGAGCCCTCGACGCGGAGATCGACTTCTCGAGAATCCGCCGCGCGATCGCAGGGTTCGTCTCGAGCTGCTCGCCGAGCCACTCTCCGACGACCGATTCGACGATGCCGCGGACCTCGCTGTTGCCGAGCTTCGTCTTCGTCTGCCCCTCGAACTGCGGGCCGAGCAGCTTCACGTTCACGACCGCGGTGAGCCCCTCGCGGACGTCCTCCCCGCTGAGCGGCGACGCGTTCCCCTTGATCATCCCCTCTTTCTGGCCGTACGAGTTGAGCGATCGCGTGAGCGCGGTGCGGAAGCCGCTGAGGTGGGTGCCCCCCTCGATCGTGTTGATCGAGTTGGCGTACGAGAACACGTTCTCTTGGTACGTGGTGTTGTATTGGATAGCCAGCTCGACCGTGACCGTGTCTCTCTCCTTGCTCACGTAGAGGGGGTCGTGCAGAACCTCCTTGTTCCGGTTCAGCATCTTGACGTACTCGACAAGCCCGCCCTCGTAGCAGAAGACGTCCTCGGCGCCCTTCCCGCGCTCGTCCGTGATCTGGATCCGAAGGCCCTTGTTCAAGAACGCGAGCTCCCGCATGCGCGGGGCGAGGGCATCGTAGTCGAACTCGATGCTCTCGAAGACCTCCCGGTCGGGAAGGAAGGTCGCCTTGGTTCCCGTGCGGTCGGTTTCTCCCACCACCTCCAGGCCGGAGGTCGTCTTCCCGCGCGCGTAGGTCTGCCGGTAGATCTTCCCCTCCCGATAGATCTCGAGATGGAACCACTCCGAAAGCGCGTTCACGACCGAGACCCCGACTCCATGAAGACCGCCCGACACCTTGTAGCTCCGCGAGTCGAACTTGCCGCCCGCGTGCAGCATCGTCATCACGACCTCGGCGGCCGGCTTCTTCTCCGTCGGGTGTTCGTCCACCGGGATCCCGCGCCCGTTGTCGACGACCGTGACGGAGTTGTCCTCGTGGACGGTCACCTCGATCGAATCGCAGAAGCCGCCGAGCGCCTCGTCGATCGAGTTGTCCACGACCTCGTACACGAGGTGATGCAGCCCGCGCTCCCCCGTGCTCCCCACGTACATCGCCGGCCGGAGACGCACCGCCTCCAGCCCCTTGAGCACGGTGATCTTGTCGGCGTCGTAGCCGCCGGCGTCGACGCTTTGGTTGTTCGTCTTCCGGTTTCTAGGTTTCGTCTCTTCCATCGCGCCGTCTTCTTCCCGCCGGATGAGCGCCCCACTTGCGCCGCTCGTCGTCCGCGACGAAGAGGATCTCCTCGATCTCTTCGCCCCCGGCTTTTTGGTGCAGCTTGCGGAGGATGTCCGCCTTGAGGAACTGGAGCTCGTGCATCCACGCCGACCCGTTCACGCCGACGAAGAGCGTCTTCCCGCGCACTTCGAGGGGCCACGCCCGCTCCGCGATCTTCGCCCCGACGGTCTCCTCCCAGCCGAGGAGCGCCGCGTGCCGGCGCAGGCGATCGTTCAGGCCTCGTCGTTCGAGGAGCGAAGCAAGGACCTCTCCGATGGTCATCCACTTACCGCTCACGAACCAGCGCTCCTTCCTCCTCGAGCGAGAAGCGGTCCGCTCCGCGCACATGACGGGCAAGCGCCTCCCGGTCGGTGCCGGTCGCGAACACCTGGCCCTCCGCCGCCAGGCGCTCCGCGAGCGCCTCGGACCGGCGCTCGTCGAGCTCGGTGAACACGTCGTCGAGAAGGAGGATCGGCTCCTCCCCCGTGCGCGCCCTGATGAGGCGCCCCGCGGCGATCTTGAGGGCGAGCACCGCCGTTCGATGCTGGCCCCGCGATCCGTACGTTCGGATCGGCTTGCCGTCGAGAAGGACCGAGACATCGTCCCGGTGCGGGCCGATCGACGTGCGCCCCGTGCGGAGATCCGCCGCGCGCCGCTCCTTGAGCGCGGCGAGAAGCGCCTCCTCCGACCGCATCTGCGCTTCTTCGGCGCCCGGCATGTAGACGACCGCGAGCTTCTCGCCTCCGCCGAGACCGCCGTACGCTTCCTCCGCGATCGGACCGATCGTGCCGATCGCCTCTTCTCTCATCGCGAAAAGGGGGATGGACCACGAGGCGAGCTGGCGGTCCCACGTGTCCAGATGCGCCGCGCCGCTCCCGGCAAGCCCGTCTCGCAGAAGGCGCGCTCGCTGCCGGTGCGCGCGCCCGTACTCTTGCAGGGACCGGAGGTAGCGCGCGCTCACGCTGCACAGCGTGAGGTCGATGTATCGGCGCCGCCCCTCGGGCTCCCCGGCGGTGATCTCCACGTCCTCGGGCGCGACGCAAACGACGCCGCAGCGTCCGATCATCGAGCTCAGGCGTTCGGTCTCCTTGCGGTCGACGCTCCCTCTCTTTCCATTCTCCTCGTCGAACGAGATCGCGAGCGTCGTTCGCGTCCCCTCCCTCCCCCGAAACTCGCCGCTTACGGCGAATGACCGCGCCCCGAAGCGGATCATCTCCGCGTCGCGCCGCGTGCGATGCGATCGCGTCGTTCCGAGCACGAAGATCGATTCGAGAAGGTTCGTCTTCCCTCTCCCGTTCGGGCCCGAAATCGAGCCCGAGCGTCCGGCGAAATCGACCTCCAGCTCCCGGAAGTTTCTGAAATCGACGAGCCTTAGCCTTTCGAGCGTCACCTCCCGATCGCGCCCCCGCCCGCTTCACTCCGCCAGGCGAAGAGGCATGAGCAGACAAAAGTAGTTCTCATCGGCCTCTTGTTCGACCGGTTCGAAGAGCGCCGCCTTGATCGGCGTGTCCAAGCGGACCTTCACCCGGTCGCCGTCGATGTTCTTGAGGATGTCGGTGAGATAGAGCGCGTTGTACCCGACGTCCATCTTGTCGTCCGCGTACTCGACGGCGACGTGATCCGTCGCCTCGCCGAGATCCGGCGTGTTCGAGCGGAAGGTCATCGTCTCCTTGTCGACGGTGACCTGAACTTGGTGTGTCAGCGTGTCCGAAAGAATCGCGACGCGCCGGCACGCGGTGATCGCCCCCGCCCGCTCGACGATCGCGATCTTGTTGTTGCTCTTCGGAATGACCTGCTCGTAGCGCGGGAACGGACCCTCAAGGAGCCGCGAGTAGACGATCGTCTCCCCGAAGGAGAAGACGAGGTAGTTGTTGTCGACCGTGATCTCCACTCCCGACTCGTCCGAATCGCCGAAGAGATGAACCATCTGGGCGAGCGCCTTCGGCGAAACCAGGAATTCCTTCCTTCCCTTCACCGAAAACTTCCCGTTCTTCTCGATCTTGGCGAGGCGGTAGCCGTCGGTGGCGACCATCTCCATGCGGAGCGGCTCGATCCTCCAGAAGATCCCGTTCAGCGCCGGCCGCGTCTCGTCCTTCGACACCGCGAACGCGGTCTTCCCGATCATCCGGCGAAGAGTCGCCGCGGGGAGCGAAATTTTCTCTTTGGATTGAATCGCCGGAACCTTCGGAAACTCCTCTTCCGCGATTCCCATGATCGCATAGCGCGTCTCTCCGCATTCGATTCGGATTCGCGTCTCTTCCTCCAAGCGGATGCGGATCGGCGCATCCGGAAGAAGGCGCACGATCTCGCCGAGGCGCCGCGCGGGAACCGTGATGACCCCAGGCTCCTCGATCTTTCCCGGGACCGTCGTGTAGATCGACGTGTCGAGATCCGTCGAGACGACCGTGATGGCGTCGCTCTTCGCTTCGAGGAGGAGATTCGAAAGCACGGGCAGGGTCGTCTTGGGCGGAACGACATGAAGAACGAGGTCGAGAGTTTTCGAAAGGTCCGCCTTGTCGATCACACATTCCATGAACATCCTCCTCGCGAGGGATCGATCCCGCGCGCGCGGGACGAACGCCCCCATTCAAGCCGCAGTATAGGGAAAAGGAGGGGGGGCGGCAAGGGAAAAGACCCGCTCATTGGAAGCCGCAACCTATTTCTTTCTATTATGATACGGCCCTCCGCACATCCGAGATTCTTGGAGAGGCGTCTCGCTTTCGGAAGCGCTCGCAAAATACCGACGGACGCTCTTTCTCTCTTCTTCTTTCTTTAAACTCTTTAGTAGTAGAAGTAGGGCCGTTGGATATGTGGACGGATCGGCGGCGCGACGCCATGTCCTTCTCGCGCCAGCGTTCGGCGATCGGCAATCTCCACAGGGCGTGTGCACCGATGAGTCCTCGCGCGTTCGTTATCCCCAAATTCTCGGAAGAGGTGCTCGCTCGCCGCGTGATATTCGCCGGTCGTCCACACGAAGCCCAGGCCTTTTCCACAACGTATCCCGGGAGGCGCGGAAGGCGGGGCCCTCTCAGGCCGCGATCTCGTCGATTGCCCGGTCGAGACGCGCGCGGAACTCGTCATCCGCGTTCAGAAGGTTGTCGATCTTGTGGCAGGCGTGGAGAACCGTCGTATGATCGCGTCCTCCGAAACGCGCGCCGATTTGAGAGAGGGAGAGACCGGTCAGCTCGCGGCAGATGTACATCGCGACTTGGCGGGCGAGCGCGAGGGACGCGGTCCTCTTCTGCGAGAGGAGCGCCTCGACGGTGACCGAGAAGTGGTTCGCGACCACCTTCTGAATCGAGTCGACGGTGGCGTTCTTCGCCCGGCGCGAGAGGAAGTCCTTCAGGATCTCGCGGGCCATTTCGATCGTGACGTCCTGCCCCGTGAGGGAGGAGAAAGCGAGAAGCCGCACGAGCGATCCCTCGAGCTCCCGGATGTTCGATCGAATCGAGTTCGCGATGAAGAGGAGAACGTCGTCCGGAATCGAAAGGCGCTCGGTTTCCGCCTTCTTTCGAAGAATCGCAAGCCGGGTTTCAAGATCGGGGCTTTGAATGTCGGCGACGAGCCCCCACTCGAAGCGGGAGACGAGACGCTCCTCGAGATTCGGAATCTCCTTCGGCAGGCGGTCGCTCGTAAGGACGATCTGCTTGCTCGCCAGATAGAGCGCGTTGAAGGTGTGGAAGAACTCCTCCTGCGTGCTTTCCTTTCCGGAGAGGAACTGAACGTCGTCAATGAGGAGGAGATCGACGTTCCGGTAGCGCTCCTTAAAATGAAACGTCGAGCCGGTCTTCATCGAGTGAATCAATTCGTTCATGAAGCTTTCGGCGGACGCGTAGTGGACGGTGAAGCCCGGGAACTTCTCCTCGACGCGGTGGCCGATCGCTTGAATGATGTGCGTCTTGCCGAGCCCGACTCCGCCGCAGACGAAGAGCGGATTGTAGACGTGGGCGGGATTTTCGGCGACCGCCTGCGCAGCGGCGTGCGCGAACTGGTTCGAGCGTCCGACGACGAAGGTCCCGAACGAGAAGCGCTCGTTGAGCTGCGGATTGCGCGGCTTCCGGGGCGCCGGCTTCGCGGGGGCCGGGGGGACCGGAGGGAGAAGCGCCGGTTCCAGGCGGCGGAGAGGCTCGTCGGAGATCGTGAAGTCGATCTCCGGGGCGGGGGCTCCGATCGCCTGCCCGAGGCTCTTCTGGATCAGCGGCAGATGGTTGTCCCTCAGCCACTCGGCGAAAAACTGGTTCGGCACCTGGATGCGGACCCCCTCCGCGGAGAACGAAACGCAGCGCGTGGGAAGAAACCACGCCTCGTAGGTCTGCGTGCTGACGAGCTTCTGAATGATACCGAGCGTTCGTGTCCAGAGTTCAGCGGGAGACATGAGGCGAGAACCCCCAAGTTATCCACGGATGTCCACAAGGATAACCACCGATCGAGTGGCGTTTCTCCACCGATCCGGTGGATGGATCGGGCGAAGAGACAAGTATCCCCCAAGTTATCCACGACAGTGGATACACGCGCAACTCCTTTAGAGACGCATAGTTAGGGACGATCATCCGGCGGTGCGCGCCTGGGTTGTCCCCAAGGGGGGCGGGCGATGGCGGAAATCCGAGGCAAGAAGCAACGCGAGAAGCGTCGGGAGACTTCCGGATCCACACCCCTGCTACGATCCGCTGGATTTTCCAGAGCGCCGGGATCGTACCATGCGCGCGAAACGCGGTTCAAGGTTTTTTTTCGAAAGGACGCGGGGGGACTTGCCCGCGTATCTCCTTGTCGCAAAACAAGAAAGAGCGGAGCCCCTCCCTGTGGACGGATTTTCCACAGGCCGCTCAGGAGAGCGTTCCCGCGCGCCGATGTTTCCGCTTGACA
Source organism: Gemmatimonadota bacterium (assembly GCA_020061515.1). Taxonomy (GTDB): domain Bacteria; phylum Orphanbacterota; class Orphanbacteria; order Orphanbacterales; family Orphanbacteraceae; genus VGIW01. The sequence goes on from JAGUYC010000182.1 coordinate 14,734, forward strand.
CAATCCCGCGTCGTTTCTAGACTTCGCGCGAAGGCGCGGCTGAGAAAAACCCATCGCGCGGCCGCGTGCAGCCTGGAAAGCCCACACAATCGGGGGAGTCGAGGTGAAACGGACCTTTCAGCCCAGCAATCTGAAAAGGAAACGGGCCCATGGATTTCGGGAGAGGATGAGCACTCGGGCGGGGAGGGCGGTCCTGTCCCGGAGACGAGCGAAAGGGAGGAAGAAGCTCACCCCATAGGAAAAGCGCCTTTGTGGAAGAGCGGACGGAGCGCCGCAAGCTGCGCAGAGCCGAGCGCCTGAGGAAGACCCGCGAGATCGACCGGCTGTTTCGGGAAGGAAGTGTCGCGAGAGGGCCGAACTTCCGGCTCCTCTACCTCTCTCGAAGCGGACCGGAGACACACTCGGTACGCGCTGCGTTCGTGGCGGGGAAACGGATCGGCAAGTCGGTCGTGCGGAGTCGCATCAAGCGGCTCCTGCGCGAGGCGTTTCGAAGGATCAAGGCGGAATTGAAGACCGAGCCCATCGACCTCGTCTTCGTGGCGAACCGCGACTTCGCGGCCGCCCGGGCGGCGGAGGTCGCGGACGAGATGCGGGGCCTGCTCGATCAGGTGGGCCTTGTCTCCGCGCGGCCGCCGCAAGAGGAAACGCGCCCGTGAAGACGGTCTTGATCCTTCTGATTCGCTTCTACCGGTTCTGCGTGTCTCCACTCATTCCTGCTTCCTGCCGGTTCCTTCCCTCCTGCTCCGCGTTCGCGCTCGAGGCCGTGCAGAGGCACGGCTGGGCGCGCGGAGGCGCTCTGGCG
>JAGUYC010000060.1 GCA_020061515.1 Gemmatimonadota bacterium
AGATCGCGGCGCGCGCGGCCCTTCGCGGGCGCGGCAAGAGGAGGAAGAGCGCGACCGCGACGGCGAGGTTCAGGCCCGCGGCGACCGCGATCGTCTTCTGAGTTCCGACGAGAGGAAGAAGCGCGAAGCCCGCGAAAAACGAACCGAGGATCGCACCGATCGTGTTGCTTGCGTAAACCGTGCCGACGCTCCGGCCGACCTCCTCGATGCGGCCCGTGAACGCCTTCACGGCGAGGGGGACGGTCGTCCCGATGAACAACGTCGGCAGGAACATCACGAGCACACAGAGAAGAAACTGGGCCATCTCGAAGGTAACGAACGAGTGCCCCATCTTACCGAAGAGAATAAGAAAGAGAACGGGCAGGCGATCGAAGAGCGGGCTGATCGACAAGACCGAGACGACGACGCACGCTTGCGCGACGACGAAGGCGGCGACCGGATCCCGGACGCGATCCGCGAGACGGGAAACGATCACGCTTCCGAGCGCGATGCCGAGGAGGAAAGTGGTGAGCATGGCGGTGAACGCGTACACCGAGCTCCCGAGAATCAGCGAAAGGAGGCGGGTCCAAGCCACTTCATACGTCAAGGAGGCGAATCCCGAAACGCCGACCCCCGCAAGGATCATCGCGTGGGCGAGGGACAACGCTCGGCGTTTCGGTCGCCCGGGACTCTCCGGAGGAGGCGCGGGCGCCGGCGTCGAGAATCCCTCCCGTCGCGAGAGAAGAAACGCGATCGCGGCCACAACGATGTTCAAAGCGACGGCGACCGCCGTGGTCGCCGACACGCCGATCCAACCGATGAGGAGATAGCCTGCCGCGAAGCACCCGACAACCGCCCCGAGCGTGTTGATTCCGTAGAGCCCTCCGAACCCCTCGCCCAGGCGCTCCATCCGGCGAACGACGTACCGCGAGAGAACGGGAAGCGTCGCGCCCATGAACGTCGTTGGAAGAATGAGAACGAGCGCACAGAGGAGAAAGCGCACGAGGCTCATCATGTAGAAGCTGCCGCCGAAGGACCCGGCGGTGAGGACGTAGACGTGCGTCGCCGCGCGAAGAAGGAGCGGCACGAGAAGACAGTAGATCCCGATCGCGAGCTCGAGCCACGCGTAGAGGCGGAGCGGGCTCTTCAGCCGGTCCGCGAGGCGGCCGAAGAGAAAGCTCCCGAGCGCGAGTCCTCCCATGAATGAAGCGAGAACGGTCGAGACGGCGAACGAGGTCGTCCCGAAGATGAGCGAGAGCTGGCGGATCCAAATCACTTCGTAGGCGAGCCCCGCGACGCCCGAAAGGAAGAAGCAGAGATAGACCGCCGTCCGAACCCGCCCTTCACGCCCGTCTTCCATTTCGCTCCTTTCGCTTCCGATTCCCCGCGGGCCGGCTCGTCCGCCGGCGGCGCCTGCGCACGCGGTCCTTATGCTCCGCCAAGAGCTCGCGCTCGAGCTTCCGCATGCGGACGCCGTCCTCTCTTCCGTCGTGGGTGTGCCCCGCGAGGTGGAGAAGCCCGTGGACGAGAAGCCGCAGAACCTCTTCCTCGAGAGGGACTCCGCGGCGCTTTGCCCTCCTTGCCGCCGTCTCGAGAGAGATATACACATCCCCGAGAACGCCTCGGCTCAAGGAATCGCCGCGCAGGGAGAAGGTGAGAACGTCGGTCGCGCGATCCGCGCCGCGGTAAGTCCGGTTCAGCTCGCGGATCCGCTCATCCGACACGAAAACGATGCTCGCCTCGCCTTCCGACCCAACCAGAGAGCCGAGGATCTCGGCCGCCGATTCGCTGAAGACCTTCGTGTCGAGGTCACACCCTTCGTGGAGGTTTTCCGAATAGATCTCCAATCGCGGATCGGCCCTCCTCTCGCTTCACCTCGTCCGGGTATCGGATGCGCGGATGCATGGCGCTGGTCAAGATCGGCACGAAGCTCTCCTGAATCCGCCGGAGCTCGCGGAAGGTGAGGTCGCAGTCGTCGAGCTGCCCCTCCATGAACTTCGCGTTCGTCACCTCGAGGATCCGCTGGCGGATGCGTCCGGGCGTCGGCTCGACAAGCGCGCGCGTCGCGGCCTCGGCAACGTCCGCCAGCATGATGATCCCGTTTTCCTTGGTCCTCGGCTTCGGACCGGGATAGCGGAACTCCTCCTCGGGGATGTCCGACTCCGGGGCGAGCTGCTTCGCCTTGTCGTAGAAGTAGGCCATGAGCGTCGTTCCGTGATGCTCGCGGATCGCGTCCAGGATCTCCCCCGGAAGACGCTCCTTCCTCCCCATCTCCAACCCTTCGCGCACATGGGCGATCAGGACGAGCGCGGAGAGCTTCGGCGAGATCCGGTCGTGCCGGTTTTCGCCTCCGGCCTGGTTCTCCACGAAGTACTCCGGCTTCGTCATCTTCCCGATGTCGTGATAGTAGGCCCCCACGCGCGCGAGAAGGGAGTTCGCGCCGATCCTCTCCGCCGCCGCCTCGGCCAGATTGCCGACCATGATCGAGTGATGATAGGTGCCGGGCGCGAGGAGGGAAAGACTCTTGAGGAGTCGTCGGTTGAGATCTGAAAGCTCGAGAAGCGTGACGTTCGTGGTGACCCGGAAGACCCCCTCGAAGACGGGGAGGAAGATCATCGCGAGCCCTCCGCTCGCGAGCGCGCCGAGAAGTCCGAACCCCATCTTGCGGAGCGTGTCCATTCCGGGAGAGAGATGGAGGAAGTCGGCGGCGCCGATGGAGACCACGTACGCCCCCGCGACATAGAGGAGCGAATTCCAGAAACGCCGGCGCTCGCGGAGCCCCGCGACGCCGTACACCGCCGCCGCCCCCGCCACGCCGAGCGTGAAGAGGAGCGGGAGAGGAAGCCCCTCGACCAGGGCGACCACGAACACGAAGGCGCCGGTCAGGGCGGCGCCGACATGGTCGTCGAAGAGGAGCGTGGCGAGCATCGCGACAAAGACCACCGGCGCGAGGAACAGCGAGAGCCCGAAGGCGCTGATGAGCGCGGTGAGGCCGATGCCGATGAGCGCGATCGTGGCGAGGAGGAGGAGATACCCTTCCCTTTCGCAGATCTTCGGGCGCTGGCGGCGGAGATAGACGACGAACAGGACCAGGATGGTGAGCGTCGCGAGAAAACGGCCGAGGTGAGGGTAGATCTTCTGCCAGGGGCTCGTCTCGAACCGTTCCTCCGCCCATCTCCTCTCCAGCGAGCGGAGAACGTTGACGTGGTTCCTGGTCACGCGCTCGTGCGCGCCGATGATCTTCTGCCCCTCGAGGTAGATGTCCGTGTGCTCGAGAACCCCGGCCTGCCGCTCCTCGCGCCGTCTCTCCGTCTCCTGCACGTCGTAGAAGAGGTTGGGAGCGGCCAGTTGGACGACCGTCTCGTAGAACGCGTTCCCCAAGGCGCGGTTGTCGCCGAACACGGCCCGGGCCCGGTCGGTCGTCTCGATGCTCACCTCGCGCCGATCGAGGAAGTTGTCGAGCCCGAGGGTGTACTCCTCTCCCTCCTGCACGAGGGTGACCCGGTCGTGTCCGCCGTCCGAGAAGAGCTTCTTGTCCGCCAACACTCCCCGCTCGAAGATCTCTTGAAGGAACGCGATCGCCTCCCGGCGGATCCGGCTCTCGCTCGAAAGATCGAGAAGGACGTTGCGCGCCGACTCCGTGAGGGGAACGCCGACCTCGCCCATCATCCGGTGCTGTTCCTCGACGTCGGCTTCCGAGTCGATGATCCTCTCGACCGCGAGGAAGAACTCCCGGATGCGCAGCTCGTTCCCGCGCGTCGCGTCGTCGCTCACGCGAAGGATCGGATGGATCTTTCTCGCCTCTTCCTCTTTCTCGCGCTGGAGGTTCTCCTCGTCCTTCAGGACCGGGAACTCGAACGGCGCGAGGATGTCCTCCTTGACGATCTGCCCCTCCGCGGGGAGGAAGAACTTGTTCGACCCGAGCGGGAGATAGAGAGCCGTGACGGCCGAAACCACGCAAACGGCGAGGCCCGCGCGCCGCCAGGAGAGGGCGCGGAATCCCTCCCGGATGTCGGCGCCGAACCGGGGCGGGCGCTCGGGTCCTCTTCGCGCGCGCGCGGCGGTCGGTCGGAACGGGAAGATCTTCAACGGTCAGCCCTCGCTTCTCGGTTCCGGGTTCTGTTCGAGGCGCGGCTTCGGCGTCGCCCCCCCGGGATGGTTGTCGAAGGCTCGAATGATCCGCTGGACCAGGTGATGCCGGACGACGTCCCGATCGGTCAGGTACACGAACTTGATCTCCGGAATGTCCGCGAGGATCGCCTGGATCTTGATGAGACCCGAATCGGACGGCTCCGGGAGGTCCACCTGGGTGATGTCCCCGGTGATGACCGCCCGGGAGTTCGTCCCGAGACGCGTGAGGAACATCTTCATCTGCCCGATGGTGGTGTTCTGAGCCTCGTCCAGGATGACGAACGCGTCCGAGAGGGTCCGCCCCCTCATGTACGCGAGCGGCGCCACCTCGAGGATCCCCATGTCGAAGGCCCTCTGAATCCTCTCGGCGCCCATCAGATCGTGGAGAGCATCATACAGGGGGCGGAGGTAGGGATCAACCTTTTCCTGGAAGTCGCCCGGAAGGAAGCCAAGGTTCTCCCCGGCCTCGACGGCCGGACGGACGAGAACGATCCGGTTCTTCTCGCGGGCTCGAAGCACGGAGACGGCCGCCGCGACGGCGAGGTAGGTCTTCCCCGTCCCCGCCGGCCCGATCGAGAAGACGATGTCGTACTTCTCGAGGGCGCGGAGGTACTCCTCTTGCCCGAGCGTCTTCGGCTTGACCGCCTTTTTGAGGCGGAAGTACTGCTTCCCCGGCTCGTAGAGGGTCGAGAGGCCGCCGTTCCCCTCCTCGGTCGCGACGCTCATCGCGTAGCGGACATCGGTGTCCTGAAGGACCCGCCCCTGCTTGACAAGCGCGACGAGCTCGGCGAGAAGCGTTTCGATCCGGCGGACGTCCCGCTCCTCCCCCTCCAGATAGATGTCGCCGCCGCGGGCGACGAGCTGCACCGAGGGATAGGAATCCTGGATGAGCCGCAGGTTCCTGTCGCCCGGCCCGAATAGATGAAGGGGATCCACCTCGTCGAGGTGCATCCGCCGAACGATGACTGATCCCACGGGGAGAGGGTCCCTCCTTGCGACGCGCGCCGGCGGCGCCGATCGGTCGGCCCGATGCTTGCCGGGAGCGCGTTCCCAATCTACGCCTGGATACGGGCTTCTGTCAACGACGGCGCTTCGGACCGGGGCCGACTGGGTCGCCCGCCTGCGCGGCGATCCGGGACGAGCGCGCACCCATCGAAGGATCGGCTTCGGGGGCGGAAGACCGCACGGCGGATGCGGCCCGATCCGGAGAAGCGCGAGAGGCTCCGCGCGATCCAATCCGCCAAAGTGCATACGCGATCAGGAGATAGAGCGGAGCCTTGTCGGCGTCGCGGAGATCGGGGACGTTCCGAGCGAACGGAACTTCACGATCAATCTGCTTACGCCGGAATACAGGGGGGGGAAGACGAATCGTGCAGATCGGCTCTCGACTCTATGCCGGAAGAACTGGATTGGGATGAGAACTGGTGGAGAAATAAGTTCCGATAGTTCGCAACGTCCCCAAGCCCCCCACGAGTTCTTTGTACGAGTCGCGGAGTTCTTTCGAAGGCACCTGAACGGGTAGCAGCAGATTCGGAGATCGACTTTCCCTCACGCTCTATCGGCGGGGAGCAGGAGGTGGGGCGTCACGATCGTCTAGACTCTCCGCAGCAGGAGCGCGAGTCTAGAGGGTTCCTTTCCGAAGGGGCTTCCATGAATCTCTATAGCGCTGGCCCTTCGAACGAAGCGAAGCGAGCCTGACGAGACGCCGCCCGCCTGGGGCCTGGTAGATCAGGCCGCGAAGACGGGCCGACGGCACGACATAGACTTCCGGTAGGGCACCCGGATCATCGATTCGGCCAAGAAAGCACACGAAGACGATGTAGTGTCCGACTCGACCGCGCCCGAGGTTGTCCACAGGCCATCCGGTGGAACCCGCGAGGCCCTTCACATCCAGCGTAATCGGCTTGCCCACGCGAGGGACGACCACGATGTCGACAGCCTTCTTGTTTCCCAGAGTGAGGGTGGCGTTGAACCCTTGGCGGTGCAGCAGCGACAGGACGTGAAACTCGGCGGCGAGATTGGTGTCGTATCCAGCCACGTTCCCTCCGGCCCGTCACGGTACCGCACGTGCATCAACTCGGCTCACCGCCGTGGGATTCGCGCGATACCTCTTCGCCCTCAATGCATCGCCCACGAGCAGTCTTTGTTCATTGTACGGCACCGAGGATCAGGTTTCCACGTAGGAACTCGCCAGGAGGGCCACCGCGCCCCCCCACTCCCCTCTTTCCCCGCGCTCTCTCGGCGGGGAGCGGGAACGGGAGGGGGGGCGTCACGATAGGCGTCGCCTCTACCCTCGGCCTTCGCGCCCCAGCAGGCTCCCCCGCCCTCCTGTGGAGACGCGGGGAGCCCCATGTGCGAAAACGAGTGGCAACCTATGCGCGAAAGCTTCGCTCTTGGGATCAGGGACGTAGTTCCGTTCCTTCCGGTGGTGCCGGTGCAAGGATGCCCCGTGGCGTAACGCTACGAACGGAACTACGTCCCTAAATATCCCTAAATATCCTTGCACCCGTCCTCGAACCTCGGCGTCGACCAAGGGAGAACAAGCAGGCGCACTTGGTCTTGCATCGTGATGCAACTCAAGTCATTAACGTTCGGAGTTTATCGAGAGCTGAGGCTGACGTCAATGTTTGCAGTCTGCAGCGACGGGGGACGTTCGGGGAGGAGCATCTGTTCCTGCGTTTCCGGCGGCATGTCCAGCAGTCGTGTGATCTGGTAGATTCGGGCGCGGGATACGCCTGTCCGTCGGGCGATATCTGCGTAGTTTCGTGCTTCTCCTGTCCGGATCATGTCTTCGGAGGTGATGGCTAGTGCGAGGAGTTGGGTGAGGCGGGGGATGCGCTGTGCGCCGACGACCACGGGTTCTTGCGCCTTCTCCCGCAGTCTCTGAGGTCTCTTGGCCTGCCTGTCGAAGCGGACGTCTCCGCCGCCCGGCTACGAAATCCTAGAGTTCCGTAGCCCGGCGCCTCCCGCACGCGGCACCTCCAGCGGCACCTCCCGAGGATGCCCCGGTCGTGCGGACGAGTGGAGACGGAATCCGCACGACCCCCGCCGCTTGACCGAGCTCGCCGGGGCGACTATATCGACGGGAGCGGGGGCTCTCGGCCCCGCGCGGAGGCGCACCTCATGCCGAATCGGCTCGCGAGGGAGACAAGCCCTTATCTCCTCCAGCACAAGGACAACCCGGTCGACTGGTACCCGTGGGGGCCCGAGGCGCTCGCGCGCGCGCGCCGCGAGGAGATGCCGATCTTTCTCAGCATCGGGTACAGCGCCTGCCACTGGTGCCACGTGATGGAGCGCGAGTCGTTCGAGGACCCGGAGACCGCCCGCCTCCTGAACGAGCACTTCGTGAGCGTCAAGGTCGACCGCGAGGAGCGGCCGGACCTCGACTCGATCTATATGGAGGCGGTTCAGGCGATGACCGGGTCGGGGGGATGGCCGATGAGCGTCTTCCTCACCCCCGAGGCGAGGCCCTTCTTCGGCGGAACCTACTTCCCGCCCGAGGAACGGTACGGCATGCCTTCGTTCCGGCGCGTGATCCTTGAGGTGTCACGGGCTTTCCGCGAGCGCCGAGGACAGGTCGAGGAGCAGGCCGCCCGCCTGACCGACCGCCTCGCGAAAACGGCGGCGTTTCTCGAGGGGGGCGCCGTCCGCGCCTCGGTCTCCGACCGGGCCGCGCGGCTTCTCGCGGAAGACCACGACGAGACGTACGGCGGGTTCGGGGGCGCTCCCAAGTTCCCCCAGGCGATGAGCCTCGACTTTCTTCTCCGGCGCGCGCGGAGAACCGGCGACCCGGACGCGCTCCGCATCGTCCGGTTCGGCCTCGAGCGGATGGCGCGCGGGGGGATCCGCGACCACGTGGGCGGCGGCTTCCACCGGTACGCGACCGACGAGCGTTGGCTCGTCCCCCACTTCGAGAAGATGCTCACCGACAACGCCCTTCTCGGCCGCCTCTATCTGCATGCCTATCAAGCGACCGGGAAACCGCTCTTCCGCGAGGTCGGGCGAGAGATTCTCGATTACGTGCTGCGCGACATGACCTCACCCGAGGGCGGGTTCTTCGCGGCGGAGGACGCGGACAGCGAGGGGGAGGAGGGAAGGTTCTACACGTGGACGCCGGACGAGGTCCGGCGCGCGATCGGCGAGGAGGAAGGGAACCTCTTCGCTCTCGCGTACGGCGTGACCGACCGGGGAAACCTTGAGGGGAGAAGCATTCCGAACCTTCTCGCGGATCTCGACGAGCTCGCTCTCCGGGCCGAGATCTCTCGCGGCGATCTCGAGGCGCTTCTCCGGCGGGGCCGGGAGCGCCTCTTCTCCGAGCGGGCGAAGAGGGTCCGCCCCTCGCGCGACGAGAAGACGATCGCCGGGTGGAACGGGCTCATGCTGGCCGCGCTTGCCGACGGGGCGCGCATCCTCGACGATCCCCGCTACCGGGAGGCGGCGGCGCGCAACGCTTCGTCCATCGAAAACTCGCTCTTCAAGAACGGGCGCCTGCTCCGCGTTCGAGCGAACGGAGGGACGCCGATTCCGGCCTTCCTCGAGGACCACGCCTTTCTCGGCGACGGCCTCCTCGCGCTCTACCAGACCGTCTTCGACGAGCGCTGGTTCCGCCTCGCGCGGGCGATGGGGGACGCGATCCTGGAGCGCTTCCTCGATCGGGACGCGGGGGGCTTCCACGACACGGGGGCGGACCACGACACGCTCATCGCGCGCCCGAAAGGGATCCAGGACCACGCGACGCCGAGCGGGAACGCGGCGGCCGTCCGTCTTCTTCTTTGTTTGGCCGCGTACACCGGCGAGGAGCGCTACGCGGGGCCCGCGAGGCGCGCGCTCGCCTCGATGCAGGACCTGATCGAGCGGCATCCGGCCGCCTTCGGCCACTGGCTCGGAAGCATCGAGTTTCTCCTTGCGCCGCCGGCCGAGATCGCGGTGATCGGAGAGCGCGGAAGGGCGGACACCGAGGCGCTCCTCCGCGCGGCCTTCGGATCGTACCACCCGAACCAAGTCGTCGGCTTCTTCGACCCGCGCGACAAGACGACCGCGGTTCCGCTCCTCGAGAAGAAGCCGATGGTCGACGCGTCCGCCTCGGCCTACGTCTGCCGTTCGTTCACCTGTCAAGCGCCGATCACGAACCCGGAGAAGCTGGCGGCCGAGCTGGCCTAGCCTGGATCATGCACGCGTTTTCGTCGCGAGGATGCGGAGCGCGAGGCGAGAGGCCGACCGGTACGAGCCGCTCCCGGAAGCGTAGTCCCGGCACTACGCTCTAGGAA
>JAGUYC010000079.1 GCA_020061515.1 Gemmatimonadota bacterium
CGGAGGCGCGACTGGCCGGAGCGCGAGCGGGCTGTGGCCGACAGGACCCGCGCGTCCGCATACAAGGCCGCAGCGGATCCCTCGGGAGACCCCGGCCCGCCGAGTCCCATCCGGCTTGGACGTTCGGCGCCCCTCGCGTAGAATACGGAAATCGGCAGGAAGCCGGCATCGATACGAACAAGGAGACCCTCATGTCGAAGAACCCGCTCCGAGACTTATCGAACGAAGGCGTGAGCGTCTGGCTCGACTATCTCGACCGGAAGCTCGTCCGCACGGGCCGATTGGCGCGGCTCATCGAGGAAGACGGCATTCGCGGAGAAACCTCGAACCCGACGATCTTTCAACAGGGGATCTCGACTGGATCCGAGTACGAGGACGACATCCGCGGCCTCGCGGCGCGCGGGAGAGGCGCCGAGGAGATCTGTTGGGAAATCATGATCGGCGACGTGCAAGCGGCCTGCAACGTCTTCCGGCCGCTTTACGATCGGACGAACGGCGAGCACGGATACGTCAGCCTCGAGCTAAACCCGACGCTCGCTCACAACACGGAGGAGAGCATCGCCGAAGGGAGAAGGCTTTGGGAGCGGGTCGGCCGCCCGAACCTCATGCTCAAGGTGCCGGGAACGGTGGAAGGGCTTCCGGTCGTCGAGACTCTCCTCTCCGAAGGGCTCAACATCAACGTCACCCTTCTCTTCTCGGTACGCCGCTACGAGGAGGTGATCGACCGCTTCTTCGCCGGTCTCGAGAAGCGTCTCGCCGAACAGAAGCCGATCCGAGGCATCGCATCCGTCGCCAGCTTCTTCGTGAGCCGCGTCGACACCGAGGCGGACAAGCGTCTCGACGCGATCCTCGCGGCGCGCCCCGAGAAGTCCGGAGCGATCGCGGCCCTTCGCGGGCGCATCGCCGTCGCCAACAGCCGGCTCGCGTACGGAGCGTTCCTCACCAAGTTCGATGGCGAGCGTTGGAAACGTCTCGCGAAGCAGGGAGCGCGCCCGCAGAACCCTCTTTGGGCGAGCACGAGCACCAAGAACAAGGCCTACTCCGACGTCCTCTACGTCGAGGAGCTGATCGGGCCGCACTGCGTGAACACGATGCCGGAGGAGACGATCGACGCTTTCCGCGATCACGGCGCCTCCCGCCGAACCTTGACGGATGAAACGATTGCCGAAGCGCGTGAGGTCTTCGCGTCCCTCTCCGAGATCGGAGTCGACATCGAGGAGATCACGCTCGGACACCTCGTGAAGGACGGCGTCCGCAAGTTCGAGGTCTCGTACGAAGATCTTCTCAGGACGATCGCGGAAGCCGCCGCGGGATCGAAGTAGTCCGCGCGCCCACGAGGCCGGCGGCCTCGCGCGGAAGGGCGGAGGGGCGTCCGCTGGACGAACGCGACGAACTCTACCGGAGGCGCGTAAGCGCCTGGTGCCTTTACGACTGGGCGAACTCCGCCTTCGCCACGACGGTGATGGCGGCTCTTCTTCCGATCTACTTCGCCTCCGTCGCGGCCAAGGATCTCCCCGGCCCGCAGGCGACCGCCGCATGGGGCGTCACGACCGCGGTCTCTCTCGTCCTCGCCGCTCTCCTCTCCCCAATCGCCGGCGCGGCGGCGGATCTCCTCGGACGCCGCAAGGCTCTTCTGCTTCTTTCCGCGGGGGCAGGGATCGCCGCGACCACGCTCCTCGCGACCGTCGGCGAGAACGAATGGCCGCGCGCATCCATCTACTACATCCTCGCGCACGTTCCGTTCGTGATCTCGTTCGTCGCCTACGACTCCCTCCTCCCCCACATCGCCCGCCCCGGCGATCTCGACCGGATTTCCGCCCGGGGCTATGCCGTCGGCTACATCGGCGGCGGACTCCTTCTCGTCCTGAACGCGGCCATGGTCCTCTTCCCGGCGTCCTTCGGGCTCGCCTCCCCCGCCTCCGCCATGCGCGCCTCCTTTCTCACGGTCGCCCTCTGGTGGGGGCTGTTCACGATCCCGCTCGCGAGGCGCGTGCCGGAACCGCCGGCCGATCCCTCCCGCTCCCGCACCTCCCTCGCCGCGATCCCCATGCAGACCTTTCGCAGGCTCGCGGGAACGCTCCGGGAGATCCGCGCCCACCGGGAAGCATGGAAGTTTCTCCTCGCCTTCTGGCTCTACGGAGACGGGATCGGGACGATCATCAAGATGGCAACGATCTATGGATCGGAGGTCGGTATCGGAAGAAATGACCTCATTGGAGCGCTGGTTCTCGTACAATTCGTCGGCGTTCCTTTCTCGCTTCTCTTCGGAAAAGCGGCGAAGAAGATCGGAGCGCGCGCAGGGATCTTCGTCGGCCTCGCGGTCTACGCCCTTCTCTCGCTCGGAGCGTTCTTCCTCTCCGAGGCTTGGCATTTCTGGCTTCTCGCCTTCTTCGTGGGAACGGTCCAAGGAGGTACGCAGGCTCTCTCCCGCTCCTTCTTCGCCTCGCTCACGCCGCCCGAGCGGAGCGGCGAGTGGTTCGGCTTCTTCAGCGTGAGCAGCCGCTTCGCCGGAATCGCGGGGCCTCTTCTCTTCGCGCTGGCCGCGCGTTCGACCGGGTCGAGCCGGCCCGGCGCGCTCGTCATCGTTCTCTTCTTCGTCGCGGGGGCCGCTCTTCTCGCCCGTGTCCGTCCCGCCCCTCCCCGGTGAGTCCGCCGCGCCGGTCGCCTTGTTCCGCTCCCGCGTCTCTGCTATCCTCTCATGGTTCCGTTCTCCCTCTTCCGCCCCATTCCCACCCCCGGGGGGAGCGCGCATGGCGAAGAGAACTGTGGCACGGAGTTCATCCCGGAAGGAGCCTGCGAAGACGATGCGATTCGAGACGAAGACCGTTCGGGCGGGCATCGTCCCCGATCCGACGACCGGAGCGATCGTCCCCCCCATCTATCAAACCGCGACGTACGTGTTGGAGAAAGTCGGAAGGAACCGAGGCTTCGACTACACGCGCGCCTCGAACCCGACGCGCCAGATGCTCGAGGAGAACCTGGCCGCGCTCGAGGGCGGACGCCGCGCGGTCGCTTATGCCTCGGGGCTCTCCGCCGTCGACGCCATCCTTCGTCTCTTCGAGCCGGGAGACCACATCGTCTCCACCGACGACGTCTATGGGGGCGTCTATCGGCTCTTCGAGCGGATTCTCTCCCGCTACGGCCTCCGCTTCACGTACGTCGATTCCACCGACCCGAAAAAAGTAGAGCGCGCGATCACGAAGAAGACGCGCATGGTCTGGATCGAGACGCCCACGAACCCGCTCCTCAAGGTGACCGATCTCGAGGCGGTCGGCGCGATCTGCCGCAGGAAAAGAATCCTCTGCGGGGTCGACTCGACCTTTGCGACCCCCGCGCTCCTTCGGCCGTTCGAGTTCGGAGCGGACCTCGTCATGCACTCGACCACGAAGTACCTCTCCGGACACAACCAGATCATCGGAGGCGCGGTCGTCGTGAACGACGACGGTCTCTTCGAGCGACTCAAGTTCGTTCAGAAAGCGGTCGGGGCGGTCCCGAGCCCCTTCGACTGCTGGCTCGTCCTCATGGGCGTGAAGACGCTGGCGATCCGGATGGCGCGGCACAGCGAGAACGGAATGACCGTCGCCCGTTTTCTCGAGGCGCATCCGAAGGTGAAGCGCATCTCCTATCCGGGGCTCGAAAGCCACCCGCAGCATCAGGTCGCGCGACGTCAGATGCGCGCCTTCGGCGGCATGATCTCCTTCGAGCTCAAGGGAGGGATCCCGGCCGGCCGAAAGCTGATGAACAGCGTGCGGCTCTGCTCGCTCGCCGAGAGCCTCGGCGCCGTAGAGACGATGGTGACGCACCCCGCCACGATGACGCACGCCGAGGTTCCCAAGAGGGACCGCCTCGCGCGCGGCCTCACCGACGGGCTCGTCCGCGTTTCCGTCGGCATCGAGCACCCGGACGACATTATCGACGACCTGAAACAAGCAATGCGTTAGACCACCACCCGGCTCAAAGGAGCAAACAATGAAGACATGGAAGATCGCGATGATCGGCTTCGGAACGGTCGGGCAGGGACTCGCCGAGATCCTCCTCGCCAAGGAGCAATCCTTGAAAGATGAAGAAGGATTCGCGTGTTCCGTGGTCGCCGTCTCCGATCTCCGCCTCGGATCGGTGCTGGCGCCCTCCGGAATCGACCTTAAGGAAGCGCTCCGGATGGTGAAGGAGGGGAAATCCCTCGACGGATATCCGGGCGGCAAGGGCGGGCTGGATGCGGCCGCCACGATCCGTGAGACGAACGCCGACGTTCTCGTCGAGATCGGCTACACGGACATCCGGACCGGCGAGCCGGCCACTTCCCACGTGCGCCAGGCTCTCGCGCGCGGGATGCACGTCGTCACGACCAACAAGGGCCCCGTCGCCCTCTTCCTCCCCGACCTTCTCGATCTCGCCCGCTCGAAGGGAGTCCGCTTCCTCTTCGAGGGGACCGTGATGAGCGGCACGCCCGTCCTCTCCTTCGCGAAGAAGAACCTCGCCGGTTGCCGCGTCCTCTCCTTCTCGGGCATCCTGAACGGAACCACGAACTACATGCTCACCGAGATGGAGAAGGGGATGGGTTACGACGAGATCCTCAAGAAGGCGCAAGAGCTGGGGTACGCCGAGGCGGTTCCGGACGCGGACGTGAAGGGATGGGACGCTCTCGGCAAGGTCGTCATCCTTTCGAACTATGTTCTCGGCGCCCGCGTGAAGCCGTCCGACATTCCGTGCGAGGGGATCACGGAGATCACCCCCGAGAAGATGAAGAAGGCCGCTTCCGAGGGGAAGCGCTACAAGCTGATCGGACGCGCGTCGATCGACGGCGGCAGGGTCCAAGCCTCCGTCGCGCCGGCCACGCTCCCCCTGAGCGACCCGCTCGCGGGCGTGAGCGGCCCGACGAACGCCGTGACCTTTGAGACGGATCTCCTCGGGAGCGTGACCGTGGTCGGACCCGGCGCCGGACGCGCGGCGACCGGGTTCGCGGTCCTCGCCGATCTCATCGACATCCATCGCTCGTGCGGCAAGTAGATAAGGAGGACGAACCATGAAGATGCTGATCGGCGGCCGATGGGTCGATCGGGACGAGAAGATCGAGGTCATCGACCCCTACGACAACTCCGTGGTGGACACCGTCCCCTCCGGAAACGAGAAGGACGTCCTCGCCGCGATCGAGAGCGCCGCGAGGGGCTTCGAGACGATGCGGCGCCTTCCGACGCACGAGAGAGTGGCGATCCTCCGGCGGACGGCCGAGTTCGTCGCCCGGGATAAAGAGAAGTTCGCGCGCATGATCGCGCGCGAGGGATCGAAGACGATCCGCGAGGCGCGGAAAGAGGCGTTCCGCTGCTCGAACACGCTTCAGATCGCGGCGGACGAGGCGAGGAAGATCGTCGGCGAGACCGTGAACTTCGACGCCGCGCCCGGCTCGGAGAATCGAGTCGGTTACTACTATCGATTCCCCATCGGGATCATCGCGGCGATCACGCCGTTCAATGATCCGTTGAATCTCGTCGCGCACAAGCTCGGCCCCGCCTTCGCCGGAGGGAACGCGGTGGTTCTGAAACCGGCGACCGTCACGCCGCTCTCGGCGCTTCTTCTCGCCGAGGCGTTTCTCGAGGCGGGCCTTCCGCCCGAGGCGCTCCAGGTCGTCACCGGCCGCGGCGACCGGATCGGCGACGTCCTCGTGACCGATCCGCGCGTCCGCATGATCTCTTTCACCGGCGGCCCGGAGGCGGGCGAGTCGATCGCGCGCAAGGCGGGTCTCAAGAAGATCGGCATGGAACTCGGATCGAACAGCCCGGTGATCGTCATGGCCGACGCCTCATTCGATCTCGCGGTCGAATGCTCGGTATCCGGCGCGTTCTGGGCGGCCGGGCAGAACTGCATCGGCGTGCAGCGGATCTACATCGAGAAGCCGATCTACGAGAAGTTCGCGGACGCGTTCGTCGCGCGCACGAAGAAATACAAAGTCGGTCCCAAGCTCGAAGAGGATTGCGACATGGGACCGATGATCACCGAGGGCGAGGCGAAACGGATCGAGTCGTGGGTGAACGACGCGGTGAAGGCGGGCGCAACGCTCCTCGCTGGCGGAAAGCGGCGCGGCGCGGTCTACGATCCGACCGTCCTCGCCGACGTGCCGGAAGGGGCGAGGGTCGGATGCGAGGAGGTGTTCGCGCCGGTCGTTTCGCTCTACCCGGTCGAGAACCTCGAGGAAGCGGTCCGGCTTTCGAACGGGACGGATTACGGTCTTCTCGCGGGGATCTTCACCTCGTCGATTGAGAACGCGTTCTATGCGATCCGCGAGATGGACGTGGGCGGCATCATCGTGAACGACTCGTCCGACTATCGGGTCGATCAGATGCCGTTCGGCGGGGTCAAGCGAAGCGGTCTCGGCCGCGAGGGGATTCAGTTCGCGCTCCTCGAGATGACCGAGCCGAAGGTGGTCTGCTTCAACCTTCAAGGGATCGGCCGTTGAATCTCCCAGTCCTTGATCGGGGGTTTATCCGTCTCGCCGACTTCATGGGAGGGGATCTCACCGTCGTCCAAACGGCGCGCGTCTCCTTCGGGCAGGGCGCCAAGGGGGAGGAGCAGGACCGGAAGCTGATCCGGTATCTCCTCGCCCACGGGCATGAAACGCCCTTCGAGCAGTCGGTCTTTCAGTTCCACGTGAAATGCCCGATCTTCGTCGCCCGTCAATGGTTTCGGCATCGATGGTCGAGCTTTAACGAGATCTCCGGACGCTACACGGTTTTTCCCGAGGACGAGTACTACATCCCGGACCGGAAGCGCGTGAAGGAGGAGAAGAACAAACAGGGATCCGCGCTCGCGGACCTTCCGGAAGAGGAGCACCGAGCGTTCGGAGAGCGGATCCGCGACGCAACGGAGCGGGCGATCGCGGCGTACCGCGCTCTTCTCGACGAAGGGACGGCGAAGGAGCTTGCCCGGATCGTCCTTCCCCTCAACATGTACACGCAGTTCTACTGGTCGGTGAACGCGCGCGCCCTGATGAACTTCCTCAGGCTCCGATGCGACGAGCACGCGCAGCACGAGATCCGCCTCTACGCCGAGGCGGCGCGCGCGATCTTCTGCGAGAAGATGCCGTGGACCGCGGAGGTGTTCGACTCGCTCTGGCCCGGAAATGGTGACAGACACCATTGAGGGAGATGGTGTCTGTCACCATTTCCAGGAGCACCCTTCGGCCGGAGCGACGCTATCGCTGCCCCGCGCCCGGCTGCACCGCCGGGCGCGCGCTCGTGTCCCAGCTCTCCCCGGGGGGAAACTGGCC
>JAGUYC010000025.1 GCA_020061515.1 Gemmatimonadota bacterium
CGCCACGTCGAGCCCCGCCCCGCGGAGCCAGCGCGCTAGGCGCGCGAGCATGTCGTCGGCCAGGAATCGCGGATCGCCCATTCGGAACCCCCCGCGCGGAGCGGCTCTTGCCCCGCCCGCTCTCCTCCGATAGAATCACGCGGGAGCGCCGGAACCAAGCGCCGACTTCTTCGCGAGGTGAATCGAATGCCGGATATCGTCATCATGCGCCACGGGCACGCGATGCCCTCCGAGACGGACCCCGACCGGGGGCTCACCGAGACGGGGATCGCCGACTCGATCTACGTCGCCGACCAGCTCGCCGCGGCGGGCATCCGCGTGAAGCGGATCCTCCACAGCGGGAAGACGCGCGCCCGCCAGACCGCGGAGATCCTGACCGAAAAAGTCGGGCGCTCGGCCGCGATCGAGGAGCGGAAGGGGCTCGATCCGAACGACGAGATCGACGCGATCGCGCGGGAGCTCTGCGAGGCCGACGAGGACGTCGCGGTCGTGGGCCACTTGCCCCACCTCGAGCTTCTCCTCACACGGCTCGTGGGAAGGGAGCACGCGCTGAAGATCCCTCCGGCCGCTGCGGTTCACTTGAAACGTGAAGGGACAACCTGGAGCTTTCACGGGCGGTACAAACCGCATCGTTAGTCGAGGTCGAGTTCTTCCAGATCCTCTTCGTCCAATCCGAAGAAGTGTCCGAGCTCGTGGTAGACGGTGATCGCGATCTCCTCGACCAGGGTTCCGCGGTCCGAGGCCGCCCTCTCGATGTTGTGGCGGAAAAGATGGATCGTGTCCGGGACCCTTTGCGAGCCCGTCTCCCGATCGGGAAGCGGGACCCCTCGATAGAGCCCGAGAATCGAAGGGTCGAAAGGAGGCTCCTCCTCGAGGAGGATCTCCTCCGGCGGAACCGGCTCGACCAGAATGGCGACGTTCTTCTCCCGGACCGCGGCCTGAAAGCGCTCGGGGAGCCGGTCGATCGCCTCCTCGACCGCCCGCAGGAACTCCTTCTCCGGGAGTCGGAAGGGGCGCGGAAACCCCTCCGGGTCGGCTCGGCCCGCCCGTTCCGCGAAGCGATCCGCCTCCTTGAGACGCCCCGCGCGATCGGCGAGACGGCTCAGCACGTCGAGCGCCTCCGCCCGCTCCTCGATCTTCAGCGCCTCCTCCGCGCGCCGCCTCGCGCCGAGGAAATCGCCGAGAGAGAAGCGGATTCGAGCGAGCCCCGCGAGGAGATCCGCCGCGTCGGGGAGCATCTCGACGGCGAGCTCGTAGTCCTCGCAGGCCGCGCGCACCTCCCCGAGCGCCCAGAGAGCGTCCCCGCGAAGGGCGAGAAAATCCGGCGCGTCCGGAAACTCTCTCAGCGACCGGTCGGCGAGGCGAAGCGCCTCCTCCGCGTCCCCTTCGTCCAGCTTCTCCTCGATCGCCTCGATCCTCTCCGCGATCCTTCCATCCGTTTCGTCCACGGGCGCACCTCGGGTGTTCGGGCGCGGGGATGCGGCCCTCTCGAACGCTCGTTCGCGACGCTCGGCGGCCGCTTCCCCGCGGTCCGGCATCCCGACGAGCATACCAGAGGTCCGGACGGCGCTCACCCGTCGAAACGGCCTTCTCGGAGATTGCCCGTCCCGGGAACTTCTGCTAGCCTTCGGGTTCTAAAACGCGGGAGAAGGAAGCGGGCGCGAACCGACAAAGAAAGGGACTGCCGATGAGACGACGTGTACCGACGATCGCCGCGCTGCTGCTTCTCGCGGCGGGCGCGGGGAGCGCGCAGATTTCCGAAACCGTTCAACAATCGGTTGCCGAGGAGGTCCAAACAAACCCGATGGTTCTCATGAAGACCACGTTGGGAGACATCCGCATCGAGCTTTTCTCCGACAAGGCGCCCATCACCGTGCAGAACTTCCTCTCCTACGCGGACGAGAAGTTTTATGACGGAACGATCTTCCATCGGGTGATCGAGAGCTTCGTCATCCAGGCGGGCGGCTTCACCAAGGACCTCGCGCGGAAGCCGACCAAGCCCGCGATCAAGAACGAGGCGGGCAACGGGCTCTCGAACGCGCGGGGGACGATCGCGATGGCGCGTCTTCCCGAACCGCACTCCGCGACCAGCCAGTTCTTCATCAACGTGCAGGACAACACGAACCTCGATCACTTCGACGACGCGGCTCGATTCGGCTACTGCGTGTTCGGCCAAGTGGTGGAGGGAATGGACATCGTGGACAAGATCCGCGCCGTGAAGACAGGAGCGATGGGGCAGCTTCCGAAGGATGTTCCCCTCGAGCCGATCGAGATCCTCTCGGTGACGCGCGTGACGTCCGAATGACACATTGGGGACAGACACCTCAAGACAGGTGTCTGTCCCCTTTGTCTCCCTACTCGGTTTTCTTGATCAGCTCCAGGCTGAACGTCAGCACGACCTCGTTCCCGACGAGCGGAGGCCGGAACTTCGTGTCCTTCCAGCCGACGCCGAACTCCTCGCGTAGGAGCTTGACCTGCCCTTCGAATCCGGCGCGGGTTCCCCCCCACGGATCTTGGATCGATCCGAGGTGCTCGAAGGGGATCTCCACGGGGCGCTCCGTGTCCAGAATGCGAAGCAGACCGCCGAGCACGTACCCTTCCTCGCCCTTCGCGACACCTGTGCTCGTGAAGACGATCTCCGGGTAGTTCGCGACATCGAAGAAATCGGCGCTACGAAGATGCTCGTCGCGCTTATCGTTCTGCGTGTCGACGCTCTCCGCTTTCACGCGGATCGACACCGATCCGCCCTCGAGGTTCTCCTCGTCGAACGTCACCGATCCGGTGAAGTCGGTGAACATCCCCTTCACGTTCGAGATCCCAAGATGACGGATCGTGAACGCGATCCCCGAGTGCGCCCGGTCGATCTCCCATTCCGCGGCCCCGGCCAGTCCCGGAATCAGCGCGAAAACGGCGGCGAGCGCGAGCCATCGATTCTGTGTCTTCATCGTTTCCTCCTTTCGGTTCTTTCGGTGCCCCCGTCCCTTCCCGGAGCGGGGAGCGGTTCTCTGTCCGTGACGAGCGGCCGGCGGATCTTGTCGAGCAACGCAAGAAGCGTCCCGATCTCCTCCTCGTCGAGGCCGCGCACCGCGCGCTCCGTGCTCGCGCCGATCGGGCCGTCCAGATCGGCGAGCATTCGAAGGCCTTCCGGCGCGATTCGAAGGGTTCGGACCCTCCCGTCGCGCGGAGAGCGGTCGCGGCGAATGAGCTTCTTCCCCTCGAGCTTCGCGACGAGCCTGGCGATGTTCGGCCCGCGCGAGACCATGCGCGACGCCACGCGGTGCGTGGGAAGTCCCTCCTCCCCCCCCCCTCGAAGGATTCGGAGAACGTTGTACTGCTCCCGGGAAAGCCCGAAGAGCCGGAGAGGCCGGTGGGCGACGTCGAGCGCGCGATCGAGCGTAACCTGCAAAGAAACAATGAGTTCCGTCGCCACGCTCGGGAACGGTCTTTTCTGCTCGATCAGCGCCCGCAGGCTTCCATTCGATTTCATGCCTGTAAACATAAGAAGAAATTGTCAGCCATGGGAGATATTTCGCACGCCCCCGGCCCCCGTCCGGCCGCTTGACTTCAAGGCGAATGCAGACCTAAAGTGAGACGTCTTGCGTCAAGGACCGGAAACGGTCGGATCCACAACCCACAAGGAACTGGGAGGTAGCTGTCCATGACATCCACCGATCTGAACCCGTTTGCCATCGCCCAGCAGCAGCTGGATGAGGCGGCGGAGAAGCTCGGCCTCGATCAGGCCACGCGGGAATTCCTCCGTTGGCCCCTTCGGGAGTTCGTCGTCACGATTCCGCTCCGCATGGACGACGGAAGCGTGAAGATCTTCCGCGGGTACCGCGTTCAGTACAACCACGCGCGCGGACCGACGAAGGGCGGTCTTCGCTGGCACCCGGACGAGACGATCGACACGGTGCGTGCGCTCGCCGCATGGATGACATGGAAGACGTCGGTCGTCGACATTCCGCTCGGCGGCGGCAAGGGGGGCATCACCTGCAACCCGAAGGAGCTCTCGGAAACGGAGAAGGAGCGGCTCGCCCGCGCGTACATCCGCGCGGTCGGCAGGCTCCTCGGCGTCACGAAGGATGTGCCGGCTCCGGACGTCTACACCACCCCGCAGATCATGGCGTGGATGATGGACGAGTTCGAAACGATCGAGAAGGAAGCCCATCCGGGGGTCATCACGGGCAAGCCGCTCGCGCTCGGGGGCTCTCAGGGGCGCGGAGACGCGACAGCGCGCGGCGGCGTCTACTGCGTGCGTGAGGCGGCCAAGATGCTCGGTCTCGACCTCAAGGGGAAGACGGCGGCGATTCAGGGCTTCGGCAACGCCGGCCAGTACGGCGCAATTCTCGGCCAGGAGATCCTCGGCCTCAAGATCGTGGCCGCGAGCGACTCGCGCGGCGGCGTGTACAACCCGGACGGCCTCGACGCGCAAGCCTTGGTCGACTACAAGCTGAGGACCGGCAAGATCGACGGCTTCAAGAACTCGAAGCCGATCTCGAACGAGGAGATTCTGGAGCTCGACGTCGCGGTTCTCTTCCCCTCCGCGCTCGAGAACGTCATCACGGGAAGGAACGCAGCCCGGATCAAGGCGAAGATCTCCTGCGAGCTCGCCAACGGGCCGACGACCCCGGAAGCGGACAAGATCCTTTACGAGAAAGGAGTCTTCGTGCTGCCGGACTTCCTCGCGAACGCGGGCGGCGTCACGGTCTCCTACTTCGAGCAAGTCCAGAACACGTACAACTTCTACTGGCCGCTCGAGGAAGTGCACTCCCGCCTCGATGAGAAGATGACCAAGGCTTTCCACGCGGTGTACGAGATGCACAAGAAGGAGAAGGTCCACATGCGTCTGGCCGCGTACATGGTGGCCGTCAACCGCGTCGCCGAGGCCTGCAAGCTTCGCGGATGGGTGTAGACAACCGGAGGTCCGATGATCGAGCCGAGGGCCGGGCCGCCGCGTCCGGCCCTTGCGCGTTTTCTGGAGGAGATGGCGCATGAAGGGAGAGGCTCCTCCCCCCGCGCGCGGCCGCGCGACCGCCGAGCGGCTTCGCGAGCGGCTCGAGGAAGGCGCGGTGATCGCCGCGCGGATCTATAGGAATCTGCTCATCCTGCTCCACACGAAGGGCTGCGTCACGATCGACACGATCCACGACGAGGCGGCCCGCAGGCTCGAGCGGGAGGGCGTTCCATCGGCCGCGGAAAACGATCCGAACCGCGGCCTCTCGATCCGCTGGGACTCGGGCCTTCGGGACGCCGTCTACGCGCTGATCGAGCACTACACCGCCGAGCATCTGACGCCCGAAGACGTGGACAACGCGGTCCACCAAGCGAGACGCGCCGAGAGAGCCCGCACGCTCGAGGAGATCGCGAACGTGCCGGGCGTCTCCTTCCAACTCCTCGCCGAGAAGGTGATCGAGTACTGCAGGCTCCCCAAGGAACCGGGGTACGATCCGCTGCAACAAGAGTCGACGGGTGTGCGCGTCGCCCTCATCCGCCACTTTCTGAGCGATCGTCTCGAGTTCATCGGGGTCGCGAAACGCTATCTCGCGGTCGAGGACATGCTGCCGATCGTTCAGCACGCGATCGGCCCCCGCGCGGGGCTCGGGAAGGTGGGCGGGAAAGCGGCGGGGATGGTTCTCGCCCACAAGATCGTTCGGCGCCATTTCGAGAAGTCGGGCCGCGAGACTCCCTTCCCTCTCGGCGCTCCGGAGTCGTACTACGTGCGCTCGGACCACTTCACCGAGTTCGTGCAGCGGAACGGCCTCATGGATTATTACGACATCAAGTACAAACCGATCTCCGAGATTCGCCGGTCGTACCCGGTGATCCGCGAGGTCTTCAAGAACGGGCAGTTCGCGCCGTACATCATGCGGGAGTTGCGGGATCTCCTCGAACGGGTCGGCGACTCCCCCCTCGTGATCCGCTCCTCGAGCCTTCTCGAGGACAACTTCGGCTCCACGTTTTCCGGAAAGTACGAGTCGATCTTCCTCGGAAACCAGGGGCGGATCGAGCAACGATTGGAGCAGCTGATCGGCGCGATCGCGGAGGTCTATGCCTCCACGCTCGGCCCCGACCCGATCCTCTACCGGCGCGAGAGGAACCTGATCGACTACGACGAGAAGATGGCGGTCCTCATCCAGAAGGTGGTCGGCTTCCGCCACAGGCGCTTCTGGCTCCCCGCGTGGGCAGGGGTCGCCTTTTCGAAGAACGAGTGGCGATGGAGCCCTCGCATCCGGCGGGAGGAAGGGCTCGCGCGGATCGTCCTCGGCCTCGGGACGCGCGCGGTCGACCGCGTGGGGGACGACTACCCGAGGATGGTCCCGCTCGGGAACCCGACTCTTCGCCCGGAGATCGAGGCGGAGGACATCACCCGCTATTCGCAGAGAATCGTCGACGCGATCAACTTGGAGACGAACCGCTTCGAGCGGGTTCCTCTCGCCGATCTCCTCGGGGACGAAGCCTTCCCCGATCTCCACCGCATCGTCTCGATTGCGGAGCACGGGATGATCGCCGCTCCGACCTCGAGCCGGTTCGCGGCGGAGAAGTCGTCCCTCGTCGTCACTTTCGACGGGCTCCTCGCCGGGCCGTTTCCGGCGTTCCTCCGCGAGATCCTCGGGGTCCTCGCGGAAGCCTACGATTCTCCGATCGACGTCGAGTTCGCGTTCGACGGGCGGACCTTCTTCATCCTTCAAGCGCGGCCGCAGGCGGAGCGGATCCAGGCGTCCGAAGTCGCGATCCCCGAGGACACACCGGAGGAGCGGAAGGTGTTCAGCGCCTCCCGATTCGTTCCGACCGGCAAGGTCGCGGACATCGAGTACGTCGTGTTCATCGATCCGGTCGACTACGGGCGCGTCTCGACGGCGGAGAGGAAGAGCGCGATCGGCCGCCTCGTCGGACGCCTCAACGATCGGCTCGAGCGTTCCCGCTTCATCCTGATGGGGCCCGGGCGCTGGGGATCGAACAACATCGACCTCGGCGTCCGCGTCCGCTACGCGGACATCCATCGGACGAAGGCGCTCATCGAGATCGCGCGCGCCCGAGGCGGATACACGCCCGAGGTCTCGTTCGGCACGCATTTCTTCCAGGATCTCATCGAGTCCGGGATCTCCTATCTTCCCCTTTATCCGGACGAGAGCGGCAATCTCTTCAACGAGCGTTTCTTCCGAGAATCCCCGAACATGCTCGTTTCGCTCCTCTCCGAGGCGGTCGAAGAGGCGGAGACGGTCCGCGTGATCCACGTGCCGAGCGCGGCGGGAGGTCTCTTCCTTCACCTCTATATGAACGCGGACAAGGAGAAGGCGCTCGCCGTTCTCGGCCCGAAGGCCTGAGGGACGGCGCACGCGATCAGCCTGGATTATGCACGCGTTTTCGTCGCGAGGATGCGGAGCGCGAGGCGAGAGGCCGACCGGTACGAGCCGCTCCCGGAAGCGTAGTCCCGGCACTACGCTCTAGGAA
>JAGUYC010000337.1 GCA_020061515.1 Gemmatimonadota bacterium
CCGCGCTCGAGCTTCTCACCACCGAGTCGCGCGCGCGCGCGCGGGAGCTCGCCTTCCACCTCGATCGAATGAACCGCGAGAGGAGAGCCCTCGACGAGCGAATTCTCGCGGAGGCCGCGGCTCGGCTCAAAGGGGAGGAGCCGGGAGGGATCGTGCTCGCCTCAAGCGACTGGCATCCGGGGGTCATCGGGATCGTCGCTTCGCGCATCAAGGAAATGACCGGGGCGCCGGCCGTTCTGATCGCGCTCGAGGGGAATCGGGGGCGGGGCTCCGCGAGAAGCGTCCCCGGCTTCCCTCTGCACGAGGCGCTTCAGGAGTGCTCCGACCTCCTCCTCCGCCACGGCGGGCACGCTCTCGCCGCCGGCCTCACGATCGAGGCGGACAAGATCGAGCCGTTCCGCGAGCGCTTCCGGGAGCTCTTCGAGAAGAGACGCGCGGAAACCGACCCGCTGGGGAGTCTCGTCGTCGAGGCGAAGGTGGACGTCGCAGGGTGCGACGCGGAACTTCTCCGCGAGATCGCCAGGCTGGAGCCCTTCGGACCGGGGAACCGGCGGCCGATCCTCATGGCATGCGGCCTCGCCGCGGAGAACGGATTTCGCGAGGTCGGAAAGAACCACGTGAGCTTTCGCGCGGGCCGCGGGGGAGTGCGGCTCGACGCGATCGCGTTTCAGGTCGGACACGAGAAGGCGGAGGAATGGAGCGACTTCGGTCGGTTCGATCTCGCCTTCTCGCTGGAGGAGAACCGATGGGGAGGGGAGAGCCGCCTCCGGATGAACGTGAAGGGAATCCGGCGAGCGGCGGGCGTCCGCTGACGGACACGGAGCCCCTGGACGAGGAGATCGGGTTCCTCGACCGAGCGGGGCTCGATCGCGCGCTCCTCAATCGGGCGGTCGGTTACGCGCGCAGTCAGCTCGCGGGGAAGACGAGGCGCTCCGGCGAACCGCTCGTCGTGCACGCCCTCGAAGTCGCCCGCATCCTCGATCAGCTCCGTCTCGACTCGACAACGATCGCGGCCGGGCTTCTGCACGATGTCGTCGAGGATTCGGGCGCGACGATCGAAGACGTCGAGAAGCGCTTCGGATCGGAGATCGCCCTTCTTGTCGGCGGCGTGACCAAAATCGGCCGGCTCCACTTCTCCTCTCCCGAGAAGGAGCAGTCGGACTACTGCCGGAACATGCTCCTCTCCACCGGCAAGGACATCCGGGTCATCCTGATCAAGCTCGCGGATCGCCTGCACAACATGCGTACCCTGCAGTTCCTTCCGCCGGAGAAGATCCAGCGGATCGCCCGCGAAACGCTCGACATCTACGCGCCGCTCGCCCACCGCTTCGGCATCGCGCGGATCAAATGGGAACTCGAAGATGTTGCTTTGAAGCATCTCGAGCCGGAGGCGTATCGCGATCTCGTCACGCGCATCGCGGCGAAGCGCGAGGAGCGCGAGCGGACGATCGAGGATTTCAAGGGTCCGATCGAGGCGAAGCTCCGGGAGGCGGGGATCCCGGCGGAGATCACCGGGCGCGCGAAGCACTTCTACAGCATCCACACCAAGATGACCGCGCGCGGGCGTCCGCTCGAGGACATCTACGATCTCCTCGCGATCCGGGTCGTGACGCACACGGTGAAAGACTGCTACCACGCTCTGGGCGTCATCCATACGCTCTACACGCCGGTGCACGAGCGCTTCCGCGACTTCATCGCCACGCCGAAGTCGAACATGTACCGCTCGCTGCATACGACCGTGATCGGGCCGAGGGGGGAGATGGTGGAGGTGCAGATTCGAACACGGGGGATGCACCTCACCGCCGAGTTCGGCATTGCGGCCCACTGGCGCTACAAGGAGGGGATCGGGAAGGAGGATCCGTCGGGGGAAGAGATGAGCTGGCTTCACCAGGTCATCGATCTGCAGAAAGACCTCACCGACCCCGCCGAGTTCCTCGAGGTCTTCAAGGGCGAACTGTTTCAGCATGAGGTGTTCGTCTTCACCCCGGGCGGGGACTTGAAGCGTCTCGCGCGAGGGGCGACCGCGCTCGATTTCGCGTTCGCCGTGCATACCGAGGTGGGCTACCGGTGCGTCGGAGCGAAGGTGAACGGCCGGATCGTGCCTCTCCGCTACGAGCTGAAGAACGGCGAGACGGTCGAAATCATCACGTCGGCCAGCGCCTCGCCCACGCACGACTGGCTCGGCATCGTGAAGACCGCGCGCGCGCGGACGAAGATCCGCCATTGGCTGAACCAGGAGAGCTTCCAGCAGTCGAAGCATCTCGGGAAGGAGATCCTCGAGCGGGAGCTGAAGCGTTTGCATTTCGAGGGGAGCCTGGAGAGGAAGCTCGCGGAGGAGGCCCCGGCCTTCGGGATGGAGGATCCGGAGGGGCTTCTCGCTGCGATCGGGCGGGGGGACCTGAACGCCAAACATGTCGCGATCCGCCTCGCGGGTCAGGGGGCGCCGCCGCCGGAGTTCGAGAAGCTTTCGCTCGAGCGGATCATCGATCTCGCGCGCCGGAGCGAGAGGGGGGTTCGCCTGCAAGGGGTCGACCAGCTTCTCGTCCGCTTCGCGAAGTGCTGCCAGCCGCTGCCGGGCGATCCGATCGCCGGCGTGGTGACGAGGGGGCGGGGCGTTTCCGTTCATCGCGCCGATTGCGCGAACGTGTCTCCCGCGAGGAACGACCCGGAGCGGATCGTCGCCGTCCACTGGGACGTCGAGGACGGGAAATCATTCCCCGTGAAGGTCGTCGTGCGCGCGGCCGATCGCCAGGGGCTTCTCGCCGACCTCGCCCGCTCGATCGGAAAGACGGGGACGAACATTCGAAGCGCCGACCTCGTGACCGAGGAGGATGGGGCGGAGGGGGTCTTTCTCGTCGAGGTGACGAGCCTGCAGCATCTGAACCGGGTGCTGAAGGCGATGCGCGGCGTGCGCGGCGTGCGGCACGTCGAGCGGCGGGATCTTCTGTAGCCCGCGCGAGAGCCGAAGAAGCGATACGCACGGGAGGATCGGCGGCCTTGACGGGACGCGGGGGAGAGGCGGGCGCCTGCGCGCTTCGAATCGAGCGGGGATGGACGGTCGCGCGCTTTCCGATCCTCGAGCGGAACGATCGCATCTTTCATCTGTTCATTGGTAAAACAATCGAGGGAAAGGCGGACGGGCCGAGGGAACTCGACGCGTTCTTCCCGCCGCCTCTCGCGCGCCGCGATGCGGTTCGGCTCCGGCAAGTGCACGGGGCGCGCGTCGTCGAGGCGAGGGGGTCCGTTCCGCTCGGGGAGCCGGGCGCGGAGCAGGAGGCGGACGCGGCGCTCACCGATCTCCCGGGTCTTCTTCTTCGCGTGCGGACCGCCGATTGTCTTCCTGTTTTTCTCGTGAATCCGGACGGTCCGGTCGTCGCGCTCGCGCATGCCGGCTGGCGCGGC
>JAGUYC010000148.1 GCA_020061515.1 Gemmatimonadota bacterium
CGGCGTGACGACGGTGATCGATTTCGCGACGCCGGAGGAGGGGGAGCCCCTCGCGCGGGCGGTCGAGCGGCGCCTCCGGGAGGCCGAGGAGAAGAGCCTGGTCGACTTTTCCCTTCATGTCTGCATTACCCGGTGGAACGAACAGAAGGACGAGATCCCTTCGCTCGTCGAGCGAGGCTTCCCGACCTTCAAGGAGTTCATGGTCTACGGTTCGCGCGGCTGGGAGTCCGACGACGCGGTCCTCGCCGCTACGCTGGCCGCCCTCAAGAACCTCGGCGGGATGCTCCTCGTCCACGCCGAATCGTCAAGAATCCTCGACGACCTCATCGCGCGCCATCGCACGCCGGATCTCATGCGGCGACACGGCGCGCGCCTCCACGCGATGACGCGCCCTCCGATCGTGGAGATCGACGCGATCCGTCGGGCGATCGCGTGCGCCGAGGAGACCGGCGGGAAGCTCTATATCGTTCACATCTCAACCGGCGAGGGGGCGGAAACGGTAGGCGAGGCGCGCGCCCGCGGGCTTTCGGTGTTCGGAGAGACATGCCCGCAGTACCTCGTCCTCGACGAGTCCGTCTTCGAAGGGAAGGACGGACATCTCTTCGCAAGTTGCCCGCAGGTCAAGAAGAAGGAAGACGGCGACCGCCTCTGGCGAGCTCTTCGAGAAGGATTTCTCTCCTCCGTCGCCACCGACACCTGCACGTTCACCCGCGCGCAGAAGGACCGATGGAACGGCGACTGGACGAAGATCCCGACGGGTCTTCCGGGACTCGAAACCCTCCTCCCGATCGTTTACACGAAAGGGGTTCTCGAAGGAAAGCTGACGATCGAGCAGATGGCGGACCGGCTTTCCGCCTCGCCCGCGAGAATCATGGGGCTCTATCCCAAGAAAGGTACGATCCGCGAGGGATCCGACGCGGATCTCGCGATCATCCATCCGACAAGGACCTGCCCCGTCGATCCCTCGAGGATGGAAACGAACGCCGATTGGTCTCCCTACGAGGGCTGGGAGCTCGCCGGCTTCGCCCGCACGACCCTCTCGCGGGGCGAGGTGATCGTCGACGACTACCGCGTGGTCGGCCGCGAGGGCCGCGGGCGCTTCCTTCCGAGGACCCTCGATTCCGCGCGGCCACCCGCGTGCGGCTGACGGCCGAGCGGCCGCGTTTCGATGCGGCGCGATCCGTCGATTTGTGCTAAAATTCCCTCTTAGATACCTCCCCCTCAGAGAATTAACAACGAACAGGAGGGCGTCCTTCGCCATGACGAAAACGAGCCGTTCGCGCGCCGGGCGATCCCGAATCGTTCTTGCTCTGATCTTCTTGTTCGCGATTCTTGCCGTCGGCCTTCGAGCCGGCGAGGCGGAGGCCTTCGCGGTCGGGCACACGAGCGTCACCTATCAGGACCCGGCGCGCGGAAACAGGAGCATCCCGACCGAAATCTACTATCCGGCCGCCACCGCGGGCGAGAACGTGCCGGTCGCGGAGGGTCTCTTCCCGATCGTGACGTTCGGGCACGGCTATCTTCTTCCGTACGACATCTACGCGTTCGTTTGGAACGGCCTCGTGCCGGACGGCTTCATCGTCGCGCTCCCGCGCACCGAGGGGGGCCTCACGCCGAGCCACGGGGAGTTCGGAAAGGACCTCGCGTTTCTCGTCGCCAAGCTCCGCGCGGAAGGCGCGAACTCGAGCTCGCTCTTCTACGAGCGCGTCTCCGACGCGGCCGCCGTGATGGGCCACTCGATGGGAGGAGGAGCGAGCGTTCTCGCAGCGGCCGAGGATCCCACGATCACGGCGCTCGCCAACTTCGCGGCCGCCGAGACGAACCCATCCGCGGTCGCCGCCGCCGGCTCGATCGAGGTCCCGGCGCTTCTCCTCGCCGGATCGCGCGACTGCGTGACGCCCCCCTCGCAGCACCAGATCCCGATGTACGACGCCCTCGCCTCCGATTGCAGAACGTACGTGAACATCACGGGAGCGAGCCACTGCCAGTTCGCCGCGTACAACTTCACGTGCAGCCTCGGAGAGACAGGCTGCCCGAGCCCGACGATCACGAGGGCCGAGCAGCACGGGACCACGATCGAGTATCTCTCGCTCTGGCTCGATTTCCACCTCAAGGGAAACGCCTCCTCGTGGGTTCAGTTCCAAGACCTGCTGGCGTCCGACGGACGCGTGACCTTCCTCCAAGAGTGCGCGATCACGTCCGTCGCGCGCGGGGAATCCGGAGTTCCCCTCTCGTCCCGGATCGAACTCGCCGCCCGCCCGAACCCGTTCAACCCGTCGACGACGATCCTCGTTTCCCTTCCCGAGAGGGCAGCGGCGCGCCTTCTCGTCTACGACGCGCGGGGACGCGCCGTGAGGACGCTCCTCGCGCGCGAGATCCCCGCGGGGACGACGCCGGTCGATTGGGACGGAACCGACGACGGCGGCGTGCCGGTCCCCTCGGGCGCGTACTTCTCGCGGATCGAGACAAGCGCCGGCGCGCGGACGGCGAAGCTGATCCTCGTTCGGTAGCAGGAGCTCGGGGACGCCCTATCGATTTCCCGTTTCGGGGCGCGGCTCGTCCCGATCACGGGCTCGGCGAAATCAGTAGGGTGTTCCCGGAATCCGGCGTTACAATCCGACGCCGTGACGATCGAAATCGGAATCTTCTTCGCCGTTCTCGCGGCGATGGCGTATCTCTTCTTCACCGAGAAGCTGCCGGTGGATCTCACCGCTGTTCTCGGTCTCGTCGTCATCACGCTCGCGGGCTACGTCTCCCCTTCCGAGGCGTTCTCCGGTTTCTCGTCGCCGGCGGTGGTCACGCTTCTCTGCGTCTTCTTCGTGAGCGCCGCCCTGGTTCACACCGGCTTCGCGGATCTCGTCGGAGGGCGTCTTCACCGATGGATCGGGAGCCGGGAAGTTCTCCTTCTCGTCGCCGTCATGCTCTTCGCGGCGGCGCTTTCGGCCTTCATGAACAACATCGCGGCGGCCGCCGTCTGCATGCCGGCCACGGCGAGCCTCGCCCGCAGGTCCGGCATCTCCCCCTCGCGTCTCTTCATGCCCCTTTCCTTCGCGACGCTCTTCGGCGGCACGCTGACCCTGGTCGGGACGCCGCCCAACATCCTCGCGTCGGACATGCTTCGAGAGAGAGGCTATCCTCCCTTCGCCCTCTTCGATTTCGCGCCGATCGGCGCGGTGCTTCTCGCAGTCGGCGTGCTCTACCTCGTCACCGTGGGAAGGCGCTTCCTTCCCGTGCGGGCCATCGCGGACTCGGTCGCGCGGACGGGGGATCTCGCCAGGGTCTACCGGCTGCACGAGACTCTCTTCTCGATCCGGATCCCTTTCGGCTCGCGCCTCGACGGGCTCACGCTCGGCGAAACGAAGCTCGGGACCGCGCTCGGCGTGCAGGTCGTCGGGATCCTTCGGGGCGGCCGGAAGGAGCTCGCTCCCGAAGCGAGAACGCTCCTTCTCGGCGGGGACGTGCTCCTCGTCAAGGGGCGCTACGAGGACTTGCGGGAACTCTTTCGACTTCAAGGAGTGTCGATCGGCGAGGCGCGGCCGGGAGACCTCGCGAAGGCTGCCGGACGGCTGTCGTGCATTGCCGCCCGCATTCTTCCGGGCTCCCCTCTCGCCGGGCGCACGCTTCGCGGGATCAAGTTTCGCGAGAACTACGGCGCGATCGCCGTCGGGATCCGCCGCGGCGGCGCGATCCTTGACCGCGATCTCCCGGCTGAGTCGCTTCGCGAGGGAGACGAAGTGCTCGTGCTCGGAACGCAATCCGAGCTTGAGCTCCTCGCGCAGCAGAAGGGGCTTACGATCGCCAAGGTCGGAGATTCGCTCTTCGAGGAGATGAGGGACCGGCTCTTCCTGCTCCGCGTGCCGCCGACTTCCGCGCTCGTCGGAACGACCATCGGGAGAAGCCGCATCGGGGAGCTCGTGGGGCTCACCATCGCCGGGATCTGCCGGGGCGAAGACGTTTTTCTCCCCGCCCGGCCCGAGGAGACGATCCTCGCGGCGGACGAGTTCCTCGTCGCGGGGGAACCGGACCGGATCCGGAGCCTCCTCGCGCTCGGAGAGGTCGAGCTCGAAGAGGACGCGGAAGCGTCCGGGATCGAATCGGAGGACGTGGGCGTCGTCGAGGTTTCGGTCGCGCCGCGCTCGCGCGCCGCGGGAAGAACCCTCGCCGAGATGCAGTTCCGCGAGAAGCACGGCCTTCAGGCGCTCGCCGTGTGGAGGGAGGGAAGCCCGATCCACACGAACCTCGCGAACCTCCCGCTCCGCTTCGGCGACGCGCTGCTCATCCAGGGACCCTGGAACAGGATTCGGCTTCTCGGCACCGATCCGGACTTCGTCACCCTCTCCCTCGCCGCGCAGGAACCCCGCCGCACGCGCAAAGCTCCTTTCGCTCTCGGCGGCCTTCTCCTTCTCGTCGCGATGGTGGTGACCGGCTTCCAACCGATTCATGTGGCCTCGCTCGCGGCGGCCGTCTTCGTGGTCCTCACGGGCGCGATCACGATGGAGGAAGCGTATCGATCGATCGAATGGCGCGTCGTCTTTCTCGTGGCGGCGATCCTTCCGGTCGGCATCGCGATGGAACGGACCGGAGCCGCGCTCCTCCTCTCGCAATCAGTCGTCGAATGGGCGGGGACGGCGGGACCGATCACGGTTCTCGCCGCGCTCTGTCTCCTCTCGAGCCTCCTCAGCCAGTGCCTCGACGGCGCGCCCGCGGTCGTTCTTCTCGCGCCCGTCGTTGTTCGGATCGCCGAACCGATCGGCATCTCTCCGGTCCCGCTCATGATGGGCGTCGGCCTCGCCGCGTCGGCCGCGTTCATGACGCCGTTCAGCCATAAAGCGAACCTGCTCGTCATGGGCGCGGGCGGGTATCGAACATCCGACTATCTTCGCGTCGGAACGCCGCTCACTGTCCTCTATCTTGCGGCGGTGATCGCGCTCGTTCCGGTCTTTTTTCCGCTCTACCCATAGCCCGCTTCGCGCGCGTTCTCTCCATCGGCCGAGATCCGCGGCTTTGAGATGAGCATTCCCGGGACAGGGACTTCCTGTCCCGCACTTTCCCCGGCACGGCGGGCGCTCTTGCATTACTCTTCCTTCTTGTGGCCTTTCCGCGGGAGAGGAGCTTGATGCGGGCCGTCTACCTTTTGCCGCTCCTCGCGGCGGTTCTTTGGTCGTGGTCGTTCGTCGCGACGAAGGTGCTCCTTCGGCACCTGTCGGTGATCGAGATCATCGGGGTCCGGCTCGTTCTCGCCGTCCCGCCGATGCTCGCGATCGTTCTTCTCCGCGGTCTCTGCCCGCGCCTCACGCCGCGCGACGGACGCGTCCTTCTCGGCGGGGCGGGGATTCTCTTCCTGCACTTCTGGATCCAGTTCCACGGGCTTCGCGACACGACCGCGACCCAATCCGGATGGCTGATCGCGGTCGCGCCGATCTCGATCGCGATCCTCGCGCACATCTTCCTCGGAGAGCGGATCGGTGGCGCGCAGGTGGCCGGCATGGCGGTCGCGACGGCCGGAATCGTGCTTCTCGTATCCGGCGGAAATCTCTCCGGTCTCCGCTGGCTTTCCCACAAGGGAGACTGGCTCGTTCTCGCTTCTACGTTCACGTGGGCGGGGTTCACCGTGGCGACGCGCGACCTGTCGAGGCGCCATCCCCCGCTCGGCGTCACCACTCTAATCCTCGCGGCGTGCGGGCTCGCCGCTCTCGCCTTCATGGTCTTCACGTCAAGAAGCGGCGCCCTTCTCTCGCTCCCGATGGAAGGGATCCTCGCCGCGCTCTTTCTCGCGTTCCTCTGCACATTCCTCGCGTTCTGGTTCTGGCAGGAAGGGGTCGCGCGGATCGGGGCTTCCCGTTCAGGGTTCTTTCTCTACGTCATGCCGGTCGCGACGATGGTTCTCGCGATCCCCTATCTCCACGAGACGTTCGGATGGATTTCGGGAGCGGGGGGGGCGCTCGTTCTGGCCGGCGTCGCCCTCGCGGAGAGGAAGAAGTGACGGTCCGGGCAAGCCCAAACCTTTCATGATTTAATATCATCGAACGAAAAGACCCGCCGCCCGTTGAGCGAGCCTTCCGAGAACGCGCGAATATTTGTGAACCAGGTTCCTTAACAATTCGAACCAGGTTCCCTAGCAATTCACGGACCAGGTTCCTTGACACACGACGACGCAACCACGGCGGGTGACCGCGACAGGCGTCCGCGTGAAGCGCAGCCACCGAGGCTCGGCGAATGGCGAGCATCGAGCGGACAGCCGCGGGCAGGACCCGCCGTCCGACAACAGACGACGCAACCAC
>JAGUYC010000319.1 GCA_020061515.1 Gemmatimonadota bacterium
CGCCTCGCCGAACCGCCGCGCGAGCCGCACGACGCGGAGTGGAGCGGGCCCGTCGCCGAACGTCTCCTTCCACTCGGCGCCCCGTCCGGTCCCGTCGTCAAGGAGAAGGACCTCGTACTCCTCGCCGCGCATCCCCTCGTGGATCGACGCGAGGATTTCCGCGAGGCGGGCGGTCGCGTACGGTAGGTAGACAAGAACCGAACAGCCGGCGCGCGCCGCGGGAATCGCCGTTTCGTTCATCGCCCGGGCCCTCCGAGAACGCGCGCGAGCCTCTTCTCTCGGACGCCGGTCGCCGCGACGAGCTCCGCGAACCATCCGAGGGAGAGGAGGAAGAAGGAAAGGAAGAAGAGGAGGAAGGTCGCGCCCGGAAGCACGATCATCGGCGGACCTTCCGGCCGCGAGAAATACGCTGCGGCCGCCCAGGCTCCGCACGCGGCGCCGGAAAGCGCGAACGGGAGCGCGAGAGCGCCGAACCAGCGGCGGGGGCGCGTCGAGAAGTGCAGGATCATCTGGAGCGCGAGGAGGTCGACGAGGACTTTGCCGACACGGGAGAGCCCGTACTTCGAACGCCCGAAACGGCGCGGATGGTGGCGCACGACCGCCTCCGTCGTGCGAGCGCCGGTGAGAGAGGCGAGCGCGGGAAGGAAGCGATGCGTCTCGGCGTAGAGCGGAAGCCGCTCGAACACGCTTCGATCGTATGCCTTCAGCGTGCATCCGAAATCGTGGATCGGCACACCCGAAAGAAAGGCGATCAGTCGGTTGGCGGCGACGGACGGGAGGCGACGCGTCAAGAACGGCTCCTTCCGATCGCGCCGCCAGCCGCTCACCACCTCGTATCCCTCGTCCATCTTCTCGAGAAGAAGCGGAATGTCGCGCGGGTCGTTCTGGAGATCCCCGTCGAGGGTGACGACCCGATCTCCTCTCGCATAATCGAAACCCGCGGCGAGCGCCGTCGTCTGACCGAAGTTCCTGCGGAGCCGGACGACGCGAACCCTCGCGTCCTCGCGCCGAATTTCCGCGAGCGCCGCGTGCGTGCCGTCGGTCGATCCGTCGTCCACGAAGATCATCTCCCACGCGAGCCGAAGCCGATCGAGGACCGGCACGGCCTCCGCGTGAAGAGCGCGGACGTTCCCCTCCTCGTTGTAGACCGGAACGAGGACCGAGAGGTCGACGGGGCGCGCGGCTTCGGGGACGGTCGGCACGGTTCGTTCCCTCTTTCGGGGCCGGATGCCTGATTCCGATGCAGCGATCGGGCGCCGCTATTCCTTCCGACGATAGCCGTAGTACTTGTAGTTGTAGTAGTACGGCAGGACGCCCCTCGAGTTGTTGATGACGACGCCCGCGAGAGGGGCGTTGACGTCCCTCAGGATCTCCGTCCCCCGCGCCACCACTTCCCGCGGGGTCTTCCCCGCCATCACCACCAACAGAACCGACGCGACGAGCGTGCTCAGGACCATCGTGTCGCTCACGGGAAGAAGGGGCGGGGAGTCGAGGATCACGATCGGATAACGCCTCGACAACTCCTCGAGGAAGCCGCGGAGAAGCGGAGGATCGAAGAGAGCGGAAGGGGAACGGACCATCCGCCCGCTCGTCAGGATGTCCAGGTTGGGGAGCGCGGTGCTCTTCGGAAGCCGATCGAGCGGTTCCGCTCCCTGAAGAAACTCGCTGACCCCCCCCTGCATCGGAAGCCCGTAGAGGCGGTGGAGGCGCGGGCGGTGGAGATCCATGTCGACAAGAAGAACCCGCCCCTCGTCGCTTCGCGCGATCGTGAGCCCGAGGAACGCGGCCGTCGTCGTCTTCCCCTCTTCGTGCTTCGAGCTGGTCATCATGAGAGGAAAGACCGGCTTCTCCCCCATCTTGTACTTGAGACGCGAATAAAGCCTGCGGAACTCGATCGCGCTCGGCGCTTCGGGATCGTACCGGTCGAGGATCGGCACGCCGTTTCCGTTCATCGCGCGACCTCCTCGTTCACGATCCCTCCGTCCGCGGCGCTTTCCGCCTCCGCGTTCTCCTCCGCCACTCCCGCTCGGCTCCGATAGAAGAGAAAGCCGACGAGGAGCGCGACGAGAATGCCGCCCACCCATCGCGCAGCGGTTCCCCTGTTCCAGAAGCCCCCGCGCGCCTTGGGCTGGAAGCGGTACTCGATAAGCGGAATGGTCCCGAGGAT
The DNA here is from genome assembly GCA_020061515.1 of Gemmatimonadota bacterium. Lineage (GTDB taxonomy): Bacteria > Orphanbacterota > Orphanbacteria > Orphanbacterales > Orphanbacteraceae > VGIW01. The sequence continues at coordinate 2,168 of JAGUYC010000319.1, forward strand.
CGGCGCGCCGACGATCTCCTCCGCCTGGCGAACGTCCTTCACGGACGTGTCGAAGTACTCGCCGAACATCATCCCCGCTACCCCGAGCGCGAGGCCGATCAGGATTCCGAGACCGATCACCTGCGGGCGGTTCGGGCTCGCCGGCTTCGCGGGCCATTGAGGAGCGCGGATCATCCGCACGCTTCGCATGAACTGCTCGCTCTCGACCGCCTCGGAGATCCTCGCGGAGGTGGCTTGGCGAAGGAAGGAGTTGTAGATCCCCTCGTTGATGCGGACCTGCTCCTCGAGAAAGGAGAACTCCTGCGCTCGGCGGCTGAGAACCGCGGGGCTCGGACCCTGGACCGACGGCACGACGGTTTGTTGTTCGAGCGCTCCCTTCCGCGACGAAAGCGCGTCCAGAAGGATGCGGTCGCGGAGGACATCCCCGGCCAGCTCCTGCACGCGCCCGGGCTGGTTCAGAAGAAGTGATCGCGCGAGCCGGCGCCCGGCGTCCTCGATCTCGCTCCGCGCCTCCCCGATCCTCGTGTTGTGCGCGATCACCGTCGGATCGTTCCACGACCGCTCGAGCAGGAGGAAACCGAGCTGCTTCTCGAGAGACACCAGCTTCTCCGCGAGGAGCGAAACGGAAGGCCGCGCGCCGTCCAGAAACGCGTCGACGTTGAACCCGTACATCTGGGTCAACATCGCGCTCGACTCCTGCTCCCGCTCGCTGATCCGGAGGATCTCGTAACCGGTCTCGTCCGCGAGCCGGACCGCCGCGCCGGCGTCGATCCGAGAGAAGGTCGGCTCGCTTCTCGCCAGCGGCTGAGAGACGAGAAAACGATCCAGCTCCCGTCTCGCTTCGTCGAGCTTCGTCTTGTAGACGGTGATCTGCTCGTCGGTGAACGCGCTCGCCGCGCGCAGCCGGCCGAGTTGTTCGTTCTGCACCATCTCGAGGAGCTTCGAGTTCATCAGGTTCGACATGCGGAAGAGGAGATCGCGGTCGTTCCCCTTCATCGTGATCATGTAGATGTTCGTTCCCGCGAGGTTGACCTCGATCATGCTCGCGAGCCACGCGGTGACGTCCTGGCGGAAGATCTCCTCGGGGGTCTTCGGGTCTCCGCTCTCCGCCTTCTTCGCGGCGGCCCGCTCGAGCCCGGCCGGATCGTTTAGGAATCCCATCTCCTCCGCCAGCTCGCCGAGGAAATCCGGAGAGCGGACCTTGATCCGCAGGAGGTTCGCCTCGTTCCTCCGATCCTCCTCGCGTCCGCGGGACGGCCCCGTTCCCGGAAGAAGGTGGCGCTCCACCTCGCCGGTGAGCGGGGCGGCCGTCTCGAAGAGAAGAACCGACTCGATCGCGTAGACCTCCGGCATCCGCTCGACCACGACGAACGATGTCGCGGTCGCGAGAACGAGCGGCACGAGGAGGTGCCACTTCCTCTTCGCGAGGGTCTCCTGAAAGGCCCGCGGATCGAAGGATCGCCGGGAGTCGTCCATCGCGTCTTTCCGATTCACTCAGCGGTTCTCCACCAGGCGGTCGTAGAGGAACACCATCGTCAGCACGGTCGAGACCATCCGAAGACCGGAGCTGTACGAATCGAAGAACAAGCGCATTCTCGTTTCCTGGTCCCGCGCCACCTCGATCGTGTCCCCCGCCCGCAGGATCGGGTTTCCGCGGACATCGCCCCGCTTCATGTAGTCCTCGAGGTTCACCTCGGTCACCACGCGCTGGCCCGACTCGTCGCGCACGATCCGAACGCGGCCCCGATCGCCGGTCGGCGTGATGCCTCCCGCGAGGAGGAGCGCCCCGACCAGGTTCTCGTTGGCGCCGACGAGGTACATGCCCGGCCGCGCGACCTCTCCAAACACGTACACGACCCGGTCGGCGAGAAAGTCGGCGCCCACCACGCTCGTTCGAGGGATGTACACCGTGTCCCCCGGCTGCAGGCGCGGAAGAGCCTCGCGGTCCCCGCCGAGAAGATAGGCGTTGAGGTCGATCGAGATCGTCCGCATCGCATCGCCTTCGCCGCGGAGGATTCGGACCTCGCTCAAGAAGGCGCTCGTCGTCGGTCCCCCCGCCTCCATGACCACTGTCCACAGATCGGGGATTTCTTGAAACGTGTAGCGCCCCGGCCGGCTGACCTCGCCGATCACGAAGATCTCCCGGCTGTTGTACTCGATCACCACCACCTCGACCTGCGAGATGTCCCTCTTGTAGAGGGAATAGCGGTCGGTGAGGATCGAGGCGAGGGCGGAGGGCGTGTGCCCCACCGCGCGGATCGATCCGACCAGCGGGAGCACGACCAGGCCGTCGATCCCGACCTCGACCTCCCGGTTCAGGGTCGGCTCTTGCCAAACCGACACGCGCAGGAGGTCCCCCACGCCGATCGTGTAGACGCGCTCGGCGGTACCCTGCGCGAAGCTCCCCCCGGCCGCGACGCACAGGAGGAGGATCGCGCGAACGAATGTCCTCGTCGCTCGCTTCATGATTGTCCTTCCGGGCCGAACCGGGATCCCATCTCCCGGCTCCTCATCCGCCTCAACGTACACCGCGCGGGGGAGGGTGTCAAGGTGGATCCCGCCGTATCTCCTTGCCGTTACTCAACCTCCGCCATTAGGCCTGATCCGCCAAATCCGTCCGAGCTCTCTTCGCTCGGAGACGGGGGAAGGGGGCTGCCCGGCGAGCTGGGCAGCGCGCCGGGGCCTGCCGATCCGCTCACGACC
>JAGUYC010000200.1 GCA_020061515.1 Gemmatimonadota bacterium
CGCGCCTCGGGACGCTCGCCCGCGGCGGAGGAGGCGGAGGCGCGCCACCATTGGATCGCCGGCGCGCTCGAGACGACCGTGCGACGCGAAGAGAGAAGAAAGAGCCTCACCGAACGCATCGATAACGTCCTCGTCCACCGAGTCCTCGGGCTTCCGATCTTCATGCTCGTAATGTCCGCGGTCTTCGTCTCGATCTTCATGTGGGCCGTTCCGTTCATGGACCTCATCACCGGCGCCTTCGACTTCCTCGGCGAGCTGACGCGACGCCTCTTCGCCGGAACGCCGCTTCAGGGAGGCGCCCTCGAAAGCCTGATCGCGGACGGCGCGCTCGCGGGGGTCGGCGGCGTGATGGCGTTTCTCCCCCAGATCGTCTTCCTCTTCTTCTTCATCGCGCTCCTCGACGACTGCGGCTACATGGCGCGCGCGGCCTTCCTGATGGACCGGATCTTCCGGGCGGTCGGTCTCTCCGGCATGAGCTTCATCCCGATGCTGAGCTCGTTCGCTTGCGCGGTTCCGGGCATTCTCGCGACGCGCACGATCGGAAACGCGCGCGATCGAATCGCGACGATCCTCATCGCGCCGTTCATGAGCTGCTCGGCGCGCATTCCGGTCTACTCCCTGATGATCGCCGCCTTTATCCCCGCGAAGATGATCGGAGGGGTTCTTCCGCTACAAGGGCTCGTCTTCGGGGCGATGTATTTCGTGGGGATCTTCGCGGCGGTTCCCGCCGCGCTCATTCTCCGCCGAACGCTGCTCAAGGGCCCGGGATCCACGTACTTGATGGAGTTGCCGCCCTACAAGATCCCGAGCCCGCGGTCGGTGGGGATCCGCATCTTTGATCGAAGCCGCACGTTCGTGCGCCAGGCGGGAACGATCATCTTCGCGATGTCCATTATCGTCTGGGCGCTCGGATACTTTCCTCGGCCGCCGGAGATCGCGCGCACGCACGATGCGCTTCGCGCCGAGACGCGCCTCTCGCTTGACGGCGAGGCGCGCGAGGCGCGCCTTCGGGAGATCGATCGGGAGGAGGCCGGCGCCTACATGCGGAACAGCGTTCTCGGAAGAGCGGGGCGCCTTCTCGAGCCGGCCGTGAAGCCTCTTGGGTGGGACTGGAAGATCGGGATGGCGACGCTCGCTTCGTTCCCCGCGCGCGAGGTGATCGTCTCCACGCTGAGCATCATCTACGATCTCGGCATGGAAGCGGGGGACCGGCGAGAGAAGGAAGCGCTCATCGGCAAGCTCTCCGCCGCCCGCTGGCCGGACGGCTCGCCGGTTTTCACGATTCCGGTCGCCGTCTCGGTGATGGTCTTCTTCGCCCTCTGTTGCCAGTGCGGAGCGACCCTCGCCGTGATCAAACGGGAAACGAACTCCTGGAGATGGACTGCTCTCGCCTTCGGCTACATGACGGCGATCGCCTACATCGGGGCGCTTGTCGTCTATCGCGCCGGGACCGCTCTTCTCTGACGCAACCGTATCCCGGTCTTCCCGCGCCGATTCTTCGCCGACTCGAATACCGAGGATGAAGACGGGGGATCAGGCTCGCGTTCGCTTCTTGCCGTGCACCATCGAGAAGAGAACCCCGGCCGCCAGAATCGAGAGCACGACCGCGAGCACGATGACGTGGAAGTGCTCGCCGAGAAGATGGTGAAGCTTCTTCGCGACGAGCATCTTGACGCCGATAAGAACGAGCACCAGCGAGAGAGAGGCTTTCAAGTAACGAAACTTCTCGATCATCCCCGACAAGACGAAGAAGAGCGCGCGGAGACCGAGAATCGCGAACACGTTGCTTGTGAAGACGAGAAACGGATCTCCGGTGATCGCGAAGATCGCGGGGATCGAGTCGACAGCGAAGATCACGTCGCTCGTCTCCACGGTCACGAGAGCGATTGCGAGCGGAGTGAGCAAGAGCGTGCCCGGCTTCGCGCCCTCGACCGCCTCGTCGCGCACATCCTCCTCGCCGGGGAGAGCCCCTTCGTGCGAGGCCTTCGTGCCCGCCCTCACGAGAAAATGCTGGCCGTGGAAGCGCGACGTGACCGGGAAGAGCCGCCGGGCGAGCCGGACCGCAGCGTTCTTGTTCGGATCGACGTCCTCAGCATTTAAGAAGAGCATCTTGATCCCCGTGACGATAAGGAAGACTCCGAAGATCAAGAGGATCCATGTGAAACGCGCGACGAGCGTCGCCCCGATCGCGATCATCACGCCGCGCAAGACCAGCGCTCCCACGATCCCCCAGAAGAGAACGCGGTGCCGGTAGATCGGAGGGACTCCGAAGAAGTTGAAGATCATCGCGATGACGAAGATGTTGTCGGCGGAGAGCGATTTCTCCACGACGAAGCCGGTGAGGTACTTGAGGGCCGCGGTCGTTCCGGTGTTCATCGCGCGATCGACCGGATCCGGCGTCGTGCCGAGCCCGAACCAATGATTCTGGTACCCGAAGTAGACGAACTTGGAGAAGAGAAGGCCGCACGTGATCCAGATCACCGACCAGAAGAACGCCTCTCGCAGCGAAACGGCGTGCGCGCGCCGATGGAAGACGCCGAGATCGAGCGCGAGAAGCGCGAGGATCAGACCGATAAACCCGACCCAAAGGAAGATCATTTCGTTCACCGGGAGCGCGTGTTCAGGACCGTCCGCCGGATTTCCTTCATCTCGGAGAGCACGAACCGGCGGAAGAATCGCGCACGAGATTAGATCGAGAGATCCGTCGCCGCAAGACGAAAGAGGATCGGCCGGTGGGCGCGCGCGGCCGGGCCGAGCCTTATCCTCCCTGCCTCGCTTCCCTGAGCCTCTTCCAGAACGGCTTCGACAGGAAGCTCCTCTCGTCGAGCGAGCAGAGCCGCTCGAAGAGAGGCTTCGTCGCGGTGAACGCGAGGAGATCGGGCGGCATGGTTCGTTCTCCCGTTCCCGCTACACCGCCTCGATCGTCGAGGGGGGCTTGGGGGCGATATGGTACGTCACGCTCACGACGCCCGGCACCTCGCGCACGATGTCGGCGGCGAGTCTTTCGAGGGTCTCGAAGGGGAGGCGAGTCGGCGTCGCGACGCGCGCGTCGACGCTCTCCCAGCAGCGCACCTCGATCTGCATGCCGTAGTCGCGCTTCCCGTCGCGCATCCCGGTCACTCGGTCCTCGTGGAGGATCGCGAGGTACTGGAACGCGCCCGTCCCGGAAAGGTGACGCTCGACAACCGCGGTCGCCCTCCGCACCGTCTCGATCCGCTCGGGGGTCGCCGCGCCGATCACGCGCGCCGCGAGAGCGGGTCCGGGGAACGGGATCCGCCGGAAGACCTCCTCCGGGAGCCCGAGGGCGCGACCGACCTTTCGGACGCCGTCCTTGCGGAGGCGGACGAGCGGCTCGAGGATCCGGTAGCCGAACGCCTTCTCCGGATCGATCCCGAGCTGCTCGAACACGTTGTGCTGGCGTTTGATTCCCGCGACCGTCTCGTCGACGTCGGTGAGGATCGTCCCCTGAAGCAGGAACCTCGCGCCGCTCTCGCGGACGACGCGGCCGAAGACGTCGCGGTAGAAAGTCCGAGTGATCGCCTCCCGCTTCTCCTCGGGGTCGGCGATCCCGGCGAGCGCGGAGAAGAACTCGGCGCGCGCGTCGACGATCTCGACCTCGACGCCGAGACTCCCGAAGAGGGCGCGGACCCGCTCCGGCTCTCCCTCGCGCATGAGGCCGTTCTCGACGAACACCGTCCGGAGCCGCTTCCCGAGCGCGCGGGCGCCGAGCATCGTGACGGCGGAGGAGTCGACGCCGCCGGAGAGGGCGTTGATCGCCTCTCCGCTTCCGACCGCGCGGCGAATTTCCTCAACCGCTTCACTAATGAACTGTTCGGCATTCAGCTGTTCCGCGAGAATCTCCCGGATCATGCTCCCTCCTCGTGAAAACGGGAATCCGGTCGGATCGGAGCCCTTGCGGCGCGTCCCCGCGCGGCGCACCCCCCGCCCGCCTCTTCACTCGATCGGGAAAGGGGGCTCTCCCGCGACCGATCCGATGAGCTTCTCCGCCGCATCCATCTGCTCCGGCGTTCCCTCGACGCCGAGCCAGACGCACCCCTCCGCGCCGCCGATCCCTCCGGCGCCGGTGATACAAGCGGATGCCCCCGTGAGGAGCGCGATCGCATCGATTTCGGTGAAGACCTCGCCCGGCACGGGGAAGAGGCAGGGTCCTCGCGAGCCAGGCGCGTTCGCCCGCGCCGCGAGGTCGTCGAGATCGCCGTCGACGCGCTTCTCGACTCCGACCGGAAGAATGAGCCGGACGCGCCGCCCGACCGCCGCCTGCACCGCCGCGCCGATCGTCCCCGCCTTCGGATGCAGGACGAAGATCGCCGCGCGCCGCATCGCGAGATCGAGCGCGTTCGCCCCCTTGAGGACGACATCCCCCTCGCGGAGATCGTCGGCGACGTCGAAGATCGTCTTCCCTTCGAGCCATGCGCCCTTCGCGATCACGACATCGCCGGGGAACTTCGCCTGACCCGCGGACGCGGGCGCGGCTCCTTCGCTCTCCGCGCGCGCCGGCGGGAGGGTGGCGCCCCGGAAGAAGCGCTTCTTCGAGAAGTCCTTCGCGCGGCCGATCCGCGCGAGCACCTCCTCGGCGACGTAGCCGTTCGTCGTCCCGGCCACGATCACGATCGTTCCCTTCTCGAGAGCCGAACCGACCGCAGGATGCGCGGCGATTCCTTGAGCAATCAAGCGTTTTCCGGCGGCCGGGGTAAGGACGAACTGCTTCACTCTACAAGTCCTTTCTCGGGCGAGTTCGCGACCGACCCGCGCCCGAAGAAGTCGGATGGGCGAGACGCTCCGGCGGGGTCAGCCTCCTTCGCCCGCGGGGATCTCCTCGAAGACCCGCGCGCGGTCCATCTCCAGCCAACAGCGAATCGCCATTGCGCGCACGGCCTGCCAATAGGCGGGCGTGAGATCGCCGTTCCTCTCGATCGCGTCCCCGATTTCCCTGCGAATGCGAGCCGTCTCGTCGTCCCGAACTCGAAGAACAATCGATCGATCCCCTCGCACGAAGCGCGCCGCCGGCTCGCTCCGCGTCGGATCGATCGTGATCGTCCCGCGCCCGAGAGTCGCTCCGGTCGCCACCTGAAGACCATCCGTCAGGCAGCTCAGGGGGGGCGCGGTCCCCGCGCGGCTCTCGACGATCAGCTCGTCCAGCCCCGCGCCGAGAAGCTCGCGCGCCCGGATTCCCATCTTCGCGCCGAGAATCGAATAGACACCGAGATGCCGATGAAGCTCGTTCGTGAGGAGAACGGCGTTCCACTCCTCGACGCCGTGCCTTTCGATGATCGCCGCCGCGACCGGCCCGACATCGCCGCGAAGATCCGCCGGGCCCGACGGGAACTCGCGGAGCACGACCGGCTCGCGATGCCCCTCGCGGAGGGAGAGATCCCCGGACAACAGGTTCAGATACGCAAAGCGCGCGTTGTCGGGGTCGTAGCGGAGAACGAGCTCTCCTTCCGCGCCGCCGGACGCGCGCTCCCACGAGAAGATGCCGGGAACGAGCATCTTCAGCACCACCGTCTCGTCCCAGCAGCGGAAGTGCTCGGATTCGACCAGGCCCCGCACTCGTTCGTTCTCGTGCAGCCGGCAGACGACCTCGGCCGCCGGCTTCGCGAGAGCACAGACCGCGTTCGAGAGCCGCTCGTCGAAACGAAGCAGCCGATCGTCCCCCATGCGGACCGGATCGACGCGGAGGCCGCTTGCGAAGACCGCGCGAGCCGCGCCCTTGTCGCGGGATGTGTTCCACGAAGGCGGCTCCTCGTCCGGCCGCGATCCGGAATAATAGACCGCAATGATTCGAGTGTGAAGCGTTGGGTCCGCCGCAAGGGCCGAGGCGAGGTTCGTGAGCGGACCGAGACAGAGATAAAGGATCCCCTCGCGGGCGCGCGCCGTTCTCGCGAGAAGATCCTGCGCGGAGAGGAGGGCATCGTCGTCGACGGAGCGGCCGGGCGGACGCTCTTTCTCCTCGATGAGACCGGACCACCCGAGGGCTTCCGACATCTCCCGCCACGGAGGCGGCTCTCCGCCGAGAACCGGGCCGAATCCCACGGGGACGTCGGGACGATCAAGAGCATCGAGGAGGGCCCGCGCGGCGCGCGCTCCGGCTTGCGGCGAGCAGGCGCCGTCCGACGTCACGACGGCGAGAAGCTCGACGTCCGCGCTCTCTGCGAGGAGCGCGAGGGCGCGGGCGTCGTCGAGAGCCATGTCCGTGTCGACGAGAAGGGGGAGCGGCGTCCCAAGATGCGCGCACACCGGCGCGGCGAGGAAGAGCGCCAGGACGGCGAGCAGAATCTGCTTCGTGAATCGCATCGGCCTCCGCCTCGAAGAAATCGAGCAAATCCGATCGGGCTCGCGGATGATAGCACAGCGCTCACGGCCTGTGATCCATCGCCGAAGGAGCGAAACACGCGCAATCGAAGCCTTGCCGGCCGAGTTGCAGGAACGAGAAGGGGCCCGAGGCGCGTCGCCTCGAGCCCCGCCTTTTCAAGCTCTTCGATCGGCTCACCGAATCAACGTGATCTTGCGGGTTCGGGCGCCTTCCTCGGTCTTGAGCCGGGCGAAGTAGACGCCCGAAGAAACGTCGCACCCCGTATCGTCCACGCCGCGCCAGATCGTCTCGAAGATGCCGGCTTCGTGAGGTCCTTCCGCGAGAACGGCGACTCTCCTTCCGGCCGCATCGTACACGGTGAGATGAACCGTGCCGGGCGCGGAGAGCGCATACCGGAGATGCGCGGCCGGATTGAACGGGTTCGGGCGTACCGGGTCGAGCCGCGTAACCGGCGGAACTGAGGCTGCCTCGTCGAGGCCGGTCGAGATCGCCCCCGGTCCGTCGTAGTAGATGTCGTTCGCGGTCGGCGCGTTTCGGAAATCGGTCCAAGCGATCCCCGCCTCTTCATCGACGGGCGCCGTCGGGTTCACGCCGACCGTTGGCCTCGGGAACTCGAAGCTTGCCGCGTCCGACTCGCAGACCTTCACCGTGTCTCCCCACGCGAGCGGCGAGGAGTAAAGAGCCGAGCGGTATTCGATGTTGTGATCTCGCCACCAGGCTGCATGGATTCTCCCTCGGTCGAAGCTGGTCTCGATGTCGGGGCTTCTTTCCTCCGCGATCGGGGTGCACGACATGCAGCGATGGTTGCTCCAGGTCGTCCCGCCGTCCTGAGTCCCGTGGTACATGATGTCGTCGTCGAGACCGCCCCAGAACCTCGTATAGACGACCACCGCGGTTCGTTGAGCCGCATAGTTCTTGACCGCGGCTACACGCGGGCCGCGCTCGTCGTCCGCTTCAGGGCTCAAGCGAATCGCGCTCGCCCATGTCGCGCCGTAGTTCGCACTCCTCATCGCGAACACATCGCGGTCGGTCGACGTGCAGTTCGATGTGTAGTTGTCGAACGCGACATACAAGTAGCCGCTTCCGTAGTCGATGTCGGGATAGGCCTCGTTCCCGTCGTAGAACTCGTCCGGGTAGCCGCAGTATCCGGCCAGGGTCGCCGGCGTCTGCCAACTGTCTCCGTAGTCCAACGAGCGCGTGAAGCGGAGCACCCAATTGTCCACGCCCCTCGAGTTCCAGACGACATAGGGATACCAACCCGCGAACTCCGCACCGTCCGTCGCGATGCGGGGGTTCGCGACGCCCACGGCGTTGTTCTCGATCGTCCTGATATCGCTCTCTGCCGTGCTGTCGAGGTTGACGCGAAATGAGAGGATGAGATCCTCGCCGAGCTGAAAGGCGAGGAAGAGCCAGCTCTCGGTTCCCTCCGCGACGGCGATCGACGGTTGCGAGAGATCGGAGAGTGCGGAGACCATCCGGAAGAAGCTCCAGGATAGCCCTCCATCCTCCGACTTGTAGATCCGGATCGCGGTGTCCGACGATCCCTCGTGTTCGACGGCGACGTAGAGGTTTCCCTCGCGATCGCTCGCCATCGAGGGACGAACCTCGTTCGCCGCGAGGCCGGCGACGAGGATGTCGTCGTCGGCCCACCGGCCCTTCGAGAGCGACGCCCCGGGATCGGCAGACTCGACGCGAAGTCCCAGACCGGCAGGGACGACCGAGGCGGATTCGAGGGACCGTCCCTCAATCGCCGCAAGCTCCCGCTCGATCTCCCGAGCGGCGCTCATGTCTCCCATCTCTTTCGCGGCCGCGAGCTCGGCGAGGAGTCCCGTTTCGCTCTCGTCCGGGCCGGCCGGCAGGTTGGCAAAGGAGCCTTCGAAGACCGTCGCGCACAAAAGGACCGCCGCCAGAACGACAAGCAACTGCCGTCTCATAGCTATCCCTCCTCCGATCGATTGACACACGAAGCACCGGCGGGAACTGCTCGATCGAGCTACACGGGATTTCAATACAAGATTAGCACAAGAGCGGCCTCTTCTTCAACGAAATCGGGACGAACGGGGGGAAACGAAGCCGCCGGAGGAATTTCCGGCGGCGCAGGAATGCGGCGGCGGACACCCGTCTCTGCCGAGACACGCATCCGCCGCGCCTTCGTATTCTTCGTCTCAGACGGTGGTCGCCGACGCTTTCAAGGGCTTGTGGATCGACGCAACGAGGATCCCCGCCACGACGAACTCGACGAGCGTGATGAGGAACCAACCGAACGCGATCCCGCCGGTGATCGGCATCGCCGCATAGGATCCAAAGCCCATCGAGAAGCCGAAGAAGATGCCGATGTAGAGTCCGAACCGCACTCCTTCCATCGCGCCTTTTCCCTCGTACCCCTTCCCGAAGATCAGAACAAAGAAGAACGAGCTGACGAGCGTGACGAGCCACATGACCGGTCGGAGGCGGTTCATCTCCTCCATCGAACGCCAAAGGTGCGAGGTTGCTTCGTAGGTCTTGCCCATCACGAGGCTGTGAAAGATGTAATCCATGATGTTGAACGCCACGAAGAGGACAATCACCGCGATCCAGAATTTCCGTCCCATCGGTAACCTCCTTGCGCCGGGGGGCGTGCAGCTCATTTGATTCCCGAAGGAGGGGGACCTGTCAATGAAAAAACGGGGGCAAGATGCCCCCCCCGTACGGCTCGCCTTTTCGTGAAGAAGCCGACGGGAACTCGGTGTGTTGATCCCCGTTCTTCCGCTCTGCCTAGTGCTGGTGTCCCGCGTGCGCTCCTTCCTTCTCCGCCTTCGCTTCGGCCTTCGCTGCCGCCTTCTGCACGTACTTGCTCGGATCCTTCTTGAAGACGGCCGCGCATCCCTCGCTGCACAAACGGACGGACGTTCCCTCGTGTTGAACGATCGCCTTCGTCTCAGCATAGGTGTGCGTCATCCCGCACGTCGGACAGGTGAAGGTCGCGTACATATCCGGATTCTTCTCGAACTCCGCCTTGGCATCCACCGAACAGAAGTAGTACGTCTTGCCGTCGTACTTGGTCTTCCCCGCCGCGTCCTTCAGCTTCATCTCGTGCATCATGACCGGGCAGGTCGTCACCGCGTACTCGGTCGGGTTCTTCAGAAACTCAACTGCGCATGCCTCGCCGCAGAAGGAATACGTCCTTCCGTCGAACTCCTTCGTCGGAGCGTTCGATGAAACCGCCGTCCCGTGAATCGGACAGGCGGCCGCCTTCGCTTCAGCCTTGATCGTCTGCGCCGCCGGAGCGGCCTTCGCGCCGTGATCGGCGCCGCAATCCGCGCGCGCCGTCGTCGCCAGCGCGGCCAAGAGGCCGAACGCCAGCAGGGATTTCACTTTCATCTTCCTTCTCCTTCGGTTGGTGAATGGAAACAGGCCTCGAGGCCTTGGGAGGATCGGCATACAACTCATAAGATAATCAAACCGCCTCCTTCTTCAACAGCGTCCTCTCCTTCCAAATCGAGTAGATCGCCGGGATGAGGAGGAGAGTCTCGACCGTCGAGGTGATGAGTCCTCCCACCATCGGCGCGGCGATCCGCTTCATCACGGAAGAACCGATCTCCGCTTCCATCCCGATCATGATCGGAAGAAGTCCGACGATCGTCGTCGCCACGGTCATCACCTTCGGGCGAAGACGGTCGACCGCTCCCTCGGCGATCGCGTCGTCGAGATCCTCTCGCGTGCGAAGCCGTCCCTCCCTTCGATAGCGCGCCGTCGCCTCGTCGATGTAGACCTGCATCACGATCCCCGTTTCCGCCGCGAGTCCCGCCACGCTGATGAACCCGACCCAGACCGCGATCGACGCGTTGTAGCCGAGTACCCACATGAGCCAAACCCCGCCGACCACGGCGAACGGGAGCGGGAGAAGCCGAATGAGCGCCTCGGAGATCGTTCGGAAGTGAAGATAAAGCAGGAGGAACACAATCAGGAGAGTGAGCGGCACGAGGAGGCGAAGGCGCTTCGCGGCCGCCTGCATGTACTCGTACTGGCCGGACCAGACGATCGAGTATCCGGGCGGGAGAGCGATGTGCGCACCGACCGCTTCTTGCGCTCTCTTCACGTACGTTCCGACATCGATGCCGCGGATGTCGACGAAGACCGTCACCACCCGGCGGCCATTCTCCGTCAAGATCTCCATCGGACCCGAGACGATCCGGATGTCGGCGAGCTGCCCGATCGGGACCTGGGCGCCGGCCGGAGTCGGCACGAGGATGTTGCGCAACGCGTCGAGGTCCTGTCTAAGCTCGCGCGGATAGCGCACGTTCACGCCGTATCGCTCGAGCCCCTCCACCGTCTCGGTCACCTCCATCCCGCCGACGGCGGTCATGATGACTTCTTGAACATCCATCACGTTCAGGCCGTAGCGGGCGCACGCGTCGCGGTCGATGTCGAAGTCGACGAACCGCCCGGATACCGCGCGCATCGCATACGCCGACACGGTTCCCTCGAGCCCCTTCACGACCGCCTCCGCCCTCTCGCCGATCGCCGCGAGCGTGTCGAGGTCCGGCCCGAGGATCTTGATCCCGACCGGCGTCTTCACGCCGGTGGAAAGCATGTCGATGCGCGTCTTGATGGGCATCGTCCAGGAGTTGGTGAGGCCCGGGAACCGAATCGCCGCGTCCAGCTCGCGGATGAGCGAGTCCGAATCCACGCCGGGGCGCCATTTCGAACGATCTTTCTCAAGAAGGATCGTCGTCTCGATCATCGAGAGCGGCGCCGGATCGGTGGCGGTCTCCGCGCGGCCGACCTTGCCGAACACGTCCAGCACTTCGGGAAAGCTCCGGATGATTCTGTCGGTCTGTTGAAGGATCTCAGTCGCTTTCGCGATCGGAAGTCCGGGGGTCGTGGTCGGCATATAGAGGAGATCGCCTTCATAGAGAGGCGGCATGAACTCGGAGCCGATTTTTGACAGTGGAACGATTGTCACGAGAAGCACGGCGAGCGCGATCGCGAGCGTACCGTAGCGGTGCCGGAGAACCCAGCGCACCATCGGCCGATATCCCGCCACAAGCGGCCGCGTCACCGGGTGGTCTTCCTCCTTGCGAAGACGGCCCCGCACGAACACCGCCATCAGCGCCGGGATCAGCGTGACGGTGAGGATCGCGCAGGCGGCCATCGCGAACGTCTTCGTGTAGGCGAGCGGCTTGAAGAGCCGCCCCGATTGCTCCGACAGCCCGAACACCGGAAGAAACGAAACGGTGACGATGAGAAGCGCGTAGAAGAGCGAGGGACCCACCTCGCGGGCCGCCTCGAAGATCACGTCCGCGTGGGCGGCTCCCTTTTTGTTCCTCTCTGCGTGCCGGTGCGCGTTCTCCACGAGAACGAGCGCCGCGTCGTCGAGCACGCCGATCGCGATCGCGATCCCTCCGAGCGACATGATGTTCGCGTGGATGCCGAGAAGATGCATGAGAAGAATCGACGCGAGCACGGCGACGGGGATCGACACGATCGAGACGAACGCGGAGCGAAGATGAAGGAGAAAGAGCGCGATCATGAGCGCGACGACGGCCATTTGTTCGGTCAGCTTGATGCGAAGCGTGCGGACCGCTTCGCGGATGAGGACGCTTCGGTCGTATGCGGTCTCGATCGTGACGCCGGGCGGGAGGTTCGGCTCGATCGCCGCGATTCGCTTCTTCACGCGGTCGATCACCTCGAGCGCGTTCTCGCCGATCCGCATGACGACGATCCCGCCGACGACCTCTCCCTCGCCGTTCCACTCGGCGGCGCCGCGCCGGAGCTCCGGGCCGATCGAGACGCGCGCGACGTGACGGAGAAGAATCGGCGTTCCCCCCTCGCCGACGCCGAGAACGACCCTTTCGATGTCCTCGACTCCGCGGAAGTAGCCGCGTCCGCGCACCATGAACTCGGTCTCGCCCATCTCGAGGACGCCGCCCCCCGCGTCCGCGTTCGAGGCGCGGATCGCCTCCTGCACGCGTCGGATCGAGATCCCATACGCCTGAAGCGCGCGCGGATCGACCTCCACTTGATACTGCTTCACGAAGCCGCCGATCGACGCGACTTCCGATACCCCGGGGAGCGCGCCGAGCTCGTACTTCATGAAGAAATCTTGGATCGAGCGGAGCTCGGAGAGGTCGTGCGCGCCGGTCGTGTCGACAAGAACGTACTCGTAGACCCAACCGAGACCGGTCGCGTCGGGCCCGAGCTTCACCGTCGCGTTTTCCGGAAGCCGGATCTGGCTCAGATACTCGAGAACGCGGCTTCGCGCCCAATAGAGGTCGGTGCCGTCGTCGAAGAGAACGTAGACGAAGCCGAAGCCCATGAACGAGTAGCCGCGAACCGTCTTCGCGTGCGGGACGTTCAGCATCGCGGTCGTGAGCGGATAGATCGCTTGGTCCTCGACGACGTCCGGCGACTGCTCGGGAAAACCGACCTCGACGATCACCTGGACGTCGGAGAGGTCGGGAATCGCGTCGAGGCGGATCTCGTAGATTGCCCAGATGCCGGCGGCGACGAGGATCGCCGCGAGGAGGAGAACGATCGTCCGGTTGTCGATGCTGAAGCGGATCACCTTCTCGAGCATCAGCTCTCTCCTACTTCGCGCGCGCGGCGAGCGCCGCGTCGAGCTCGGCGAGATACCGCTCGGGGTCCGCATCGAAGTCCGCTTGGCATCCCGGGCAGCAGTAGTAGACGCGCATTCCTTGATGAGTGGAATAAATGTCCCCGGGCGCGATCGTGCGCTCGTTCTTCATCACCGGGCAGAGGATCGTGATCGATCCGTCGGACGCCACGGAGAGCGCGTTTCGGACCGGCTCTCCCTGAAACAGCGGTCGTTCGCCGGGAGCGGAGACCGAAACGGAAAGCGCGGCAGGACCGGCATGTCCCGGAACACCGGCCGGAGAGAGAGCGCTCGGCCCCCCTTCCATCATCTTCTTCACCGCCTCGCGGAAGGAGGACTCGGAGTCGAGAAGGAACTGGGCGCTTGTCACCACCTGCTCGCCGGAGAGAACGCCGCTCAGAACCTGGACGACGCCCCCCGATCCGCTCGCGCCGAGAAGAACCTCGACCGGCGCGAAGCGCCCCTCGCCCTTCGAGAGGAAGACCACGTCGCGTTTCCCGGAGCGGATCACCGCCTCCGCGGGAACGAGAACCGCGTTGTCGTCGAGGACCGACTCGATCCTCACGTCGGCGTACATGCCGGGCTTGAGCTCGCCCTTCTCGTTCGGGAACTCGAGGCGGATCTTGAGGTCGCGAGTGATCGGATCGAGAACCGGCGAGAGAAACGTCACTCTCCCATCGAACCCGCGCCCCGGAAGGAACGAGAGCGTCATCGTCGCCGTCTGTCCGAGAGAGATGAAGGGAAGGTCCGCGTCGAAGACGGACGCCTGCACCCAAACGACGCCGAGATCCGCAATGCGATAGAGATTCGTTCCGGGCATCACGCGGGAGCCGGGAAGAACGTCCTTCATCGTAACGACGCCGGTGAACGGGGAACGCAGCGTCATCGTCCTCCGGACTTCGCGCGTTCGTTCGAGATCGGCGATCTGTTCGTCCGTGATGTTCCAGTAGAGGAGGCGGCGGCGGGTCGACTCGAACGTCTGCCTCGCCGCGCTCACGATCTCCGCAGGGGCGCTCTCCTCGAGGCGGCGGAGGTTGTCGAGCGCGATGAGATACTCCTCCTGCGTGATCGCGAGCTGGGGCGAGTCGATCTCGATGAGAGGATCGCCCTTCTTCACGCTCCGGCCGGTCTCATCGACATAAACCTTCTCGATCCATCCATCGACCTTGAGGTTCACGATCCCGACGCGCGTCTCGTCCTCGACCACAAGACCGGTCGCGCGGATTGTTTTCATGAGAGGTCCGCGCCCGACCGTCTCGGTGCGGACGCCGATGTTCCGAACGACCTCCGGATCGATCGTGATCGTCCCCTCCGCGCGCCCGCCCTCCTCCGGCGCCGATCCCCTCACCGGAACGAGCGCCATATGGCAGATCGGGCAGATGCCGGGCCCTTCCTGAATCACGTTCGGATGCATTCCGCATGTGTAAAGTTCTTTCTTCGCCTCCCGGACGGCCGAGCGGCCGTGCGTCTCCTCGGCCGCGCCCCGCGAGAGAAGGTGTCCGGCGCCGACACCGCCGACGAAGAGGAGAATCCCCGCCGCGGCAATCCCGATCGTTCGGCTCGACGTGAAGTTCGCGTTCATTGCCGTTTATTCCTTTCGCGGATCGGCGGCGCCGCGGGCCGCATCCCGCAGGGGGAAGAGAGTGTCTTCGTCCTTCGAACCGACGAGGCGGTCGAGACGCGCGAGGAGCATTCCGAACCTCGCGACCATGTCGTGAAGCCCGCTTTCGGCTTCGAGCAGAGACCGCTCCGCGAGAAGAAGGCTCTCGAAATCGAGCCGGCCCGCCGCGTAGGCGGCCCGCGCGGAACGGAACGCGCTCTCCGCCTGCGGAAGCATGCCGTTCCGATGAAGATCGATCGAGGCCGCGGCGGCTTCCATCGCCCTCGCCGTCTCGCCGATCGCGGCGCGCAGACGAAGACGAACGTTCTCGGCCTCCCGCTCGGACGCGCGGAGCGACGCGCGCGCGGCCTTCTCGTGATCGCGAATGTCCCCGCGGGCGATCGGAAGATCGATCATCGCCTCGAACGCGAAGCGCCGGTCGCCGCCCCCCTCGCCCGGCATGCCGCCCATCCCCATCTCTCCCCACATCGCCCCGAGCGTGAGGTCCGGGTAAAGGTCCTTACTTGCAAGAGCGAGCGACGCGCGCGAGCGCCGAACCTCCGCATCGCGCGCGGCGATCTCCGGGTTCGCGCGGAACGCACGATCCTCGAGCGCGCTTTCATCGATCGGGATCTCGGGATCCGTCTCGGCGAGGAACGGGATCGGAAGCGGCTTTCCGACGAGCCCTTCGATCCGCCGCTCGAGCGCCGCCCTTTCTCCGCGCAGGCGGATCAAGCGCTCGTCGACTTCGGTCTGCATGAACTGCGCTTGAAAGACGTCGGCCTGGCGCCCCTCGCCTGCGGAGTACATCGCTTGCGCGGCGGCCGCCATCTCCGAAAGAACGGCCGCTTCGCGCTCCGCGATCTCGATCGCTCGATCCGCGCGGTAGATCGCCCACAGGTTTTCCTTCACGTCTTGAACGACCATCGCCGCGGTTTCGTTCGTGCGTGAAGCATCCATCGCGGCATCCGCCTCCATCTCCGACCTCATAAGGCTTCTCTTGCCGAAGAAGGGGAACGTCTGGCGGAGAGAGATCCAGCTCGCCGAGGACATGCCGCCGGATCCCGGCATGTACCCGAAGCCGAACATCGGGCTCGGAAGGCGATCCGCCGCGGCGGCCCGGTGCCCCGACGCGGTCGCTCGCTCGCTCGATGCGGCGATGGCCGGGCTCGAGCGGAGCGCTTCTCGAAGGAGAGACTCGAGGACCTCGTTCGGATCGGCGCCCGTGAACGACGAGTCCGCCCTCGCCCCTCCCGCGAAGAGGAGGAGAAGAAACAAGACCATCGATCCGAGCCGCTCTCTCTTCGTACCGCGCACCAACAGGCCCCCCTGGATTCATCAAGGAGGGCGGCTTCTTCGCCCGCCCCTCGCTGGATCCAAAGGCACGACCCGTGCCCGCCGGAGCACGGGAGGGGAAGAGCAATCGCAATTTCTTTTAAGACAATGTGTTATGAGATTGAATCGGGGGATGGCCGGCGCGCAGAGGTAGCTCCTCGGATCATCGAGCGGATACTATTCTCTATCTTTTGAAGACTATTCTACTCTCCCCTGCCGATCCCGTACTTACGGATCCGATAGAGGAGGATGTGGCGCGGAATGCCGAGATACCTCGCCGTTCGGGACTTGTTTCCTTCGAACTTGCGGAGCGCCCTCTCGATGACGTCCCTTTCGAGGTCGCGGAGAGGGAGCGAGTCCTCGGGGAGAGCGGGAAGAGGCGGAGCCGCCGAATCATCGCTGGGGGCTCGGTCCGACCGCCCGTACGCGGGAAGATCGGCGAGCCGGAGCACATTGTCCCTTCGAAAGAGCACGATTCTTCGGCAGAGGTTTGCGAGCTCGCGGACGTTTCCTCTCCACGGAAGACGCGCGAGGTGCGAGAGAAGATCCGGATCGGTCGTGACCGGCGCGCCCGAGGCGAAATCCTGGGCGAAATGCTTCCAGAGGACCGGGATGTCCTCGGGCCTCTCGCGGAGAGCCGGCACCCGGATCGGTATAACGTTTAATCGATAAAACAAATCATCCCGAAAGGTTCCCTCGCCGACCGCCTTCTCGAGATCGCGGTTCGTCGCGGCGACGAGCCGGACATCGACCTCGATCGGTCCGCCCCCGCCGAGCATGTCCACCTCGCCCGCATCGAGAACGCGGAGAAGCTTCGCCTGAAGATCGATCGGAAGCTCCGCGATCTCGTCGAGGAAGAGCGTTCCGCCCGACGCGGCCTGAAACTTGCCCGGCTTGTCGCGCGTCGCGCCCGTGAACGCGCCGCGGCGGTGCCCGAAGAGCTCCGACTCGACGAGGTCGCGCGGAAGAGCGCCGCAGTTCACCGCGACGAGCGGCTTCTCCCTGCGATCCGAGCGCTGATGGAGAAGACGCGCGAGAAGCTCTTTGCCGGTGCCGCTCTCGCCGGTGAGGAGAACCGTGGCGTCGGTCGGCGCGACCCGCTCGATCGCATCGATGACCGCGCGCATCGCCTCGGAGACGAAGACGAGAGGTGGGGCGGCCGAACGGCGCTCGATCCGCGCGCGAAGGTCGCGGTTCTCGGCGAGGAGGCGCGAGCGCTCGAGCGCGTTCCGCACGACCACGCGAAGCTCGTCGCGGTTGTACGGCTTCGTAAGATAGTGGAAGGCGCCTCGCTTCATCGCCTCCACCGCCTGCTCGATCTTGCCGAACGCGGTGAGGACGATCACCGGCGTCTCGCTCCCTTCCTCTCGGATCGCGGAGAGGAGCTTCATCCCGTCCATCCGGGGCATCTTGAGATCGGCGATGACGAGGTCGGGCCGCCCCTCGCGGAAGCGCTCGAGCCCTTCGAGCCCGTCCCCCGCCTCCTCGACCACGTGGCCGTCCTCGCGGAGCGAGAAGGCGAGCACCCCTCGGAGGCTCTTGTCGTCATCGACGAGCAGAATGCGGCTCAAGCGATTCCCCTCCGGTCCCGGCTCCGGCCGAAACGTCTGTACAATAGTCTACACAAGAACAGGGAATAGTTGAGAAAGAAGAGTCTCACGCCGCCGGGAGCTCGATCACGACCCGCGCGCCTCTCCCCTCTCGGTTCGACGCGCGGATCCGCCCGCCGTGCGACTCGACGATCCGGTGCGAGATGGCGAGCCCGAGCCCGGTCCCCCCGTCCCTCGTCGTGAAGAAGGGCGTGAAGAGGTTTTCAAGGGCGTCGGATGAGAAACCGGGGCCGTCGTCCTCCACCACGATCTCGATTCGGCCCGCTTCCTTGATGTATGCAGCGAATACGTCCACGCGTCCCCCCTCTCCCGAAGCTTGGAGCGCGTTGAGGAGCACATTGAGGAGCACCTGCCGGATCTGCTCCGGGTCCCCTTTGACGCGCGGCAGTGGGTAACCCGGCTCTCGAAAACGGATCGGCGTCTCCTCGTCGTCGTCTCTTCGCCCGCGAAGGAGCGCGATCACCTCGGCGATCCCCTCGGCCGGATCGAGCTCTCTCTTCGCCGGCGGGAGTGGTTTCGCGAACGAGAGGAAACGCGTGAGAACGCCGTTCAAGCGAACCGTCTCCTTGACGAGCGTGTCGAGGAGATCTCGTTTCGGGTGGCCGGCGGGGAAATCGTCGGCGAGAAGCTCGGCGGACGCCTTGATCGAAGTGAGCGGGTTCCGGATCTCGTGCGCGAGGCCGGCGGAGAGCTTGCCAACCGCAGCGAGCTTCGCCGAGCGGATCAGCTCCTCTTCCATCTTCTCTTTTTCGCGGAGCGTTTCCTGAAGCGAATCGGCGGTCTTTCGGAGCCGTTCCTTCGTCGCCGCCTCGCGGCTCACGAGGAGCCCGGTCACGCCGCCGACCACGACGTACAGAACCATCTCGAGGATCTTCTCCGCGGGACGGCCGGGGTCGTGCGTGTAGTGTCCGAACGCGTGCGGCCAGTAGACGACGCAGACGACGATCGCGGCGAGCGTTCCTCCGCGGACCCCACCCGCGAACGCGGCGAGGATGATCGGCAGGTAGTAGAGGCGCCGATAGATGTCGTGGAGGCGATGCGCGGACGGATCGGTCGCGTAGTGCAGCACCGACACCGCCGCGATCAGCGCCGCGATCGGAAGATAGCGAACGAACGTGCTCCGCATTCCCCCACTCCCCGCCGACTCGGAAGCCAGTCTTTACTATAGGAGTGGGATCGCGGATGGGGCCAGAAGAAGTTCGCCGGTCGTTCTCTTTCGGTGCCTTCGATGACGGGGACGGTCCGGTTCCCGTAGAGGAAGCGGAGATGGGGCCCGCGGTCTCGAGCCGGCCGCGGGCTCTTCTCCATCGATCCGCCGGCCGATCTATCGGACGACGATCAGCCTCGCACTCCCGGCCTCGTCTCCGCTCGTCCAGCGCACGAGGTAAACGCCCGGCGCGACCGCCGATCCCCGGTCGTCGAGGCCGTTCCAATCGACGATTCCCGGGGAGCCGGCGAGCCCGCCGCTCGAGAAAGCGCGCACCAGGCGTCCCCGGATGTCGTAGATGCGGAGCGACGCCTCCGCCTCGCTCGCGGCAGCGTTCTCGATCGCGAGGCGGACGCCCCGCCCGAGAACCCGGGCACCGGGTTCGGCGCGATACGAAGCAGGGCGCGCGGCCCGCGGGTCGACTCGCCCTCGGCCTCCCTCGCGACCCCCGTGTCGATCCAGGGAACCGGAATGTTGAACGTGAAATCGTCGATGCCTTGCTGGATGCAGTCCATTCGGATCATGCGGACCGTCGGCTCCTCGAACTCGAACGTTACGAGGTGCCCGCTCCCGACATTGAACTCCTCCGCCACAACCTGTCCGTCGATGTCGTAGGCGATCATCAAGATCCCCTCGCCGGGGCCCCAGCAGTTGTCCTGCGCCGTCCCGACGAAGTCGGTGAGCGCGGGCCCTCCAGTCGTGGGATCGACGAACCACGCCAGCACCGCCAGGTCGCCCCCGACGTGATTCGGCTGCGAGAGGGAGCACCAATGCGGATTGGCGTATGCGGAGCGCGAGGAATCGCTCATTGTGAAGATCACGCCGAGCGATTGCCACTGGTCGCCGACCGTGTAGCCCTGAGGGACCGGCGAGCCGTCGGGATACGTGTCGAAGTCGATGATCTCTGCGGCTCGCGCCGACGCGGCGAGAGCGGCGAGGCACGCCGCGCATGCGAGAACCGGAAGCAATCGAACTTTCATGGGGGATCCTCCTTTCCGGACAGGGTGTCGTCCGTGAAACGCGAACATCCTCACGGCGAGGCGTTACGCGGGCGTTACGCGGGGGGTTCGGCGGCGAAGGGGACGCACGCGCCTTTCGAGCGCGGGCGGCGCGGCCCCCGAGGCGGATCCTCGTGCTTGCTTCGGCGCCGTGCGCTGCATCGTTTGTCGTGCTGGATTCGGTGGCTGCCTTCGGTGCCGGGCCGGGAACTCAGGGAGTTTCGTCGCTCGCCACCGAAACACTCGAAGCGAGCCAACGAACGGGGGCCAGAAGAAGTTAGCCGGTCGTTCGACGGATTTCGGCGCCGCAGTCCGCGCACTGCCAGCACGGATCATCGTCGGAGGTGCAGCAACCGCCGAGGACGATCTTGCCCGCTTCGAGATCGCGCGCGAGCTCGGGGCCCATCGCCGGCAAGCCGTACAAGATCATCGCGACCTTCGCGGACCCGCACTTCGGACACTTCCTCGGTTTCTGTTTGGCCGTCAACCTTTCCTGTCTTCTCATGCCGCCTCCCGAAAGTGAATCGCGCCGGCAACCTCCTGTCCTGCGGCGCGCGAGGGGACCGCATCGCGCTTAACCTCAATCCGCCAGAAGAACGGCGGAGGGCCTGCCGCTCGGACGGCTTGGACGGATCGAGGTTAAAGAATAGGCGCCTGTCCCCGCTTCTCCAAGAAGCGCCCGTATCGAACCTCGAGCCGTTCCGGGCTCGGGCGATGTCTCGATGAACGGGGAAGCTGAATCCTCGTTCCATGCATCCCCTGAAGACCGTGAACGAGCATTGGACCGTCTTCCTCCTTGAGGATCGCCGGGTGAACCTCGATGACGTAGTCGGGCCGAACGCCGAGAAAGAACCCGTCGAACGCGGCGTGGTGCAGCTTGCAGAGGGCGAGGCCGTTCTCGACGACCGGATCCCCGCCCGGCTCGCCGTCCGGAATGATGTGCGCCGCGTCGAGAAGCTCCGCGTGCTTCAGGCGGCAGAGCGTGCACTGCCGCCGGTACGCGTCGAGCCCTCGCTCGCGAAATCCGCGCTGGTGCAATCTCCGCTGAACGACGGCCGTCACATACTGCCTGCGTCCTTCTTCCTTCGCCTCTCCGCCGGCGATGCCGTTCGATTCCGCGCGCGCGTACGCGTCGAGAAAGGCGCGATCGTCGACGGCGACGCGAAACATAAGAGCGTCCGGATCGTCGCCTACGACGAAGACAGGCCAGACCGGCATATATCTTCCCGGCGCGACCGCGTAGAAGTAGACGAGCGGCGTTCGGCGGAACATCGCCTTACGGAGACCAACATTGTCTGTGTGCTCGGGATCCGTGCCGCGGTAGCGATAGAGGATCAGACCCTCGGGGCTCATGCTGTCGTCGTAGGGTCCGTGCACGGTCGTCGTGATCGAGATCGGGATTTCGGCGAGCACGCGCGGCTTAAAGATCCCCTGCTGCGAGAGGAGCGGCACGCGCTCGCCGTCGATCGCGAAACCCTCTTGAAGAAGCGTGCGCGGGAGCACATCCCCGTGCGCGGCGACCTGCTTCTCCAGCCACCGAAACGCGGAGAGCCGGACAAGCTTGTCGTCAAGACCCGCTTGCATCCTTTCTCCCCCGGCCGATCCGGCACAAGATCTCGACGATCGCCCCGCTGCGCCGGGTCTTCCCGCGACTCTATTCGCGACACCCATCCCATTACAAGCCCCACGGATCGAGGACAAACACCCGTCGAGAGCCGGTTTTCCGGCGGGGAATCAAGATCTCGCTTCTCCCTCCCCCCCCTTGCCCGCGCTCTCGACCCGCGTTAAGATCGGAGCTCTCGAACACACGGAGGAGGCTGAGGTGGCGCAGAAAGTGACCCCGATGAGCGAGGATTATTCGCGCTGGTACACGGACGTCGTTCAGATGGCGGAGCTGGCGGATTATGCGCCGGTCAAGGGGTGCATGGTGATCCGCCCGTACGGTTTCGCCCTCTGGGAGAACATGCGCGACCACCTCGACCGGATGATCAAGGAGACGGGGCACGTCAACGCCTACTTCCCCGCGCTCATCCCCGAAAGCTTCATGAAGAAAGAAGCGGAGCACGTCGAGGGGTTCGCGCCGGAGTGCGCGGTCGTCACGCACGGCGGGGGCAAGAAGCTCGAGGAGCCGCTTGTTCTCCGGCCCACCTCGGAAACCATTATCTATCATATGTACGCGAAGTGGGTGATGTCGTATCGCGACCTCCCGATTCTCATCAACCAATGGGCGAACGTCTTTCGGTGGGAGCTGCGGCCGCGCCTCTTTCTTCGCACGCTCGAGTTCCTCTGGCAAGAGGGGCACACCGCGCACGCCACCTACGAGGAGGCCGAGGAAGAAACGCTTAAGATGCTTGAGGTCTACCGCGTCTTCGCCGAGGAAGTGCTCGCCATTCCCGTCTATCCCGGCGCGAAGAGCGACTCCGAGCGCTTCGCGGGCGCGCTTCGCACGTACTGCATCGAGGCGATGATGCAGGACGGGAAGGCGCTCCAGGCGGGAACGAGCCACAACCTCGGCCAGAACTTCGCGAAGGCATTCGACCTCGTCTTCCAGGACAAGGATGGCGAGACGCGCCACGCGTGGAACACGAGCTGGGGTGTCTCGACGCGCATGGTCGGCGCGGTCGTGATGATGCACGGGGACGACAACGGTCTCATCCTCCCGCCTCGCATCGCGCCGATCCAGGCGGTCATCGTTCCGATCTATTCTTCCGACGAGGACCGCGCCGCCGTCTTTCAAGCGGCGGAGACGCTGAAGAAGCGGCTCGCGTCCGCGGGCGTTCGCGTCCATATCGACGCGCGCGATCAGCACAAGCCGGGCTGGAAGTTCGCCGAGTGGGAGCAGAAAGGCGTCCCGCTCCGCATCGAGATCGGACCGAAGGACGTGGCGAAATCGCAGGTGGTTCTCGCGCGGCGCGACACCAAGGAGAAAGCGCCGATTCCGACGGAGGAGGCGATCGCGCTTCTTCCTGGGAAGCTCGGTGAGATTCAGGGCGATCTTTTCGAGCGCGCGCGGAAGTTCCGCGACGAGCACACGCACGTCGTCGACGATTATGAAGACCTAAAGAAAATCGTCGAGAAGGGAGGCTTCGCGTTCGCCCATTGGGACGGCACGCGCGAAACCGAAGCGGCGATCAAGGAAGAGACGAAGGCGACGATCCGGTGCATCCCGTTCGAGGAGGGCGCGGAGCCCGGACGATGCGTTCGAAGCGGGAATCCTTCGAAGCAGCGCGTGTACATCGCGCGCGCGTACTAAAGGAGAAGACGCGATGGGTCTTCCGAAAGACTTCCTCGAAATCCTCGCCTGCCCGGAGACGCGGGCGCCCGTCGTCGAGGACGGGGACTGGCTCGTCTCGACCGACGCGAAGACGCGCCGTCGCTATCCGGTGCGCGACGGGATCCCGGTGATGCTCGTCGAGCAGTCCGAGGTGATGAGCGAAGAGACGTGGCGCGAGGTGATGTTAAGGAACCAGGTTCCTTAGCAAGATTTGTGACAGACACCTTTTTCGGCAGCACGAAATAGGTGTCTGTCACCTATCCGGAGCAGCGGATGAATCTCGGACTCGATTGGGGCACGCTTCTTCTCGGCGTGCTCGTCTTCTTCGCCCGCGTGCTCGACGTCTCCGTCGGGACAATGCGGACGATCAGCATCGTGCAGGGGAAGACGCGCACGGCCTTTTTCCTCGGGCTGATCGAGGTGAGCACGTGGCTCGTGGTCGTCGCGGCGGTCGTGAACCGCGTCATTGACCAGCCGATCCTCGGCGTCTTCTACGCCTTCGGCTTCTCCACGGGCAACGTCGTCGGGATCAAGCTCGAAAGGCGAGTCGCCTTCGGCCACACGGTCTTCCGCGTGATCACGCCGGAAAAAGGCGATGAGATGGCGGCAGCGGTCCGTGCCGCCGGATTCCCGGTGACGACGTTCACGGGACAGGGGATGAGCGGGCCGGTGACCGAGCTCTACATTGTCTGCAGAAGAAGAGACCTCAAGCGTCTCGTTCCGATTGTCCTCGGCATCGACCCGACCGCGTTTTACATCACCGAGCAGGCGGGGAGCGTGAGCAAGCTCCGCCGCCCCTTTATGACGCCCCGCACCGACTGGCGCGCGATCTTCAAGAAGAAGTAGGCGCTCGCCGCATCGCCGAATTCGTCAGACGTCCGCTTCTCGCACGAGAACGCGCCGCACCGCGTCCGGTATCTCCGCCGCGCGCTCCACGATCACTTCGGCGCCCTCGATTTCCTCGCGCGATCCGAAGCCGTACGCGCATCCGACCGAACGAGCGCCGTTCGCGCGCGCCGCCTCGACGTCGTCCCGCCGGTCCCCGATCCCGACGACGGGTCGAACCGCCTCGCTCGCGAGAAGATCCCGCATCATGAGCGTCTTGTTCTCGCCTTCCTTCTCGCGGATCCGCACGGCGCCGAAGAAACGCGCGATCCCCTTGCTCTCGAGAACCGTGCGCACGTAGGGGTTCCGTCCGTTCGAGCAGATCGCCATCCGAAAACCTTCGCGCGCGAAGCGATCAAGCATCTCCGGAACGTCCGGGAAAAGCTCCCCTTTCGACGGAACGAGCTCCACCTCGCGGCGCTCGATCTCGGCGAGGGCTTCCTCGATCTCCCTCCCGGGCGCGAGCGAGCGGAGCCAGGCGTGAAACTCGTGAATCGACTTTCCGAAATACGAGCAGATCTCGCGCGCGCGCGGACGGGCGATCCCGATCCGATCGAGCGTCTCCCACACCGCAGCGACGGTCGCCTCGTCTCCCCGAAAGAGCGTCCCGTCGAGATCGAACACAAGGAGGGCTCGTTCCTTCATATACGAATGACTCTCGGCTCGGCCGGCCGCGGTTCGTTCCGAGCGCGGCCTCAGCTCCCCTGTAAGAGAAGACCGATCTCCCGCTCCGCGAGGTCCGCCCGCCGGTCCGCGACCGACCACGCGGTCCACCGCGAGAGGTTCTCGATGAAGCCGCCCACCGGATGATCGTCCTTGTACGCGTGTTGCAGCAACGTGCGAAAACGCGTCGGGTCGAAGTCGGGAATCGTCTCCGCGTCGGGACTCGGAACGACGAACGTCGGATCGAGCCGCGCGGCCTGCGCAAAGAGATCGATCGCCCGGCGCGTCTTCTCGCGATAGACCGGATAGCTCTCTCCTTCCCGGAAGTCGAGAAGCGCGTGTGCCGCGCGCACCCTTCCGAGAAGATCGAGAAGGATCGCATCCCCCGGCGCCGGCGGGTCCGCGATCATTTCCCCGATGATCTTATCGGCGCGCTCAAGCTCCGGCCGCCCTTCCGCGTCCGCCGCCCGCCCGCTCTGATAGAAAGCGAACGCCTCGAG
>JAGUYC010000235.1 GCA_020061515.1 Gemmatimonadota bacterium
GTCGGATCGCGCGCGGTCGCGGCCGGGTGCTCTCGCGCTCATCGCCCCACCTGCTGCAGCCGGTCCGCGGTCCGGTACGCCTCGCGCGCCTGATCCTTCACGCCCTTCTTGTCGTAGGCGATCCCGAGAGCATAGTGGAAGCGCGCGTCGTGCGGCTGGATCGCGATCGCCCTCTCGAGGGCGGCGATCGCCTCGTCGACGTTCTCCATCTTGTTCTCCGCGACGCCGAGATAGTAGTAAGCCTTCGCGTTGTCCGGGTCGAGGGCGATCACCCGCTGCATCTGGCGGCGCGCCTTTTCGTAGATCCCCCTTCGAATGTACGCGCGCCCGAGAAGATAGTGAGCCCGGATGTTCTCCGGGTCCGCTTCGATCGCGATCCGAAACTCCCGGATCGCGTCCTCGAAAGCCCCTTGGTCGTGATAGACCATCCCGAGGTTGAAATGCGCCTCGACGTTCTTCGGATCGAGCGCGAGCGCTTCGTGGAACTCGGCGATCGCCTCGTTCCTCATCCCCTTCTCCGCGTAGACGGCGCCGAGGTTGATGTGCCAGAGCGCTCTCTCCGGTTCGAGTCGGACCGCGCGGCGGAAGTGGGTGAGCGCCTCGTCCACCCTCCCGCTTCGATCGTAGAGGAGGCCGAGGTCGGAATGCGCGCGCGCCGATCGCGGGTCGAGATCGAGCGCGCGCTCGAACGAGAGAACCGCCTCGTCGATCCGCCCCTCCGACCTTCGAACCAAGCCGAGCGCGTAGTGCCCGAGCGCCGCCGCCGGGTTCTTCGAGAGGATGCGGAGCGCGAGCCGCTCCCCCTCGGCGGGGCGCGCAAGGGCGATCATCGTCTTGACGAGGTGGAGCTGCATCTCGAGGTCGTCCGGAAAGAGCCGGGTCCCCTCCTCGAGGCGATCGAGCGATTCGTCGAGCCGCCCGATCTTTCGAAGGATCCGCCCGAGACGCCGAGGATGGGATGCATCCCCCGGCTCCAGGGATCGGAGCTTCTCCAGATGAACGGCCGTCTCTTCGAGCGCTCCTTCCGCCTCGCAGAAGTCGGCCGCCTCGCGGAGAAGGTCCTTGTTCTCGGGGTTCTGCTGGAGCTTCTTGAGAACGGCGGAGCCGCCCCGGTCCTGCGGGCCGCGCCGCCAAAGGCGAATGCTCACGTCGGCACCTTCTTCCGCCCGCCCCTTCCGCCGCGCGAGCGGAGACGAGCCGAGGGATGCGAGTCGCTCCCCTTTGTTTAGCCCGGACAGGGAGCGAAGTCAAGCGGGGAACAGGATTTCACCCGCGCGCGGCGCTACTCCTCGTAGAACGGATCGCCGGTGAAGCGCGGGTTGTGGAGAAAGTAGGACGCCGAGGAGATCCGCCGGTACTGGAACTGGAAGAGGAAGTTCGGGTTCGGCTGGTACGAAAGGGAGAACCCCGGCAGGAACTCTCCCCCCTCGTTCTCCGAGAGCCCCCGATCGAAGGGAGAGAACTCGTAGCCGAGAAGGAACGTGACCCGAAGCGGATCCGCTAGTTGATAGCTCAAACGATTTTCGTAGAGACCGATCCCCCGGCCGGACGCGCCGCCCGAACCGGTCGCGTAGAGAAGCGAGAACCGGTTCGACATCGAGACCTTGGCCGGGTCCAGAATGCCGCCGAGGCCGGAAGGCGCGTCGAAGACGCTCCGGGGCGACGCGCCGACCCCGACGAGGGGATCCGCGGCCGCTGCGGAAGCGAAGAAGACGCCGATCGCGATCCACGAGAACAAGAACGCGCGCACGGAGGACGCACCTCCCGAGGGGATCCGGCCCGTGTCGAGGGCCAACGCTCCCGATCTTAGGGCCTTCCGCCGCGGCTGTCAAGGGAGAGCGCCTCGGCCTTCGCCTCCTTCTCCCGCTCGAGACGGATCTCGAGGACGATCTCGAGCCGCACGACCCCGTTCTTCTCGTCGATTCGAACCGGCACGCGGACGACGGCGGGGCCGCCCTCGGAGACCTTCGCCGCTACCGGGCGCTCGGCCGCCGAAGGGCGCTCCTCGCGGCGAACGAGCCCCTCGAGACTCGGAAGAGAACCGGACGAACCGGAATCCACTCCCTCGCGGTCGGAGGGCGATGAATCCCCCCGAGCGAAAGGAAGTTTCGGTTCCAAAGCGATCGCGTCTCGCTCCCCGGCCGGTTTCGGAACATCCTCGCTCCTTGTCTCCGGCGGCCGCGCGCCCCCGCCGGTCTCGCGCCGCGCGGAACTCTCCGTTTCCTTCACAGATGAATCGATCGTCTCCCTCCAGGAGCCGACCGTTCCGGAAAGGCGCACGACGTCGTCGATCGCCGCCCCGACGTCATACACCGGCGCCTCGCGGTCGAACCGCCGGTCCGCGTCCGGAGCGTGCGCCGGCTTCGCGGGCTCCGAGATCGCCTGCGGTCTTTTCTCTTCCGTCCCGCTCCCCGGCTTCTCCTTCTCGGCGCCGAGCGTCCTCTCCAAGTTCTCGAAAAGAGCGCGCGTCGCCGCGCGGAACGTCTCCCAGACCCCCTCGTTCCGCACCGCCGTCGCCTCGAACCACGGCCACCCGCGACGGTTCAGATCGGCGTTCAGCTCGTCGATCGTGAGCGGGTTTGGAAGATCGCGCTTGTTGTACTGGAGGATCACCGGGATCTTGTCGAGAGGGAGTTGGTACTCGGAGAGGTTCTGCTCGAGGTTCGCGAGGCTCTCGATGTTCGCCTGCCGGAGCGCCGGATCCGAATCCGCCACGAAGATGATCGCGTCGGTCCCCTTGAGGACGAGCTTCCGCGTCGCGTTGTAGTGGACCTGTCCGGGCACCGTATAGAGAAGGAAGCGCGTCCGGAAGCCGCGGATCTCGCCGGCGTTCACCGGGAGGAAATCGAAGAAAAGGGTCCGATCGCTCCTCGTCTTCATCGAGACCATCTTCCCGCGCCGGTTTTCCGGAACCTGGCCGTAGATCCGCTCGAGGTTCGTGGTTTTTCCGGAAAGTCCCGGGCCGTAGTAGACGATCTTCGCGTTGATCTCTTTGCCGCTGTAGTTGAACACGACCATGGTCATTGCCTCCGATCCGGTACGGCGTGAACTTTGCTGGTCTCGCGCGGGGATAGGGGGCAAGAGACGTGCCACGGGCACCCCGAGCGAGGACCGGAGCGGAGGCCACAACTTGTTGAAACCAAGCAGGTTCCGGCGTCCGATTCGCGGGAGGGCGGCTCGCCGGGCGCGCGCGGCGCGGTTCGCTTGCGAAACGCACCTTCTCGCCGTGCATTCTGCGCGCCTGGCCGCCGCGTCTCTCGTGTTCCTCGCGCTCCTCGCGGCGTCGGCGACGAGCGAGAGGA
>JAGUYC010000160.1 GCA_020061515.1 Gemmatimonadota bacterium
GGGCGAGGCCGGCGAGGACCGCCGCCGCGTTCCCGCTCCCCCCTCCGAGCCCCGCCTCCGCCGGGATCCGCTTTCGAATCTCGATTCGGCATCCGCTCCCCGCCCCTTCCCTCTCGCGGAGAAGCGCCGCGGCGCGGAACGCGATGTTCCCCTCGCCGCTCGGCACGGACGGGTCGTCGCAGACGACCTCGATCCGCCAAGCTTCCTCGATCCGGATCGTGTCCGCGATCGAGAGGCTCTGCATCACGGACGTCAGCTCGTGAAAACCGGACGCGGTGCGATCCCCGACCTCGAGGAAGAGGTTCACTTTGGCGAACGATTCGAGAAGGAGAGCCATGCCTCACCGGTAAAGGATCGCGAGAACCACTCCCGCCCAGAGGACGAGGTCGACGAGAAGAGGACGGTCCGAAAAGAGGACCTCCGCGGGGTTCCCGCCGAGCCCCCTTTCGTGGACGAGGTACATGTACCGAAAAAGCCCGTACACGACGAACGGCACCGTGTAGATGAGGCTCGACGTCCCGAACTTCTCCACCGTGTCCGGCCAGATCGTGTAGAGCGAATAGGAAAGCACGGTGATCCCGGCGGTCACGGCGACGATGTGGTCGATGAGGCCGATCGAGTAGTGGTCGAGGGCCGCCCGGTGGCTCGCGGCGCCCCCCTCGAGAAGAAGAAGCTCGCTTCGCCGCTTGCACGCCGCGAGGAAGAGGGCCGCGAAGAAGGTGCACACGAGTAGCCACGGCGAGATCAAGACCTCCGCGTCGAAACTCTTGAGAACCTCGACCCCCGCGATCGCGCGGATCACGAAGCCGACCGCGATCGATAGGATGTCGAGGAGCACCGCCTTCTTGAGCCGTACCGAATACGCGAGGTTCAGCGCGAAGTAGATCGCGAGCGACGTCCCGAAACCGGGCGACAGGGCGAAACCGGCCGCGAGCGAAGGCGCCGCGAGGAGCGCGCTTCCGGCGAGGGCCGCCCGCGAGGAAAGGCGGCCGGACGGAATCGGGCGGAGGCGCTTCCTCGGGTGCGCGAGGTCCTTCTCCCGATCGAGGAGATCGTTGAAGAGATAGATGCTCGAGGCGGCGAGCGAGAAGAGCACGAACCCCGCCGCCGCCCGCAGAAGATAGGGCGCTTCCAGGAAATGATGGGAGAAGATCACGCCCGCGAAGACGAGGAGGTTCTTCGACCACTCGCGGATCCGCATCGACTCGATGAAGGGTCTCATCACCGCCTCGTCCCCCGCGAAAGGATATCCCGGATCCTCGCGAGGATCATCTCCAGGGCGACCCGGTTGTGCCCGCCCCGCGGAACGATCAGGTCCGCGTAGCGCTTCGAGGGTTCCACGAACTGTTGATGCATCGGTTTCACGGTGCTCAAGTACTGATCGATCACCGCGGGGATCGTGCGCCCGCGCTCGCGGACATCGCGCCGGAGGCGCCGGATCAAACGTTCATCCTCGTCGCAGTCGACGAAGATCCGGATGTCCATCCGGCGGCGGAGCTCGCCGTTCTCGAGGACCAGGATCCCTTCGAGCAGGATGACGGGACAAGGCTCCACGCGAACCGTCTCGGAAAGCCGCTCGTGCTCGACGAAGCTGTACACGGGCCGATCGACCCGCTCGCCCTCGAGCAGACGATCGAGGTGCGCGATGAGAAGGGCGTTGTCGAACGCCGCGGGGTGATCGTAGTTCAGCGCGGCGCGCTCCTCGGCAGGCAGATCGCTTCGATCGAGATAGTACGCGTCGTGGTTGATGCCGACGACGTCCTGCTCCGCGAGGGATTCGGCGATCCGCGCGGCGAGCGTCGTCTTCCCCGACCCGGTTCCCCCCGCCATGCCGATCACGACCGGCCGCGCCATCGATCGCATGCCTCCCCTCGTTCGCTCCTCAAAGGCCGGGCGAACCGCCTCACGACCGCGAGATCAGGAAGACGCCGAAGCAGATCACGAACGTCCCGGCGAGCCGAAGAAGGGTCACCGGCTCGTCGAAGAGGTACCGCGAGCTGATCACGACGACCACGTACCCGAGGCTCACCATCGGGTAGGCGAAGCTCAAGTTCACGCGCGAGAGAATCACCATCCACATGAGGGCGGAGATCCCGTAGAGGCCGAAGCCTCCGAGCACGTACGGGTTTAGAAACGCCGCGGGGAGCTTCTGGAGAACCTCTCCCGCGTGGATCTTCCCGACCGTGTTCATTCCATGCTTCATCACCAGCTGGCCCGCCGACCCGGTCGCCACCGAGAAGAGGATCATGAGGAAGTTCTTGAGAGTGGGGCTCATCTTCCCTCCACGCGTGGGGCGGTCCGTCCGCGCCCGGTCCATCAGCGAATCACCGGAGGAAACCGGCGCCCCCGAGAATACCCGAACGGATCCGCACCGCGCAACGCCCTGAATCGCACGGTCGCGTAACCTTCCGTGCGCACTTTCCGGGAAAAGGGCGGCGGCGATGGAAACGGAAAGCTCCGGAGCCGGGGGGCAGGGCTCGCTTGCTCAAACATGCCGCGCGCGGCGCGCGGCAACTCGCCGCTCTGCCCTACCCCCCGTCTCCGGAGCAAGACCGCTCCGGTCCTCTGGGACCCGGAATTGTCAAGGAACCTGGTTCAAGCTGTTCTGGCGCGTTAATTGCTTCTGAACCTGGTTCACTTGGCAAGTGCGGAGGCGCGACTGGCCGGAGCGCGAGCGGGCGGATGGCCGACAGGACCCGCGCGTCCAACGACTGAACCGCGGCGGGTGACCGCGTCCCACATTTTCGAACCAGGTTCCTTAACAATTGCAACGACCGAGCCACGGCGGGTGGCGGCCACGGGCGCCTGCTCGCGCGAAGGCCACCAAGTGCGTAGGCGCGACTGGCCGGAGCGCGAGCGGGCTGTGGCCGACAGGACC
>JAGUYC010000080.1 GCA_020061515.1 Gemmatimonadota bacterium
CGAAGGTCGCGATCACCGTGTCCCCGGCGCCGGTCACGTCGAAGACGCGCCGCGCGACCGTGCCAATGTGCGTGACCGTCCCGTCCGGCTCGAAGAGGCTCATTCCGTCCGCTCCGCGCGTCACGAGGACCGTCGTCCCGGGGAGCAGTTCGAGCAGCCGCCTCCCCGCGCGAAGAAGCGAAGCTTCATCGACGATCCGCTCTCCCGCCGCCAGGCTCGCCTCGGCGAGGTTCGGCGTGACCAGCGAAGCCCCGCGGTAGAACGAGAAGTGCTTGACCTTTGGATCGACGAACACTCGACGTTCGACTCCCGCAGCATCGATCGCGCGCCGCACGCTCTTTTCGGACACGACCCCCTTCGCGTAGTCGGAAAGAACGAGGCCGTCGGAGGAGACGAGCGCCTCCGAGAGAACATCTCCGATTCTCTCCTCTGTCTTTGCGTCGAGCGGGTCTTCGCGCTCATGATCCACGCGGACGACCTGCTGCTGGTGCGCGAGAATACGAACCTTGCGCGTCGTCGGCCGCCCGGGCGCGCGGACGACGAGGCCCGCGCTCATCCCCGAAGCCCCGAGGAGCGCGAGGAGGGCCTCGCCGTCCGCGTCGTCGCCGATCACCCCGCAAAGCCTCGGTTCGACGCCGAGCGCGAGGAGGTTCCGCGCGACGTTCGCGGCCCCCCCGAGCCGATCTTCCTCTCGAACGACGCGCACGACCGGAACCGGCGCCTCCGGAGAGATCCTCGAAACCTCTCCGAACACGTACCGGTCGAGCATAAGGTCCCCCGCCACGAGCACGCGAAGGCCGCGGAAGCGTGAGAAGAGGTCGGCGGCGCGGGCCGGATCGATCGTCGAAGGCATGGCGTTCCTCGGTTCGCGTCGGTTCGAGCATGCACCAACGCTCGCATTATGCACGCGGCGGGAGAGCCGGTCAACGCGCGACTCGCCCGGCGCGGTTGCGGGGCCCCCGCCCGGCGGTTATAGTCTCCGCATGTTGCGCAACGTTCTCGGTGGAAAGGCGGGGCTCCCGAGCAGCCGGAGCGGTCCGCGCGCGATCCTCGCTCTTCTTCTCGCGTTCGCTCCCGCATCCGGAGCCGCGCCGCCGAAGCCGGTCCCGGTCTCTTGCCTTTATCCGCGCTGGGCGACCGGCGAGGACGCGGGGAAGAGGGCAGGCGTCTCCTCCGAGACCGCCCTGATCCCGGCGCTCGCGGAGACGATCCGAGGCGCGGCCCCCGACTCGATGGCCGCCGTGGTCGTTCTTCTCGACTGGTCCGATCAACAAGCGCGAAGAACGATGAACCCTCCTTCCCGGTTCGAGAGAGAGTACTTTCAAACTTCGGCTCTCCGGAACGAGACGATGCGCGACTACTACCTCGAAGTTTCCGGGGGGCGTTTCCGAGTCGGCGGAACGGTCACCGTGTGGCTTCGCTCCTCTCTCCCGTACGGATACTACGTGAACGGCGACGGAGTCCCCGGCACGAAGGACGACTATGGGTTCGACACGTCGGCGGAGGCGTTCGCCGCGAAACCGTACGCGGCGAACGTCTGGGGGATCGTCCGCGAGGCGGTCGACGTCGCGCGCGCGGCGGGGCTCGACTTCTCCCTCTTCGACAACGACGGACCGGACGGAATCCCCTCTTCCGGGGACGACGACGGGATCGTCGACGCGCTCATCATCCTCCATGCCGGAGCGGGTGCGGAGCGCGTCTTCGACCCGTACCTCGGGCCGAGCCAGATCTGGTCGCACAAATCGGACATGAACGATCCGGCGATCCTCGGCCTCATCGGTCCCACCCTCGCCGACGGCGTCCGCATCGGGCCCTACAACATGGTCCCCGAGATCGGACAGACGGGAGTGTACGCGCACGAGTTCGGGCATATTCTCGGGCTTCCCGATCTCTATCGAACGTACAGCCAAGGCGGCTCAACCGTTCAGGAGTCAACGATTGGAGCCTACTGCCTCATGGACGCCGGCTCGCTTCTTCCCTTTCGGACGACCGGGACCGCGATCGCGGGGGATTCTCCCTCCCATCTCAACCCGTTCTTCAAGGCGTGGCTCGGATGGATCGACCCGGTCGGATACGAGGCGGGCGCGGCTTTCACCGGGCCGATCGCGCTCCTGCTCGACGAGGTGGAACGGGGAGGAGAGGTCGTCCGCCTCCTCTCGAACCCGGGAGGAATCGATTGGGACGGCGAGGGGAGCGGAACCGGCGAGTACTTTCTCCTCGAGAACCGAAGACAGGTCGGCTTCGACGCCCATCTTCCGGGATCCGGCCTGCTTGTTTGGCACGTGAACGAAAGAAGGCCGGCGAACGAGTCGGCCGACTTCGCGAAGCGGCTTCTCGGCATCGTGGAGACCGACGGCGCGCCGGGCAACCTCGGAAGCTCCACACCTCAAGGAACCCTCAACCTCGGGGAAGAAGCCGATTTCTGGCCCTACGGCTCTCGGACCGAGTGGACCGACGAAACAAGCCCTTCGTCCGCTTTGCACGGCGGCGCGTACTCCGGCATCGCCGTGACCGAGATCCGCGAACAGGGGGCGAGGATCGCCTGTACGCTCGATCTCGAGAGCGTGCGGAAGGGGGAGCCGTACGTCTATCCGAACCCGTTCGTTCCCGCGAAGGACGAGCAAGCGGCGATCGCCTTCCGCGTTCCCGCGGAGACTCAAGAAGGTACGGTGAAAACCTCGGTTCGCCTGTATGATCTCGGAGGACGTCTCGTCCGAACGCTCGAGCGCGTCGGGGACGAGATCGTCGCGGACGGCGAGGGGATGCGGGCGTTCTGGGACGGCCGGAACGACGCGGGCGAGGAGGTCGCCTCCGGCGTTTACCTCTACGTGATCGTAGGCGCCGGGGATCCGAAGACCGGGAGGATCGCGGTTCTGCGATAGGAGAAACACAATGGAAGAGCCGAAACCGAAACTGAACATCGAGCTCGGCGAGAAGGAGGCGGAGGGGATCTACTCGAACCTCGTGCTCATTTCGCACAGCCCGTCCGAGTTCATCATCGACTTCGCCCGCATGCTCCCCGGCCAGCCGAAGGCGCGGGTCTTCTCGCGCATCGTGATGACGCCGCCGAACGCGAAGGCGCTCCTCGAGACGTTGAAGCGGAACATGGACATGTACCAAGAGAGGCACGGCGAGGTGAAGCTCCCCGGAAAGCAGGAGCCTTCGCAGGGAATCGGCTTCCGGCAGGGTTAGGAGAAGCTCCTTGGCCTTCATCGACGCGAGAAACTTGGACGACGGCGCGTCGCTCTCGGCCGACCTCTGCATCGTCGGCGCCGGCGCCTGCGGAACGACCCTCGCGGCGGAGCTCGAGGGTTCCCCCCTCAGCATCCTCCTCGTCGAGAGCGGAGGCTTCGGGCCGGACGAGGAGACCCAGGCGCTCGACGACCTGGAAAGCGTCGGCTACCCGATCCGCGAGAAGTTCATGTCGCGCGCGAGGTATTACGGAGGTTCGTGCAACCTCTGGGCGGGGCGGAACATGCTCCTCGAGCCGATCGACACGGCGCCGCGGAGCTGGGTCGCGCGGAGCGGCTGGCCGATTCCCTACGCGGAGATCGCCTCGTATCACGCGCGCGCGGCGCGCGCTCTCCGGCTTCCGTCGATCGAAGCATTTGATCCATCAACCTACGCGAACCGAATGACCCGGGACGAGAACGCCCTCTTCGCGGAGGGACCGCTCCGGCCCGCGATCTCCCTCTGGGGAACAAAGCCGAGACGCTTCGGCGCCGCCCATCGGAAACGACTTCGGCGCTCCGCGAAGACGCGCGTTCTTCTCCAGGCGAACGCCGTCCGCATCGCGCTCGACCGCGAGGGGCGCGCGGTGGAATCGATCGAGGCGCGTACGCTCGCGGGGAAGCGAATCGAGATCCGGGCGCGGAGCTTCGTCCTCGCGTGCGGCGGGATCGAGAACGCGAGGCTTCTCCTCGTCTCGCGCGACCGCCGTCCGGACGGGGTCGGCAACGGCTCCGGCGCGGTCGGGCGCTTCTTCATGGACCACCCGCGCGCCGTCTACGGGACGGTGCGCCTCCGCAAGGGGAACCGCATCCCTCTCATCCGCGGGATTCCGCTTCGGGACGGCAAGGTCCAGTTCGGGATCGGGCTCTCCGAAGAGATCCAGCGCGGCGAGGGTCTTCTCGACCACTACGCGACGCTCGAAGCGCGTTACTCCGCGTATGTGGAGCAGAAATACGAGACAATGGTTCAATCCGCGAAAGTTCTACTACGAAGAGGTTATGCCGGAAGCCGATGGAAGATCGGACGCGCGGAGTTCGGCGAGATTCCGGGGATGATCTACCTTCTCACGCCGAAGGAACTGATGCCCCACTTCGTCTATCGATGGATGACGACGATCCGCCGCGCGTGGAACCCGGAGTCGGGCGGGAACGAGAGGGTCGTCGTCTACTTCTGCGAGCAGCCTCCGGATTCGGAGAGCCGAGTCGCCCTCTCGGACGAAAGGGACGCGCTCGGCATCCCGCGCGTCCGTCTCCATTGGAAGATCCCCCCGGAGGTTTCGAGAACCCTCCTCTGCCTCCAGGATCTTCTCGCCGAGCGCCTCGAGACCGCCGGGATCGGAACGCTGACGCCCGGCGAGGGAGAGCCTCGCTTCTCCGACGCCTCCCATCACCTCGGGACGACGCGAATGTCCGACGATCCGAGGGAGGGCGTCGTCGATCGGAACTGCCGCGCGCACGACGTTCGGAATCTCTACCTGGCGGGCGGATCGGTCTTTCCGGCGACCGGACATTCGAGCCCCACGCTCACGATGATCGCGCTCGCCCTCCGCCTGGCCGACCATCTCCGCGACGACCAGTAGCAAGCGGTCGAACCTCCCTCCGCGCCTTCTTCGTTCTCCGCTATTTCCAGAAGAGAAGCGCGGCGAGATCCTTCTCCTTGATCTCGCGGGTGAGCGCAAGAACGACGAGATACACTGCGAAGACGACCGCGTACTTGGGGACGAGAAGGATTCCGTCGACGCGGACGAGAAGCGCGAGCGCGAGGGCGGCGAGAGAAGCGAGGATCCCTCGGAGAAACGTGCGCCTCAGGATGAGCCCGCCGAATCGGCGCCGGACCAAGAAGGCATAGAGCGCGGCGCCGACGGACGTCGCCGCGAGCAGCGAGAACGCCGCGCCCACGCCGCCCGCGCGCGGAACCAGAATCATCCCCGTTCCCACCATAACGGCGAGAAGCCCGAACCCGAGGAGCGCGACTAGGTAGAACTCCCCCCGCCCGAGCAGCATGTGGGAGAAGGAGACGAGAAAGGCGAGCAGCGCGTAGGCGAAGATGAGAACGCGAAGAACCTCTCCCCCGCCCGAGTACTTCGCGGAGAAGAGAAAGGTCATGATCCTCTCCGCGTCCAGCGCGACGAAGAGCGCGATCGGGAGAAGAACGAGCCAAAGGAAGCGCACGGCCCCTTGCACGTAGGCGAGCGCCCCGGCGTCGTCGCCGTCCGCGATCGCCCGCGAGATCGACGGAAAGAGCACCGCACCGACCGCAATCACGATGATCTCCGGCGCCTTCGCGAGGTGCGCACCGGCGATGTAGACCCCCACACTCCCCTTCGCGCCCTCGCCGGAAAGAGATTTCAAGATCCAAAGATGGACGTTGTGGAGAAACGAGAGAGCAAGGGCGGAGAGGGCGAGCGGAATCGCAATCCGCACGAGAACGCGAAGAAGCCTCCGGTCGGGTCTCGCGACGCGGATCGGGATCCGAGCGGTCAAAATCAAGAGCCCAAGAAGCGAGCTCGCGATGACCACGACGAGAGCACGCGCGACCGTGACCCCGACCGCCAAGAGAAGGAGCACGCCGAGCAGCTTCGCGAACCCGACAGCGAGCCCCCCGAGCGCAATCGTGCCGAACTTCCGCTGACCAAGACCGACGCCGCGCAGAACGAAGTAGATCCCGAAGAGCGGGATGTCGAACGCCGCGAGACGGAAGAGACCGGCTTCGCCCGGAGCGTTCAGAGCTCGCGCGAAGAGAGGCGCGGCAAGAAGGAAGAAGACGAAAACCGAAAGATACGACACGAAACCGAGAACGAGCGTCGTCCGGCCCACCGCATCCTTCTCCTCGCGGCCCTCCGCGATCAGGCGGGTCGCCGCCGAGGGGACGCCGAATTGCCCTGTCGTCTCCGCCCAGGCGAGCACGGAGAGGATGATCCCGTAGAGGCCGAACGCCTCGGGTCCCAGCTCGCGCGCGAGAATCAGCGTCGCGAAGTAACCGGTGACGAGCCCGAGCGCGTGCTCCGCGGAAAGCTGCAAGGTCCCCTTCGCCGCCCCTTGAGTCAACGTTCTCCTCCCGATCGGTTGCCGTCCCTCGTTGTTTCGCGCGGAGCGGCGCCCCCGCCGCCTCTCGCGCTCCGCCCGATCAGCAGCCCGGCCGCATCCTCCGCCGTTTCTCCCTTGTGAAACAGGCGCCCCCACGTCTCCAGGCCGACGAGGTGGAAGAAGGAGTCGGGATTTCGACGATGAAGCCTCGCGAAGTCCCCGATCGCGTCCGCGTCGAGCCGTAAGAAGTCCGCGCAAAATCCGTTGCGGAAGAGATCCGACCGAGCGAGCGGGGCGAGATAGCGCGCCTCGGGCAGAGCCCACGCGATCTTTTTCTTGTGAACGATCCGCGCCGGCAGATAGCGGCTCGCGACTTGTTTCAGCGCCCACTTGTTCGTGCCGCCGCGGAGAAGAAAGGCGAGCGGATAGTGGATCGAGCGGCGGATGGAGGCGGTGTCCTGCATCGGATCCCGATGCTCCGCGGAGACCGCCATCCCGAGTCGATCCGCGCGGTGGAAGAAGCGCGGGCGAAGAAGAGCGAGGTCGGAAAGCCTCGTGGCTTGGATGCCGCGCTCCGAAGCCTTCGTCAAGAACGAGTACGCGCGCTCGCATCTTCCCATGAGGACCTCCCGCGCGTGTCCGTCGATGAGGTGCGCGGCCGCGAACACGCTGTTCACGAAGCCGGGCGCCTGCACGGGGGCCCCTCGAAGCTCGAAGATCGACTTCTCGAGAGCGCGGATCGCCTTCCAGGGGAGGAGACCGAGAAGCCGCTCCGCAGGCTTCATCCACCTCTGCGCGGCATGGCGGCCCCCGGCGATGCCGAGCATCGCGCCGAGCGTGGAGCCGCAGAGAAGGACGCGGATGCGCTTCTCCCCCGCGCGCCGCGCGATCAGGTGATACGACACGAGCTGCGTGTGCCAGAGGGGCATCTCGTTTCGCAACACAACCGTCGGGAGCTCCCGGAGGAAGTCCTCCTCGCTCGCGGTCCC
The DNA here is from genome assembly GCA_020061515.1 of Gemmatimonadota bacterium. Classification (GTDB taxonomy): domain Bacteria; phylum Orphanbacterota; class Orphanbacteria; order Orphanbacterales; family Orphanbacteraceae; genus VGIW01. The sequence continues at coordinate 7,247 of JAGUYC010000080.1, forward strand.
GAAGAGAAGCGGCACGGAGAGCACGCGAGCGGCATCCTCCGCCCCCGGCCTCTCATCGAAAGCCGGATCGTCGCCGACCGAACCGTTCAGGGCGACGACCTCGCCGTTCTTCCGCGCGAGAGCGAGAACGAGCGCGGAGTCGAGCCCGCCGCTGAGGAGAACCCCCGCCTTCCCCTCCGGCATGCACGAGGCGACGCTCGCCCGAATCGTCTCGTCGAGCTCGTCGACGAAACGGGAAGGAGACATCCGCGCGTACGCCTCATGGACGGCGCCGTCCACTTGAGCGGTCGGATCGTAGTACCGGCGAAGGCGAGGCGCGCCGCGCGCGGGATCGATCTCCAGAAGATGCCCGGGCGGGACGCTCGAAATCCCCTCGAAGAGCGTCTCGGGGGGGAGCACATCGCCGTAGAGAAACCACTCGAGGACAGCCCGCTTGTTCGGCCCGCGATGGGGCGTCGCGGCGAAGAGCGCCTTCATCTCCGAGGCGAACGCGAGCCGGCCGTCCCGCTTCGCAAAGTGAAGCGGCTTCACGCCGAACGGATCGCGCGCGAGGATTGTCTTGCCCGTCCTCTCGTCGTGAAGAGCGAACGCGAAGCTCCCCTCGAGTCGATCGAGGGATATCTCTCCGGATCGGGCGAACGAGCGAAGAACGATCTCCCCGTCGGTTCCGGACACAAGATGCGCTCCCTCCCGTTCGAGCGCCTCGCGTGCGGCGGATCGGTTCGTTAGAAAACCGTCGAAGACGATCGAGAGCGCGCCGTCCTTCCCGTCGAACGACCCGCCGTCCTCGCTCTTCTCCGGCAAGATCCAGATCGTCTCCCCGAAACAGAAGCCTCGTCCCTCGAACACGCGGCGCCCATCGGGACCTCGGTGCGCGAGAAGGTCGCACATGCGCCCGACGGTCGCGCGCGGCTCCTCGCTCGGCGTCGCTTCCGAAAAAACGAGGCCCGCGATTCCGGACAATGACCGCTCTCCCTTCTCTTCTCTCTTCTTCTCTTCTCTTCGCGCCCGCGCCGTCGGATCAGCGGACGAGGCTGTTCCAGGCGCCGCCGTCCATGTGGCTCGGAACGTCGCACCCGAGAAGGCCGAGGATCGTCGGCGCGAGGCCAACAAGGTGCTCGGCGCCGAGAAGCGATCCGGCCCGGAATTCCGGTCCCCTTGCGGCCGTGAACGCGTTCGGCCGGTGGTTCCCGGTGTAGTACGGAGCGATCGCGTACCCCGGCTCTCCGGTCACGCGACCCGCAGCCTCCGACTCAACAGCACGCCCGATTCGCGCCTCCGGGCTCCACGTGACGACAAGGTCCGGAAGGTGCCGGCTCTCCTTCCCCGGAAACAGCTCCTGCGTGCGCGCGATCCGCGCAGCCGCCCGCACTCCGTTCTCCGGGTTCACGAGGTCTCCGAGGCTCGTCTCGAGGAACGCGAGAAGCTCCTCCGCCTCGCGTCCCGGCTCCACGATCCCGTGGGGTTCCCTTCCCTTGAGGTTCAAACGAACATACCCCTCGTTCGCGTTCGGGACGACGTACGCCTTCGTCCGTTCCCAATCGATGCCGTGGCTCGCCCACTTGGTGCTCATTCGGTAGTGAAGCGTCCGCGGAAGACGGCGCGTGACCTCTTGCCGGAATCGAAGGGGGACGAGACGGCGCGCGCGCGCGAGGAGACCCGGCCGAAATTCCGTCGCCCCGCTGCCGGCGCTCTCCCCGGCCCCCGGCGCGAAGTAGAGGCCGAGGCGGCGAAGAACGCCCGGGATGAGATGACAACCGGCGTAGTTCGGTCCCATCCCGTCCGCCGAGACGACGAGAACGTGGACCGAGTCGTCGGTTTCGGCGAGAAGCTCCCCAAGGGCCGCGTCGACGGCCTCGTAGACGTCCCGGAGCGCGTGCTCCAACCCGCGCGATTCCTCGGGCCGATGAGCCGGAAAAGAGGAATCGACGACGTGCCACAGATAATGGCCCGCCGCGTGCGTCTCGGCGAAGTTGACGTAGGCGAAATCCCACGGATGCTCCCGGAGAAGCCACCGATTCACTTTTGACTTCAAGGAAAGAGCGGCTCGGAGCCGATCGCGAAGCCAACGCGGATCGGGAACGGTGAGCACCTTCGTGTGCTCGGGAAACGGATAGGCCCCGAAACGCCGGCGGATCTCCTTGCCGATCGCGCGGGGAACCGTTTCCGGGTCCGAGAACCATGTCCAGGTCCCGTATTCGTGGATCTGGATCCCCGCGAACGGCTCCACCGGGTGCGTGAAGAAGGCGTCCGCCACGAGACAGCGGCGCCCCGCTTCGTCGAGAAACTTCCAGAAGGGGGGCATCGCTTGATCCCGCGCGCGGGCGCGGCGGATCCCCTGCTCGCCGGCGCGGACCTGATAGGCGTGATAGATCCCGTGCTTGCCCGGCAGCGTTCCGGTGTGCACGGTCGGCCACGCGGACACGTGCAGGACCTCGGCGGTGGTGCGCGGCTCGCCCCAAATTCCTTCCTCGCGAAGCGCGCGGAAATGGGGGAGGTGTCCCTCGCGGCACCAGCGGTCGATAAGCGCGCCGTCTGCGATGTCGACCCCGACAAGCAGAACGCGCCGGTTCCCCGCCGGCGCTCTTCGACTTCCCTCGTTCGCGCGCCCGCTTCGCTTCGCCATTCCGATCGCGTTCCCCTAGGCCTGCTGCGAAGACCGGCCCATCACCTCATCGATCGCCACACGCCTCCCCTCCTTGTGCGAGATCCATGCGGCCTCGACCATGGCGAGCGAGCGGATGTTGTCCTCGCCGCGCGTTTCTGCGGGCGCGCCGGACCTCACCGCGTCGCGAAGAGCGTTGAGGAGGGACGTCGTCCCGCCGCGCGGGTACTTCGCGGCGTCCCCAGGCGGCACCTTCACGCCTCGGACCGGCAGGAAGAGCTTCTTCCCGCGTGCGCGCCGAAAGACGTACTTTCGGTTCGTCCAAAGGTCTCCCTTCTCTCCCTCGATGCGAAGCGCGAAGGAGAAGTAGGGGGACGCGAGCGTGCTGTAGTACTGGACGTGGATTCCGCCTTCCATCTCGACGAGCGCCTCCGTGCTCGCGAAGCCCTTCCAATCGCTCCACGGCGGGTTCCACGCGCGCGCCGAGACCCAGGCCGCGTCGCGCGAGAAGAGCGCGCGGATGCTGTCGAAGTGATGGACGCCGATCTCTTGAAGATGCGGATGCTCGAGCTCATCGACCCAGGCGGGGAGCCGGTTCTTCGGCTGGTTCCGATAGTCGACGAACGTCGCCGCGCTGATCGCGCCGAGCGCGCCCTCGGCGACGAGCTTTCGAACCGTCCGCTCCGCCGGCCAGTAACGGTAGTTCTCGGCGACGAGAATCGGCTTTCCGACCTCGCGGGCCTTCTCGAGGACCCGCTTCGCCTCGCGGACGGTGACCGCGAGCGGCTTCTCCGTCATCACGGGAAGACCGGCATCGAGCGCGAGAAGCGCGTGCTCCGCGTGGAGGTCGGACGGGGTCGCGATGAGCGCGGCGTCGGCCTCGGTCTTTTCGATCGCCTCGCGGATGTCGGTGTAGAGGGCGCAGAAGCCGTCGCCGTATCGGGCGCGGACCGCATCCAGCGCCTCCCGCCTGCAATCGACGCACGCGGCCGTGACCGTGTCCGGATGCGCCCGGATGAACTCGATCCAGTGGCCGCCCCGCACCCCCACCCCGATTTGGAGAACACGCAGAGCCACTTCAGGCATCCTCCTCGGATGGTTCGATCAATCTCTCCACGCGTGTCCGTCCATGTAGGCGGGGCGCGCGACGCCGAACGCGGCGAGCACGGTCGGGGCGAGATCGTACACGCTTCCACCCTCGCGCGTCATTCCGCGCGGGATTCCCGGCCCCCGAACGATCGCGAAGCCCGGGGGGGTGTGCGTGCCCGTCCTCCCGTCCGGCGAGGAACCGCTCACGGTCCCGATTTCCGGAGAGAAGAGCTCGTCGATCTCCGTCTCGTTCGACCAGAGAACGATGAGATCGGGAAGGAAGGAGCGGCGCTCTCCGGGATAACGGTCGTCCGTGAGAACGACCTCCTTCACCGCCGGCTTCCCGGTGCGCGGGTTCGAGAGCTTCCGGAGGGACTCCGCCAGCTCCAGAGAAACCCTCTTGGCCTCGGCGCCGGGGACGACCGTTCCCTTCGGTTCTCGTCCTTTCATGTTCAAACGAATGCATCCTTCCAGATCGGTCGGAAGGCAAAACGCCCGGGTTCTCGTCCAGTCCACCCCTTTCCAGTCGAGGCGGCGGTTGATCGCATCCCGAATCCCCCAGGGGAGCCGTCCTGCGATCGCCTTCCGGACCTCCGGACGAACGAGGTTCTTCACGCGCTTCGCGATCCCCTTCTTGGGGGGAGCACCGGCCGGGCCCGGCTCCGGCGGAGGCGGGGCGGCGTAGTAACCGAGCCTCCGGAGGACCTCGGGGAGAAGATGCCATCCCGCGCGGTTCGGTCCGACCCCCTCGCCCGAGAGGACGAGGACCAACGCCTCGGGACCCGCCTTCTCCAGAATCCGCCCGAGACCGCGATCGATTGCCTCATAAACCTTTTGGAGAGGAAGAAACTCGTCCCCTCCTTCACTTCCCGCCTCGGCCCGCGGCGGCCAGCAGCAGTGGGCCGCGGGATGCGTCTCGCAGTAGAGCGCGAAGAAGAGATCCCACGGCTCCCGGTCCATCAGCCAGAGGATCGCGTCGGTTTTCGCCTCCGCCGCCCGCGCGAGACGCTCCGCGATCGGTTCCGCATCGAGCGGCGCGAGCCCCACCTGCAGGGCGTCGAGGCCGAGAGGATACGCTCCGACTTCCCGCCGGAGACTCCCGAGGAGACCCGAGGGAGTCGACATCGGCTTCCAGTAACGGGCCCACGTCCCCCAATCGAAAACCTGCGCGCCCCGGAATCCGTCCTCGGGATGCGTGTAGGTCGCGTCGAGCACCGCGCACCGCTTCCCCGCGTCCGCGAGGATCTTCCAGAAGGTCGGGCGCCCGTAGAGCCCCTTGTGAAAGCGGCGGTACCCCTGAAGCCCCGGCGCCGGCTGGACGGTGTAGTAGACCCCGTGCTTCCCCGGATGCGTTCCCGTGTAGATCGACGGCCACGATGAAACGTGCAGGTCCTCGGCAGGGGTGGAGAGCTCGCGCCGGATCCCCTCCGAGAGAAGCGATTGGAAGACGGGAAGAGACCCGTCCTCCGCCCATCTTTGGATCCGCTCGCCCGAGCCTCCGTCGAGCCCGATGACCAGGACCTTCCGCTCGGCGGGGCCTACCATGGCGAACGCACCCGAAGGATCGAGAGGCCGATGACCGCGATCGCGAAGACCATGTTCAGGTAGATGAGCCGCGGCGCCGGGCGGTGTCCGACGAACCACTGGTAGGCGGCCATGCACCCGACGAGAACGATCTTCGCGGCCATCACGCGGCCGAGCGGCTCGCTCCAGAACTCCCCCGAAACCACGTGATGAACGGTGATGTTGTTCAGGACGATCATGAGAACGCCGGTGACGCCCAGAACGGCGAGGCTCGGCCAGCCGAAACCTCCCCAGCGGAGCCCCGCCTCGCGGACCCGTCGTCCGCTTTCGGGGGGATCGACCTCCTTCAGCGAGAGCCCCGCCACCAGGGACCAGAAAAACATGTGGCCGAACCATGCGAGGGCGGCAAGAACGTGGAGCGCGACGAGGACCGAGTAGGCATTCATTTCCCCACCGAACGCGCGAGAAGCGCGGAGAGAACCACGACGACGACGGCGGCCGCGAGGTTCGCGTAGGCCGACCGCTGCGAGGGCCGGGCGGCGAGACGGAATTGGAGGACCGCGAGAAGGGCCACGAAGACGAGCTTCGCCGCGAGAAGGCGGCCGAACCGATCCGCCAGAAACCGTCCGGAAAGGAGATCGCCCGGCCCGATCCCTTCCGCAACGACAAGAACAAAGCCCGTGATCGCCAGAACAATAAGGAGCAAACCTCCGACCTGTGAAAACTTGAAACGGAAAGGTGTCGGAATCTTGCGCGGCGGCCAGGGGGCCCGGTTTACGGCTTCGAACACGCGCGCCGCCTCGGACGATCCGCCGGAGCGCGCGATCGGCCCGGCGACGATCGTCCAGAAGAGGACGTACCCGACCCAGACGATCGACGTCATGATATGAAGGAAGACGATGATAAGATGTGCGGCCATCGCGCCCGAGAGCCCTCCTCGTTCTTGCTTCGCCGGGCCGCCTCCGTCCCCTTTCCGCGCCCGGCGCGCATCGGCGCCCGCGGTCTCGGACGATCCTACTCCTCTTCCCGCCCCATGCAACACTTTTCCCGGCGCGCGGGGGGCCTTACCGCGATCGGCCGGCGGCGAGACGAACTTCCTCCTCGCAGATCGCGAGATAACGCAGCGCCGTCTCCTCCCACCCGGGAACGGCGACCGAGCGCCCGGCTCGCTCCCCCATCTCCCGGAGCCGCTCGCGCGTCGGGAAGTCGGAAAGGAACCGGACCCAGTCGCCCACGGTGTTCTCGAGAAGAAAACCGGTCTCGTCGTCTCGAATCAGCCTTCGGATGTTCCCGCTCGGCACGCTCGCCACCGCGCGTCCCGAGGCGAGATACTCGGGAACCTTGAGGGTTGAATAGACGACCTCGCCGCCCGGGAAGACCGAGGCGTCGTAGGGAGCGAGACAGAGATCCGCCGCGGCGATGTACTCCGGCATCGCCGCGTGAGGCACCCTGCCGTGGAAGACGACGGGGGCCGAAACCTCCCGCGCGATCCGTTCATAGGTCTCGCGCAGACTTCCGTCCCCCGCGATGTGGACTTCCGCCCCCCGCGGCGCCCCTTCCCGGAGCGCCGTGAGGAACGGGACGAGCGTGTGCGTCCGATCGAGCACGCCGGAGTACAAGAGAACGACCGCGTCCTTCCGGATGCCGAGCCTCGCCCTGGCCTCCTCGCGATCGCGCGGCCGGAAGAGCGCGCGATCGACGCCGAGCCCGACGACCTCGATCTTCTCCTCTCGGATCCTCCAGCCGCGCGCGACGAGGACCTTCAGCTCTTCCGTTTCGACGATCACGCGCGACGCGCTCCGCGCGCACCGCCCGGCCCACGCGCGCGCCGTCC
>JAGUYC010000327.1 GCA_020061515.1 Gemmatimonadota bacterium
ATGTGGGACGGGCGGAGCGAGGGGGGCGAGGCGGTGTCGTCGGGGGTGTACTTCGTTCGTTTCCGCGCGGGTTCTCACGCGGCCACGCAGCGGGTGACGCTGATTCGGTAGTTTGATTCACATGTGAACGGTTCGCGGGGCGGGCTCTTCTCGGGCCCGCCCCTTCTTTTTGATTCTTGGACGGCGGGGCCCGCCCGCGGCTGAATATTAGTGAACCAGGTTCACTAGCAATTCACGGGCCAGGTCGTTCTTGCTCGCTCGGCGGGCCGGCCTCCCCCTCAGGGCCTGATCGACGAGGCCGGGTACCCGCCCACTCCACAACGGAGCCGAAGGCTCCCACCCCCGGGGGCGGGTGAATATTAATGAACCAGGTTCCTTAACATTCGGGAGGCTCCGGAGCCGAGGGGCAGGGCTCGCTTGCTCAAACATGCCGCGCGCGGCGCGCGGCAACTCGTCGCTCTGCCCCACCCCTCGGAATATTAATGAACCAGGTTCCTTAACAAATGGCGAGCATCGAGTGGACAGCCGCGGGCAGGACCCGCGCGTCCGCATACAAGGCCGCAGCGGATCCCGCGGGAGACCCCGGCCCGCCGAGCGGACCATCCGCGAAGCGTCTCCTGGAATTGAACATGCGCGGGGGAGGATTCGTCCTTAGAATAGATCCGGAAACGCCTTCGGCCCGGCACCCGGGGCGGGACCGGAAGGGTTCCGTTCAACGGCATCGATCGATGCCGCCCCGCAGTCTCCTTCTCGGGGCGGCGGTCACGCGGGAGGTTTCATGAGCAGAAGCAGGAATCGTTGCGCGTCCTTCGGAGCGGCTGTTGCAGCCGCGTGCGCTCTGCTTGCCGCATCGGGTGCGGCGGGAGCCGATCCTGGTTACCTACGATCCCCTGATCTTCACGGCAACACGATCGTCTTCACGGCGGAGGGGGATCTCTGGAAGGCTTCGGCTGACGGCCGCGATGTCCGCCGGATCACCTCGCACGCGGGCGATGAGACGGGCGCGAAGTTCTCCCCGGACGGATCGAGAATCGCGTTCTCCGGCTTCTACGACGGGAACACGGACATCTACGTCATGCCGTCCGCGGGCGGCGAGCCGAAGCGTCTCACGTGGCATCCCGCCCCGGACTTCTGCATCGGATGGTCGCGCGACGGTTCGCGCCTCTACTTCCTCAGCTTCCGGGACAGCCCGAACCGCTCGCCCGACTTCTTCTCGATCCCCGCGGGCGGGGGCGAGCCGGAGAAGGTGCCGATCGGCTGGATCTCCACCTTCGACGAGGATCCATCGACCGGCCGTTTCGCCTTCACGCGCACGGCCGGCGGGGGAACGTGGAAGCGCTACCGCGGAGGGACCGCCGCGGACATCTGGGTCGGCGATCCTAGACAAGCGGACTATCGGCGGATCACCGACTTCGAGGGGGCGGACCTTTCGCCGATGTGGCACGGCGGGCGGATCTACTTTCTCTGCGACCAGGGAGGAACGATGAACATCTGGTCCGTTCTCCCCGACGGATCGGACCGCCGCCGGCACACCGACTTCGACGGATGGGACGCGCGCCACGCCTCGATGAGCGACTCCGGGCGAATCGTCTTCACCCTCGCGGGGGACATCCACATCTTCGATCCGGCCGCGGGAAGCGAACGCCTGGTGCCGATCGATCTCCCGAGCGAGCGGATTCTCACCAGGAAGCGCTATCCCGACGCGGAAAAGTACCTGACCGGTTTCACGCTCTCTCCCGACGCGGAGCGCCTCGCCGTCGTGACCCGCGGCGAGATCTTTTCGGTTCCGACGGAGGAAGGGGTCACCCTCCCCGTCACGCACGGAAGCGGAGCGCGCGAGCGCGACGCGTGCTACGACCCCGCGGGCAAGAAGCTCGTCTTCATCTCCGACGCGGGCGGCGAGGAGGAGATCGTGATCGCCGACGCCTGGGGGCGCGGGAACCCGACGCGCGTGAAGAAGGCGGCGGGGAGCAACTGGCTCTTCCCGCCCCTCTGGTCTCCCGACGGGAAGCAAATCGCCTACGCCGACGAGGACCAGGATCTCTACGTCGTCGACGCGGAAGGGGGCGAGCCGGTTCTCGCCGACCACTCCGACTTCGACGAGATCCGCGATTATGTCTGGAGCCCCGACGGCCGCTGGCTCGCCTATTCCAAAGCAAACGATATCGACATTCGCTCGATCTACATTTACGACACGAAGGAAAAGAAGGTCCGCGCGGCGACCGGGTGGACGACCGACGATCACACTCCGGCCTGGGACCCGGACGGACGTTACCTCTACTTCCTCAGCGATCGCGTGATGAACCCGCACATCGGTTGGCGCGACTTCGAGACGATCGAGGCGGCGACGACCCGCCCTTACATGCTTCTCCTTCGCCCGGACGTGGAGAACCCGCTCGTCGCGAGGAAGGGGATTCCGCCGAAGGAAGGCGCCGAGGGCGAAAAGGGGAAAAAGGAAGAGGAGAAGAAGGGAAAGAAGGACAAGGAGAAGAGCGAGGACGATGACGAGGAGAAAGCGCCGGAGCCGGTGGCGATCGACTTCGAAAGGCTTGCCGAACGCTACCTCGAGCTTCCGGTCGAGACGGGGCGCACCTTCGGGCTCGCCGCGACGTCGAAGAAGGTCTTCTATCTCTCCCGGCCGCCGGAAGGGCTCGCCGAGGATTTCGATTTCGACGGCGAGCCGAAACCGAAAGCCTCCCTCATCGCGTTCGATCTTGAGAAGAAGGAAGCGAGCACATTCCTCGACGGGGTCTCCGCCTTCGAAGTGCAGCCGAAGAAGGAGAAGATCGCCGTGATGAAACGTCGCGGCGAGATCTACGTCGTCGACGCCGCGTCGGCGCCGAAGGATCTTGAGGAGGCGAAGGTCTCTCTCTCGGATCTCGTCGTCGAGCTCGACCCGAGAGGGGAGTGGCGCCAGATCTTCTTCGAGGGATGGCGGAACATGCGCGATTTCTACTGGGACGAGGGGATGCACGGAATCGATTGGGAGGCGGTTCGCGATCGGTACGCGACCCTTCTTCCGCGCCTCGCCACCCGGGACGATCTTCGGGATCTGATGGCCGAGATGATCGGCGAGCTCGCCACCTCGCACACGTACGTCTGGGGCGGCGACGCCGGGAAGGACGTTCCCGGAGTCTCGACCGGCACTCTCGGCGCGGAGCTCGCCCGGGAGGGGGACGCCTTCCGCGTGACGCGCATCTACCGGGCCGATCCCGCGGACCGCGTGCGCTCTCCCCTCGAGGAGCCGGGAGTCGACGTGCGCGAGGGGGATTACATCCTCGCGGTGAACGGGCTTCCCTTCGCCCCGAACGAGCCGTTCGAGGCGAGCCTCGAGAACCTCGCGGGGAAGGAGGTTCTCCTCGCGGTGAACGACCGCCGCTCGCGCGAGGGGGCGCGCGATGTCGTGGCGACGCCGCTTCGTGGCCGGGAGATGGGGAACCTTCTCTACGCGGACTGGGTGCGCCGGAACCGCGAGTACGTGGCGGAGAAGACCGGCGGCCGAATGGGATACATCCACGTCCCCGACATGGGCGGAAGGGGCCTCGCGGCGTTCGATCGGTGGTTCTATCCGCAGCTCGAGAGGGAGGGGATGGTCGTCGACATGCGCTGGAACGGGGGCGGGTTCGTCTCCCAGCTCATCGTGTCCCGGCTCGCGCGCGACCCAGTGATGTTCGGGCGCTCGCGCGGGGGCGACACGTGGAACTGGCCGGCGCGCGTCCTCAACGGACCCTTCGTCGTCCTCACGAACGAGTTCGCCGGTTCCGACGGCGACCTCGGACCCTTTGCGATTCAACGAATGGGGCTCGCGCCGATCATCGGCAAGCGCTCCTGGGGAGGCGTGGTCGGCATCCGCGGGGACAAGCGCCTCGTCGACGGCGGCGTCCAGACCCAGCCGGAGTTCGCGCATTGGGAACCGTCGGTCGGATGGGGGCTCGAGAACCGAGGCGTCGAGCCGGATATCGAGGTCGACAACCTTCCGCAGGAGCTTGGACGCGGCATCGACGCGCAGCTCGACCGCGGGATCGAGGAGCTTCTCCGGCTTCACAAGGAAAGACCTCCCGAAAGACCGACTTTCGAGCCGGCGCCGGACCGAAGCCGGAAGGCGTACGGGAGAGAGCTGTAGCGAAGAACCGTCCCCGCGCGTTCGCGTGGAGGATGGGCATCGAGGGAGACAGAGATGGCGCGCGAGGGGATCCGTTTCCGCCGCTGCCGCCGCGAGGATCTCTATCCCGCGCTCCGGCTGGTCCTTCGGTCGATCGGCGATCTCAGGGAGAAGACCGGGAAGCCGCCGGTCCCGTGGCGGCCGCGCGCGGCGCCGGCGTTCGCTCACCATCTCTTCTCCACCGACCCGGAGACGTTCCTCTCGGCCTGGAAGGGGACGCGCCTGGTCGGCTTCGCCGCGGCGATCGTTCGCGGGAAACAATGGTACCTTGCGTGGCTCTTCGTCGATCCGCGGCTTCAGGAGCGCGGGATCGGGCGCGAGATGCTCCGGCGCGTGTGGCGGGAGGGTCCCGGCATGACCCACGCGCTCGGAACCTTTACCTATAACCAACATGCGGTCGGTCTCTATACGAGCTTCGGCATGCTCCCGCACGAGCTCCTCACGGTGATGGAGGCGAAGACCGAGAAGATCCTCTTGCCGAAGGCGCCGGCTTTTGATGCGTCAAGCGAAGTCCGGCGCGGCGATCTCGCCTGGATCCATCGCCTGGAGCGCACGATCCGAGGCTATCCGCACGCGAAGGAGTGGGAGTTCTGGGCCGGAGACGAGGAGTTCCGCGTCCTCGTCTTCCGGCGCGGCGGCCGCCGGGTCGCGTACGGCATGATCGGACCGCGGGGCGAGATCCAACCGGTCGGCGTGGAGTCGGCCCGGGATCTCCGCGCGGCGGTGGACGCGTCGATCCTCGCCGCCGCGAAGCTCGGAAAAGAAACCCTTCGCTTCTTCTGCCCGAACAGCAACCGCGCGATCTACGGTCACCTCCACGCCCTCGGATTCCGAAACGTGGAGATGCTCGTCTTCATGACCGACCGTCCCTACGGCGACTTCTCGCGCTATCTTCCCGCGACCCTCGCCGTGTTCTAGAGCCGGGGTCTTCTCCCCAGGGAATCTCTTGGCCCCGCCGGCGGGCGGATGATAGATTCTATGGTAGCGCAACGCGTTCCGCCCGGCATGCTCGCGGGGGCGCCGGCTCCCCGGCCGCCGCGCGGGGAGGATCTCCCCGGATGGACCTCCCCGACGTCGCGCCGCCGGCAAACGCACGGCTCACAGCGGTCTCAAGGAGAAGGCGGCATGTTTCGCATCTTGGAGGCGCGGTTTCTTGCTCCCACGGTCAAGTACTTCCGGATCGAGGCGCGGAAGATCGCGGAGAAACGGAAGGCGGGTCAGTTCGTCATCATCCGGGTCACTCCGAACGGGGAGCGGATCCCTCTCACGATCGCCGATGCCGACGTGAAGGAGGGCTGGATCTCGCTCATCGTGCAGAGCCTCGGGAAGACCACCAAGCTCCTCAACACGCTCGAGGCGGGGGATGCGATCACCGATTGCGTCGGCCCGCTCGGCAAGCCTTCGGAGATCGGGAAGGTAGGGACGGTGGTCGTCATCGGCGGCGGCGTAGGGACGGCGATCGCGTACCCGACTGCGGTCGCCGTGAAGCGCGCGCAGAACCACGTGTGCGCGATCATCGGCGGCCGCACGAAGGAGCTCGTGATCCTCGAAAAGGAGATGCGCGCGATCTGCAACGAGGTCTACCCGACGACGGATGACGGCTCGTACGGCTTCCACGGCCTCGTCACCGAGAAGCTCTCGGAGCTGATCGACGCGGGCCGCGCGATTCACCACGTGCTCGCCATCGGCCCGGTCCCGATGATGCGCGCCGTCTCGCGCGTCACGCGCCCGCATGGAATCCCGACCACCGTGAGCCTGAACCCGATCATGGTGGACGGGACCGGCATGTGCGGGGGATGCCGGGTGCGCGTCGGCGGGGAGACCTTCTTCGCCTGCGTCGACGGCCCGGAGTTCGACGCGCACGAGGTCGACTTCGAGCTTCTCATGCTCCGCAACCGCTCGTATCTCGAGTTCGAGAAGACCCGCGACACCGAGCTTCTGGAAACGGAGCCGTGCAAGCTTCGGGAGGCCATCGCCGACCTGCAGGATCCGGAGAAGGCCCGCATTCGGGAAGGACTCCGGCCTGATGAGGAGGAGGCGTGATGGCCGGCGGCATGGAGAAGAAGGACCGGATGAAGATCCCGCGCCAGAAGATGCCGGAGCAAGAGCCGGATATGCGGCGGGAGAACTTCCACGAGGTGAACCTCGGCCTCACCGCGGAGATGGCCAAGCTCGAAGCGCTTCGATGCCTCCAGTGCCCGAAGCCGAAGTGCGTGGACGGATGCCCGGTCGGGATCCAGATCAGCGACTTCATCGGTCTCGTGGCGGAAGGGAAGTTCGACGAGGCGGTGAAGGTGGTCAAGCGCGACAACCTGCTCCCCGCCATTTGCGGGCGCGTCTGCCCGCAGGAGGAGCAGTGCGAGGTCCTCTGCGTGCTCGCCAAGAGGGGAGAGCCGGTCGCGATCGGCAACCTCGAGCGCTTCGTCGCGGACTTCGAGCGCGACTACGGACTGATGAAAACGGAGCGCTCGAAGGTCAAGAAGACAGGGAAGAAGGTCGCGGTTGTCGGGAGCGGGCCCGCCGGGCTTGCGTGCGCGAGCGACCTGATCCGGATGGGGCACGACGTCACGGTTTTCGAGGCGCTCCACTCGCTCGGCGGCGTTCTCGTCTACGGAATCCCGGAGTTTCGCCTTCCGAAGGAGATCGTTCACGCGGAAATCGATCAACTGCGAAAGATGGGCGTCGAGTTCCGGACAAACGCGGTGATCGGCCGGACCGACACGGTGGACGAGCTCCTCGCGAACGGATACGACGCGGTCTTTCTCGGCGTGGGCGCGGGGGCGCCGCGCTTCCTCGATGTTCCGGGCGAAAACCTGATCGGCGTCTATTCGGCGAACGAGTTCCTGACGCGAGTGAACCTCATGCGCGCGTACCTCCCCGACTCGGAAACGCCGGTTTTCGACTGCCGCGGGAAGGAAGCGGTCGTTTTCGGGGGCGGGAACACCGCGATGGACGCGGTGCGGACATCGCTCCGTCTTGGGGCGAAGAGCGGGCGGATCATCTACCGGCGCTCGGAGAAGGAGATGCCGGCGCGAAAAGAGGAGATCCACCACGCGAAAGAGGAAGGCGTCAAGTTCTTGATGCTGACGAACCCGGTCGAGTTCCTCGGGGACGAGAACGGATGGCTCGTCGGCGTGCGCGTGCAGAAGATGGAGCTCGGCGAGCCGGACGCGAGCGGCCGGCGCCGCCCGGTCCCGATGAAGGGGAGCGAGTACGTGATCCTCTGCCAGATGGCGATCGTCGCAATCGGGAACAGCCCGAACCCGATCATCCAGAAGACGACCCCCGACATCGTGCACACGAAGTGGGGGACGGTCGTCGCCGACGACAGGACCGGACGAACGACGAAGCGCGGCGTGTTCGCGGGAGGAGACATCGTGACCGGAGGGGCGACGGTGATCCTCGCGCTCGGGGCGGGGCGGCGCGGGGCGAAGTCGATCGACGAGTTTCTCCGAACCGGCGAGTGGGAGGAACAGACGAAAGAGGAACCGGCCGCGACCTGATCGACGCGGGATGGATGAAGCTTCATGTCGAAAGCAAAGACGGGCGACACGGTCCGCGTCCGCTATCGCGGGACCTTTGAAGACGGCACGGAGTTCGACGCGACCGGGGAGAAGAAGCCGTTCGAGGTGACGATCGGCGCGGGGCGCGTGATCCCCGGATTCGAGAAGGCCCTTCTCGGAATGGAGGCGGGCGAGAAGAAGACGGTTCGGATTCCTCCCGAGGAGGCCTACGGACGCTACCGCGAGGATCTTCGCCTTCGCGTCGACCGAGAGACGCTCGGCGAGGGAGGCTCCTTCCGGGCGGGGCAGGAGGTCCGCATTCGGCGGCAGGGGGAAACGACCGTCATCGGCCGGGTCTTGGAGATCGCTGAGGACGCGATCGTGGTCGACGCGAACCATCCTCTCGCGGGGAAAGCTCTCACGTTCGAGATCGAGCTCGTGAAGATCGTCTAGCTCGCGACGGAAACGCGTGCATCATCTAGGCTAGCGACGAGTTCCGCAGCGGCGCGGAAGATGTTGGATCGAGATCGAGGGGCGGGTCCGAAAGAACCCGCCCCTCTTCGCGTCTCTTCCTCTAGCGGAGGAGGAGGCTGCGCTTCGTGATCGTCTTGTCGCCTGCCTGCAGGCGGATGAAGTACACGCCGGAGTCGACCGCGCGCCCGCCGTCGTCGCGGCCGTCCCAGATCGCCGTGTGGAAGCGGGCCGCCTGAACCTCGTCCACGAGCGTGCGAACGGAACGGCCTCGAATGTCATAGACGCGCACCGACACTTTGCCCCGTTCGGGGACCGCGTAGGAGATCGTCGTGCTCGACCGGAACGGGTTCGGGGCGCCTGCGTGGAGGGCGAGGGCGGGACGCGGAGCGACTTCCGCCTCGGCGACGTCCGTGAGGATCTCGACGGGTGTCGAGATTTCGGCCATCGCGACCGGTGCGCCCTTTCCGTGCGCCGCCCACGCGGCGTAGAGGTCGTCCCCCGCGCTGTTCGTCGTGTTCTCATCTCTCAGGAACTCCACGTACTCCTTCGTGGTCGTTTGGTAGTAAAGGGTCACGTGGACCGTCTCCGCCGAGGCCGGAAGATTGTACGGCGTGTCGTCCCAGTACGCGCCGTCCGCGTACGAATACGCGACCGGCGGCGACTGGATCGCCTCGAACTCCGCGTTCGTGAAGCCGCGCGGCGGGATCCGGTTGTCCTCGTAGATCGTGTCGTTCAGGACGAAGTGGAAGGAGGAACCGGCGGGGAGGCCGAGCGCGGAGGCGAGCCCGGGCGAGAGTCCCGGATGGATCTCGTAGATCTTCGCCTGCTCGTCGTGCGAAAGCTCGCCCGTCCCGAAATCATAATGACCCGACTCGAACACGGTCTGACCCGAGCCGTCCACCGCCCGAACGTTCAGCCAGATCCTCCGCCCCTCCGGATAGCCGGAGGGAAGCTTGTGCGCCGTTTCATTCGTCACCCGAACGAGGACTCCGTATTCGGTCGGCGTCGCCTCGAGCGTCGCGGCGAGACGGAGCATGTCGATCGCTCTCTGCTTTCCGTCCTGAAGGACGAGGCTGTCCGTCTCGCCCGGCCAGAAACCGGGAAGGATGTCCGGGAGGAAGGCGTTGCCGCCCATGAAATCATGGAGCGGGAGATCCGTCCGCGTCGGTGAGCCGGGTTCGTTGCAGCCGGCGCCGACGACGTCCCTCATGTGGCAGTCCTGACACGTCGAGACGATCCCGTCCGGTTTGTTCCCCGCGAACTGCGGCGCGTACACTCCGGTCGCGGCGTACTCGCTTCTCGACCACTCGCTGTACGTCCGCTCGATCGGGAACATGTTCCGGAGATCCATGTCCGGATGTTCCTCGTCGAACCCGTTCGGAGCGTACTTCCCCGGCCCGGTCTTCACGAAGACCGGGTTGCTCACGTCGTGGCAGATTCCGCAGATGTCCGACGAGCGGTGGAAGGGGGACTCGAGGAACTGATGGCTCGCCAGCGCGTCGGCGTACGGGCCGCGCCGATAAGGCGCCGGGTCGTTGATGAACTGTCCGTTCGCGTAGCCCAGGGGGAGGGGAACGATCGTCTGCAGGACGAGCGTGTCGAGGGCCGGGCTCGTTCCGGGGACATAGTTATGATCGACCGCGCGGTGGCAGAAGTCGCACTGCACGCCGTGGCGGTCCTTCGCGGTGAGAAGGCCGCCGCCCGTGTCGGTCGATCGGCCCTCCTGCCAGCCGCCCGGAGAATGGCACCGAATGCAAAGGTCTCCCACCGAGGGGGCGTCCTGCTCGGCGATCGCGAGGCAGGCGAGGAAGAGCGGATCGCGGGCCGCCTGCCCCATCATGCTGCCCGACCATCCGTGCCACGGCTCGACCTCCGGGTCGTAGCCCCCGTGGCAGCTCCCGCATCCGCTCGGATCGTCGAGGACCGCTCCCTCGAAGGGCTGCGTCCCGGAAAGGTCCATGTCGCGAAGCGTGGAGGGGACGAACCCCGCCGGGACGCCGGCGATCGCGAAGTCGCCGTCGCTCGCATCGGATCCCGGGTTCCCCGCGTTGTCGAAGGCTTCGACGCGGATCCGGTTCGTTCCGCCCGGCCGGTTCGGAACGAACCACGCGAAGGTCCCGGTCGAGGATTCGTTTCGTCCGACCGGCCTCCAGGTCGCGCCTTGGTCCTCGGAGAGATAGAAGTTCACATGTGAAATGCCGCTCCCGTCGGTCGCGGTGTACGACACCGAAGAGAAGCCGCCCGCGGAAAGGTTCTCTCCTCCGTTCGGTGAGAGAACCGCGACCGCCGGCGGCGTCGTGTCCGATCCGCCGGACGGGGTGAGGTACGGTTCGACCTCGGAGACCGGGATGTTCGACACGCTGTTCTTGTTGAGCTGCGTGAGGCCCGGAAAGGTCGGCGTGTTGGCGAAGAGCGTCGAGGTGATCTCGACGAGGTTCGTGTAGCCGTCGCCATCGGAGTCGGTGTTCTCGATCGCGAGGATCGCTTGCGAGTTGTTGAGACCGGAGTTCAGTCCGATCTCGACGCCGAGGCCGTACGGGTTCCGCGTGCCTCCCCCCGCGAAGTCGAAGTGACAGACGCCGCAGTGGTTCGCACGGCTCGGCAGGTCGTCGAGCTGCGTGTTGGTCGCGTTCGGGTAGATGTTGAGGAAGGTGTTGCGGATCGGATTGCGGGCCTCCGCGACTGGGGCCGCGAGAAGGATCGCGACGGCGAGGATGCTGGAAGCGCGGAGCCAGGGATCACGATACACGGGACCACCTTCCTCTCGTGGCGGAAGTTCTGGGAGCGACGGGGCGCACGCCGACGTCCGGGAGCCCCCTCGAGAACAGGCGATAGTTTACCAGAACGAATGATCGAAATCAACGGTTATCTGCAAGAAAATCAATAAGATGAGCCAGATCAATCAAGGACATAAGGACGGTCAGGAGCGCGCCGGCTGAGGCCATCCCGCCGGGGCGCGGGGCAAGGGGTGCGCCGGAAATGGTGCGCGGAAATGGTGACAGACACCATCTTCCTCAATGGTGTCTGTCACCATTTCCCCACCATTTCCGCGCAGACGTGGTGGATTTCGTCGCACGGCGTCGAAGGCGACTCATCGGACGATCGCGACCTTCGTCGTCAGAACCCGATCCGTCGTCTCCAGCCGGACGAAGTAGAGCCCGCTCGGAGCCGGTTCTCCCCGCGAGTCCCGTCCGTCCCACTCGGCCCGAACGGTGCCGCTCGCTCTGTCGGCGTCGAGGAGGCGCGCGACGTGGCGGCCGTTCGCCGCGAAGACATCGAGCCGCGCCGGTCCCGTTCGCGCGAGGGAGAACTCGATCGTCGTCGACGGGTTCATCGGGTTCGGCCGCGCGGCGAGGAAGCTCCCCTTCGCCTCGGGGGCGGATCCCGGAAGAAGAACACGCGCCGTGGGGGAGAAGAACTCCTCGCCCTCTTCCGCGAGAAGGACGAAGCGGTACTCGTACGCGGTCCCCGCCCCCGCGGTCCGGTCGACGAAGACCGCCTCCCCCGACGCGATCGGGATCGGTCGATCGGTGAGGCGAACCCAGAGCGGTCCGGGCGTGAGGCGCCTCGCCGCCATCGCGTCCGCCGCGCTCATCGCGCTCTTCGCATGAGCTTCGAACAGTTCGTGCTTAAAGGAACCGGGCGCCTCGTCGTTCGCGAGCAGCCGCTCGACGTGGCAGGCGGGATAGCCGTGCGCCCCGCCGAGAAGGACGCGGACCCCGGACTCCGATGGAACGGCGCGCGCACAAAGCACGGGCCCCGCGACGCCGGTCGAGAGGTCGCCCCCCTCGAGAAGGTACGCGCGGCCGCCGGGAGGTCCGCCCGAGAGCATCTGCGATCCCGCGACGACGTCCGGCCACCCGTTCCCCGTGAGGTCGGCCACGCCGTTCACGAAGTAGAGGCGGTTCCCGGTGTTGTACCACCAGAGGCTGTCCCCGGTCGCGCCGTCGAAGAGGTACACATGGGAGTCGAAAGAGCCGGCGACGACGTCGTTGATCCCGTCCCCGTTCGTGTCCGCGACCCGTCCGATCGCCCACACGTCGCCTCCGTTCAGCGTTCCGACACGCGTGTCCCAAAGGATCGTTCCGTCGATTCCGGAGAGGACGACCGCGCGGTTGTCCCAGGAGCCGACGGCGACATCCTCGTAGCCGTCGCCGTTCACGTCGTCGAGCGCCGCGAGGCGTTGAACGTACGCATAGCTCCCGATCGGACGAATCCAGAGGACGTTCCCGTTCACGCCGTTCAGGGCGTAGACATCTCCTCCCGCCGTCCACGTTCCGGCGACGACGTCGTTGACGCCGTCTCCCGAGATGTCCGCGATGCGCGCGACCGTGAGGACCGAGCCGGGCATCGGGCGATTCCAGACGACGGTGGCGGTCGGGCCGCCTCCCCCCGCGAGGACCCAGACCGCGTCCGCGTCGTCGCC
>JAGUYC010000230.1 GCA_020061515.1 Gemmatimonadota bacterium
CTGCTCGCGCGCAGGCCACCAAGTGCGTAGGCGCGACTGGCCGGAGCGCGAGCGGGCTGTGGCCGACACGACCGAGCCGGGGCTCCCCGTCGCGAAGAGCGACGGGGTGGCGAGGAAGCTCCTTCGCGCATGCGGCGCGAAGGAGAGACCCGCGCGTCCGCATACAAGGCAGCACCGATCCCTCGGGAGACCCCCGCCCGCCGAGCGGAGCAAGTGTCCAGCCAGACCCTGGTAGGACTCCGGCACGAGAAGCGAAACACGTGTGAAGTTTCTTTCTGTAGTTATTGGGTCTTGATCGATCTTATGTCAATGCTTAACCCCGGACAATCAAACGGTGTATCCCATTGCGAGAGAAGCGGTTGATGGCATCCGGTCGGGAGCCGCGGACGGACGCCCGGTCGATGATGCGGCCGCAAGGCATTGTGATAAAACATCTTACAGGCCAACTTCCCGAGGGGGCGAGGCGCAAGAAGTGCGTTGACAAGAGGTTAGCTCCTATGATATGCTGCACCCACTTGACCGCTTGTGGTCTCGGCAATTCCAGCGTTCTCCGGAGATTGCTTGCCCTCCCGGAGACTGCAGGAGGTCGGTTTGAAATCATCCGCTCTCTGGGCGGCGCTGTTGCTCGCCCTCTTGACGTACTGCGCCCTCGCCGAGCGCGTGGAGGTCGGATCGATCCGCCGAGACGCGGAGGTCCGTCTTCTGGCGTCGAGCGAGGAGCGCATCCTCATCGAGGTTCTCGTCGGCGCCTTCGACAAGATCCCCGTCACGATCGACGGCGAGACTTTCCATCAGATTCGTCTTGGCGGTGAGAGCCGCATCCTGGAGCGCGACCTTCCGGATCTTCCCGCCGTCGCGCGAAGCTTCGCGATCCCGAACATGGGGCGGATGGAGATCTCCGTCCTCGAGGCGGAGTTCGAGACGTTTTCCGGAATCCAAGTGGCTCCTTCGAAGGGCGTTCTCGATCGCACCGTCGATCCTTCTTCGGTTCCGTATCGCCTCGGCGACACGTACGGCCGGGACCTCTGGTATCCGCGGGATCTCGCGCGGGCGGGAGAGCCGTACGTTCTCCGCGACGTCCGCGGGCTGTGCGTGACGGCGTTTCCGTTCCAGCACAACGCGCATCTCGGGACGCTGCGCGTCTACACGCGCCTCGTGATCGAGGCGCGTCTCGCGGGGCCGGGCGGCGGGAACGAGATCGTCGGGGATCGGCGAGAGCGGACGAGCGGAGAGTTCGCGCGGATCTACGACCGGCACTTCCTCAACTTCGAGCGGACCGCGTTCACTCCGGTCGGCGAGGCCGGGGAGATGTTGATCCTTGCGCATGATCCCCTTCTCCCCGACCTCGCTCCGCTGACCGAGTGGAAGAACCGAATGGGGATCAAGACGACGATGGTCGGCGTTTCCTCCGTCGGCGTCGACTCGATCTCGGTTCGCGATTTCATCCAAGCATTTTATGATTCAACGAACCTGGCGTTCGTTCTTCTCGTCGGAGACGCTCCGCAGATGCCGTACCTCACCACGCTCGGAGTCGCGGCGGATCCCCGCTACTCGCTCGTCGCGGGGGATGACAGCTATCCGGATCTCCTGGTCGGGCGTCTTTCCGCGTCCACGTCCTACCAGCTCCGAACCCAGGTTGCGCGGATCATTTCCTACGAGAGATATCCCGCGGAGGACAGTGATTGGTATGGGCGGGCGATGGGGGTGGCGTCCGCCAACGGTCCCGGAGACGATGGGGAGCTGGACTGGGAACACATCGACGTCATTCGAGACCGGCTTCTCTCCGACGGTTACGAGTCGGTCGACCGAATCTACGATCCGGGCGCGACCGCCGCGGAGGTCATGGCGGGAATCGACGAGGGGCGCGGGCTCGTCAACTATTGCGGCGACGGGTCGCGCACGAGGTGGGTGACGAGCGAGTTCTCCAACACGCACGTGACCGCTCTCAGAAATCACGAGAGGCTCCCGTTCGTCTTCATGGTCTCCTGCGTCAACGGGGAGTTCACCGGAGGCACCTGTCTCGCGGAGGCGCTTCTTCGCGCGACGCACGGCGGGTTTCCGACCGGAGCGATCGGCGCCTACGCCTCGGCGTCCAACCAGTACTGGGATCCGCCGATGGCGGCTCAGGACGAGTTCATCGATCTTCTGGTGAGAGACGAAAGACGGACGCTCGGAGGCCTCTGCTTCGGCGGTTCCTGCCGCATGATCGACGAGTACGGAACGAACGGCGCGAGGATGTTCCAGTCGTGGCACCTCTTCGGGGACCCTTCGGTGCGGATTCGCACCAAGGCTCCCGTGCGCATCCTCGTCGATCACTCCGGCGTGCTCGATCGGACGGCGACCGGCGTGACGGTATCAACCTCCGGCGCGAGGGATGCCCTCTGCGGTCTCTCCCGCGGCGGCCTGTTCCTCGGCTCCGCCTACGCGAACGCGAGCGGTGTCGCCGTGGTTCCGATCGAGGGCGTTTTGGAGGTCGGCGACAAGCTCACGCTCACGGTAACGGGACCCGACGCGAAGACCTACGAAGGAACGATTACCGTCGTTCCGCATCCGGGGTGCGACGTCGCCCCGGCGGGTTTCGAGGTCTCCCTGGAGCCGGACGAAACGGCCGAGGTCAATCTCGTCCTCGCGAACGACGGGGACGCCGGTTCCGTGCTCGAGTTCGCGATCGACGTCCTTCCGCCGGGTCTGAAGAGCATCGCGGGATCCTCGATTGTCGCCGACCGGGCCTCCTTTCGGCCCGGCACCGTGTTCGACATCCGTTTCGCGATCATAAACCGGACACCCGACTTTGAATGGATCAAAGGCGCGGAGATCGACTTCCCCCTCGGCGTCACGGTGAACTCGTCGACCGACTTCACCGTCGTCGGAGACACGAGGAAGCTCCTCACGAACGGTGCGGCCGGAGACGGCGTCGAGATCATCTGGAACGCACCTGGGGCGAACGGGGAGATCCGCAACGGGGAGATCGCCGAGGCGGTCGTGAACGTTTCGGTGAGCGGGGACTTGTTCGACGAGATCAGGATGCTGTGGGAGCTGAAGGGAGACGGCTGGGGGGCTCCGCCGCATGTTCTTTACGGCGAGATGGTGCTTTCTCTATCCGGTCCGGCTCTCCTTCTTCACGCGCCGAACGGCGGGGAGATCGTGAGGAGCGGAGAAGTCCGTCCGGTCCTCTGGGCGTCCTCTCCGGGGCTCCCCGAGGTCGCGCTCGATCTCTCGGTCGACGGAGGGATGAGCTGGCTTCCGATCGTGCCGAAGACCGAGAACGACGGGCTGTACGAGTGGAGGGTGCCGGCGAGCGCTTCGACGAGCTGCCTCGTGCGCGTCTCGAGCCCGGACGGATCGGTGTCGGACGCGAGCGACGACTTCTTCCGCATCACGGAGCCGATCACCTGGCTTTCGGTCTCTCCCTCGTCCGGGAGCGTCGCGGCGGGCGACGCGATCACGGTCTCTGTTCGAGTCGACGCGAGCGGCCTCGATTCGGGAGACGAGGAAGCGGTTCTTGTGATCTCCCAGAACTCGGGAGACCCCATCGTCGTTCCCGTGTTCCTTCACGTGACAACGGTCGACATCGATCCGCGCCGCTCGACGATCGAAGCGACGAATAACGTGCTTCTCTCTCCCGGAGGCGACGCCGATTCCACCCTGAGAGTCGTCGTGACCGCGATCGACCCCCGGGGCAAGCCGATTCCGGGCATTCCTGCCGGCGAGGTGGCGGTGCACGCCTCCGGCGTCTCCTCGATCGGGCAAGAGATCCGCTTCTGCGAAACGGGGCTTCCGCACGCTTCCTTCTTCTCGTCGGCGCCGACCGATTCCGCGGGCCGCGCGGTTCTCGAGATCCGACACCTCGGAGGATGCGGGACGCTCACGCTTCATGCCTTCGTCGAGGGGGTCGAGCTCGTGCAATCCGCCGCCGTCCACGTACGGAGCCCGGACCTGAACGGCGACGGCGCCGTCGGGTTTCAGGATGTCTTCCTCTACGCTTCCTTTCTCAACGCGGGAACCGGCTACTGCGGCAACCTGAACGGCGATCCGAATAACCTCGTGAACTTCGCGGACACGGCGATCTTCCTCGTCTTCTACTCGAGACAAAGCTCCTGCCCGTGAAGGGAACGTCTCGCCTCACTCCGCTTCCAAGATGCGCGAGCGAGGCGTCCGCGATGGCGCGCGCGCCACGAGGAAGACGCCGGCGAAGATGAGGGCCGCGCTCGCGACGAGACGAGGCGTGAGCGTATCGCGTCCGAGCGACACCGAGAGGAGGGTCGCGAGCAGGGGCTGCAGATAGATGAAGAGGGCGACGGTCGATGAATCGACCTTCGAGAGCGCGTAGTAGTTCAGAAGATACGTGATCACCGTCGCGAAGATCACGATCCACGCCATCAGCGCGAGAATCTCCGGACGGATCGCCGACGGGTCGAACGACGCGAGGCCCGGGAGCCCAACCGCCGCGATCCCGAGAGCGCCCCAGGCCATCGTGTAAGCGGTCATGGTGAGCGGCGGGTACTTCCGCACGACGTTCCGCGAGATCACGAGGAAGAGCCCGAAGGACCCGGCGTTGAGAAGGGTGAGAAGGTCGCCTCGCACCCAGCGCTCCTCGTACGAGAACTCGTGCACACGAACAAGCACGAGAACGCCGGAGAGGGCGAGGAGAAGACCGGCGACCTTGCGCGCGGAGGCGGTTTCCCTCCGAAAGACGAGAGCGAAGAAGAACGTCGCAACCGGAATCAGCGTGTTGATGAGCGCGGAATGGGAGGGGGTCGTTCGGAGAATCCCCTCGGTGAAGCAAAGCTGGTTGATCACGACCCCGAAGAGGGCGAAGAGCCCGAGGCGGAGAAAGTCGTTCCGCGCGACCTTCGCGCGCGGCCGGCGGAGCCGGTCGATCGCGAGGAGCAAGACCGCCGCGGCGAGGACTCTCAGGAACGCCCACACCCGCGGCGGAACGACCTCGACGACCTCTTTCGCCGCGAGGTAGTGGACGGCAAAGAGGACCTGAACGATGAGAAGAGCGGAGAGCGTCCGCGCGCCCGAGCTCAGGCTACGTCTCCTCGAGGACGATGCCGTTCTTCCGAAGCCAGTCCTCGATCTCCTCGCGGATTCTCCGGTCGCGGAGCGCCAGCCAACGTTCTTCCTCGACAGGATAGGAGACGAGAATCTCGCGGAAGCGCCGGAAAGCTCCCTTCCCCTCGATCCCCTCGATTAGGGTCTGCCGGAGCCGCTTGTCCTTCACCGTTCCGATGAACTCCTCCATCTCCGCATACCCCTCGCGCGAGGGCTTGTGCGGGATGAGGAAGTAGCGGACATTCACGCCTGAAGCGATTCTCCGCGCGTCCTCCGGATTGCCTCCCCGCTCGACGAGATCGACGAAGATGGGCACGATCTCGCCCGTCTGAACATCGAGGAAGTAGCGGGCTTCCGCGGAGCCCTGCTCGTAGGCCCTGCGGAGCTCGTCGGAGCGAATGTTCACGTGATAGGCCACGCTCGACTCCTTCCTTGAATCCCCGGGAGATTCTAACAGAAAGACCCTCGGCGCGGAAGCTCGGCGTCCCCGGAACGGATGGGGGGGCGCGCATCTTGAGTCGTTTGGGTCCCTCCGCTATGATCGACCGGAGCCGCTTCTCCGAAGGGAACCCGCCTCGGGGACGCCGGAAGGAGGAATCCGCAATGCGGTCGATCGCGCGCGATCGGGTCTTGCTCGGCATTCTCCTGCTCGCCGTTCTTCTCCGCCTCGTCTACGCGTTCGCGGTCTTCCCCGCAATCGGGGAGCGCCTTCATTGGAAGGGAGTGGACGACGGCTACGACGAGATCGCGCGCCACATCCTTCACGGACACGGGTTCGTCGATCGGCCCGGAGACATTCCGAACCTCGTGACGCCTCCCGGATACGTGTACTTCCTCGCGCTGCTCTACTTCGTCTTCGGCGAGGAGGTGAACGAGGGGATCCGAATCCGGTTCGTGCAGCCGCTTCTGGACGGCGCGACCGTGCTTCTCATCTTCTTCATCGGGATGCGTGTGTTCAAGGACCGCCGCGTCGCGCTCCTCGCGTCGCTCGCCTGGGCGCTCTATCCGCAGGCGATCGTGTACAACGCGCGCGTCGCGCCCGAGGTTCTCTTTGTCCTTCTCCTCACCGCGATGATGCTCTTTCTTCTTCGTCTCCGCGCGGAGGGGCGACTCGGTGACGCGGCGGCGACCGGGATCCTCTTCGGGCTCGCCGTCCTCGTGAAGGAGAAGGTGATCTTCTTTCCAGTCGTTCTGGCGGCGCTCGTCCTCGGCCTTCGCCGGTTCCCGCTTCCTCGGCGCGTCCTTCTCGTTCTCGCGATGTTCGCCGCGACGGCCGCCGTCACGGCCCCCTGGATCGCCCGCGGGCAGAGCGCCGCCGGGACGTTCGTGCCAATCACACTCCGGTCGGGGCGCGCCCTCAACCAAGGAATGAACGAGAGCTTCGCGGGGGCGGACGAGAGCCTGGTCCGTTTCTTTGAGAACCGCCCGGAGCGCCGCTGGCGCGACCTCCCGGCGGACCGCGAGGAGAAGGAGGAGCGGGCGAGGCAAAGCGCGCGCGAGGAGAACTCGCTCGTCGGCCGCGCGTTCGCGCGCATCGCCTCGGATCCGGCGGCTTTCGCGAAGGCGTTCTTCGTGAAGCTCGGCGCCTTCTGGTACTTCGGCCAGCCGAAGGTGCTCCCCGGCAACCTGCTCGTCCAGATCCCGATCCTCCTTCTCGCGGTCGCGGGCTACGCGCGGGGATGGAAGCGCTTCGATCTTCTTCCGTTTCTGTTGTTGACGCTTTATATTTGGATGATTCATTCCCTCACGATCGTCCGGATGCGCTACTCCCTTCCGATCATGCCCGGGACGATCCTCGTCGCCGCTTTCTTCGCGATCCGCCTTTGGGAGAGACGCCGAGCCGCCTCTTCCCCTTCCTCCGCGACTCAACCGACCCCCGGGCCTGCCGATCCTCGGTAAGAGCGGTCGTTCGGGCCGCACTCCCGGAACCGGGAACCGAGGGGACATTCGGTGCGATTGGGGCTCGTTCTCGCCGTTCTTTGGTGCGCGATCGCGCGTGCCGCATCGCCGGAGGCTCCGCACGCGGCCTCGGCCATCTCCGATGCCGCGGTCTGGAACGACCGCGGAATCCGGCATTTCCAGGAAGAAGACTATCGAAGCGCGCGCACGTGCTTCGAAACCGCCTCCCGGCTCCGGCCGGACGACGCGACGATCCGGTTCAACCTGGCGTCCGCCCACGCCCGCCTCGCGCTCCGGATCGCGCGCGGCCGGATGACTCGGCCCGTCTATGCCGAGGCGGTCGCCGAGGCGGAGCGCGCGATCGCTCTCGTTCCGCATCATGCCTTCTTTCACAATGTCCTCGGGTTCGTTTATCAGGAGATGCGGAATCACGAGGATGCGTTTCGGGCGTTCGCGCGGGCGGCGGAGCTCGATCCGCGCGACAGCGGATCGCGCGTTCTTCTCGGGAACGCCGCATACGAACTGGACGATCTCGACGGGGCGATCGAGGAATGGCGGCGCGCGCTCGGTCTGAACCCGGAGGGCGGCGAGGTTCTGGATCGGATCGAGAAGGCGGATCGAGAGAGAAAGCTCGAGCGGGGCTTCCGCACGATCGCGAACGAACGATTTCGAATCCGGTACGATCCGTCCTTTCCGGACGCGGAGCGCCTCGCGCGAAGGATGCTCGAGATCCTCGAGGAGGCGAGGCGGCACGTCGCCGCGGAGCTCTCCCGCCGGGGGAACGGATCGGTGACCGTGGTCGTCTATCCCCCGGAGGAGTTTCGCGCCCTGACCGAGGGTCACGATTGGACGGGAGGGCTCTACGACGGGAAGATCCGCGTCCCGTTCCCCGCCTTCGATCAGAAGGAGGAGAGGTTCCGGGCGCTGGCGATCCACGAGTACGTCCACGCGGTGCTGTACGATTGGACCGACGGCCGCTGCCCCGCGTGGCTCAACGAGGGGCTCGCGCAGGTCCTCGCGGGGGAGTGGGATCGTTCACGGGCGGAGGCGGCTCGGCGCATGGCGCGCGAGTCTTCGTTCGTGCCGCTCGCGAATCTCGAGGAGTCCTTTCTCCGAATCGACCGCTCCTTCGTGGAAGAAGCGTATCTTGAATCCTATGTGGTCGCCCATTGGATCATTGATACGTATGGAACCAGCCGTCTTCATGCGCTTCTGAACGCTTTCGCGCGCGGCGTCTCCACGGAGGAAGCTCTCCGCGCGGTTCTTCGCGCGACCGGCGATGAGATCCTCCGCGAGGCATTCGAGGAAGCGACGACCGGGCTCGCGCTCGGCGAGGTTCCCTAGGCCGGCCCGCCAACTGGGCGCGCGGGCCAGAGGCCGCCTCGCTCACGGCGAAAAACGCGGACGAGAGAGCTAGAGAATCCCGTCGGGAGGGAGGATCACGATCTCCTCGGTTACCGAATCCGGGGGTTCCTCGGCGAGGCGGAGGATCGCCTCGGCGATCCGCCGGACGGGAATCATGCGGGTCCGGTCGAGTTCGCTCTCCATCGCGTCCCAGAACGACGAGGCGACCGCGCCGGGAAAGACCACGCTCACGCCGACGCCCGTGCCCCGCAGTTCCTCGCGCGCGACGTTGGCGAGCGCGACGAGACCCGCCTTTGAGGCGGAGTAAGAGGCGGAGCCTCGAAGCACCGCGCGCGCCGCGACCGACGACAGCGCCACGATGCGCCCGCTCCCCTTCCGGATCATGCCGGGGATCGCGGCGCGCATGCAGAGGAAGGCGCCGGTCAGGTTGATCCCGATCATCCGATCCCATGCGTCCGGTTGGACCTCTGCGAGCGGGGCGAACGATCCGACCCCCGCGGAAAGGATGACCGCGTCCGGCCCGCCCCCATCCTCTTCGATTCTTCGGACCGCCTCCCGCACCGCGTCCGGGGAGCGGACGTCTAGCGGGAGCTGAACGATGCGGATGCCGGCGCGCGTCGAGAGACGCGCGGTTTCCGAGAGATCCGCTTCGGTTCGCGAGGAGAGGTAAAGGTCCCATCCGTTCTCCGCGAAGAGGCGCGCCGCCTCCCTCCCGATTCCGCGCCCCGCTCCGGTCACCCATGCTCGCCGAGCGCTCATCCTGTTCTCCTTGGCGGGCGCGCCGCCCACGCCTTGGGCGCATCGCCGCGCCGGTCGTCCACTTCGTTGTCGGGTTGCTCGAGATTCCGCGCCGCCATTCCTTCGGAACTCCTTGTTTGCCAGTCGGATGCCGGATTCGCCTTGGGCGATCTCGTTTGGAACGGGTCTTGCCGTTCTCTCGAAACGCCGAGGAGAAGGGGTGCTCCTCGAGAGCGAGAATGACTCGGTGCTCGAACGAGGGAAGGGGGTGATACGGCTACCGGGACGGAACACCAATCGAGTGGGAAACAACCGTGGAAACCGCGGGAGGCGACCGCAGTGTCGAACGGGCAACCGGAAGACGCGAGCCCCAACGCCTCCCGCGGGCTCATCCCGGAACCCGCGTCGCGGAGAGCGAGCCCGCGCTCCGGCCAAGGCCGTTTCGGACAGCGATGATCTCCGCCGCGATGCTAACCGCGATCTCCTCGGGGGTCTCCGCGCCGACGGCCAAACCGATCGGGGCATACACTCGGTCGGAGAACTCCCGCTCGAGCCCATCCTTGGAGAGAGCGCGGCGGACCATCTCCACTCGCCTCCTCGATCCGATCATGCCGACGTAACGCGCCGGTTTTCGAAGGAGGGTGCGGAGCGCCCGCGCATCGGTCGGATACCCGTGGCTGACGAGGACGAAGTACCCGCTCTCGCCTCCCGGAACGGTCTCGAGGATCGCGCCCGGATCTCCGTGAAGAACTTCCGTCGCGAGCGGAAACCTCTCCCGGTCTGAGAACTCCTCGCGTTCGTCAACGATCGTGACCTCGAAGCGAAGAAGCGGGGCGATCGCCGCGAGCGCCTTCCCGATGTGTCCTCCTCCGACAATGATCATCCGATCGACCGGAGAGATCGCCTCGAGGAGGAGTCGATCCCGGTCCCCCGTCCGCTCGATGAAACGGACGGGAGGTCCTGAGACGAGGAGCGAGTCGGGCAAGAACGACGCCTCGATCCGCCCCCAGGCAATGGTCCCGTCCGCCTCGGCCACCGCGAGGACGCGGCTCTCGACCGGGTCTTGCTCGGCGAGCTCGCGGACGAGGAGGACCTTGCGGCCCTTCTCGCGCAGCTGAACGAGCGCCCGCAGCCAATCGCGATCGCTCGCCGTTCGGAGAGGCTCGACGAGGACCTCCATCGTTCCGCCGCAGACCGGCGAGCCGCCGGAGTCTGCGGGACCGGCGAGGTCGAGCCGCACGAGCGCTGCCCGTCC
>JAGUYC010000133.1 GCA_020061515.1 Gemmatimonadota bacterium
GACCTGCCTCGATCGAGTGCTCGACGCCTGCGCGGGCGCCGGGCTCGCGCCGGTTCACGTCGTCGTCGGGCACCGCGGGGGAGAGATCGCCGCCGCGGCTCACAGGCGAGGCGCAGCGATCGTCTGGAACGACCGCTACCCAGAAGGCCAGCTCACATCCCTTCAAGCCGGCCTCCGCTCTCTCCCGAGCGCCGCGCGCGCTGCGGTCCTCATTCCGGTCGACCTCGCGCTCGTCCGCCCATCGACGATTCGAAGCCTCCTCTTCGCCTACCACGAGGAGGGCGAGGGGAGAACCGTCTTCGTCCCGACTTTCAAAGGAGCGGGTGGGAGGCCGTATCTCGTGAATATGTCGATTCTTCCGGAGCTCCTTTCTCTCCCTTCCGGCGCGATGGGCCGTACCGTCCTTCTCCGCGACCCGCAGCGCGTCCGCGAGGTTCCCGTCGACGACGACGGCATCCTGTTCGACCTCGACACCCCCGACGACTACCTCCTCTTCCTTGAGAAGATCCGCGCGCGCCGGGAGAGCTGAACAGCACCCCTTGAAAACTGGCCGATTTGTTGGTAGAATATCTTCCGTCGGCGGCGCGCGAGCGCCGTCTCTGCGTTCCCAAGAAGTCCGGTTTTGAACCAGCTTCCGGCGCGGGAAATGACGCGGAAATGCGCCCCGCCCGCACGAGGCGAACACGTATGCGCTCGCTTTCCCAGGAAGGCCGTTTCTCTCTTCTCTTCGCTCTTTTCTCTCTTCTCGTTCCGTCGGCCGCGAGCGCCGGGCTCGATGCCCCGCTGGAAGCGCACTCCATCCTTGCCGTGCCCGGGACCGCCTTCGGCGACGTTCCGGGGAGCGGCGCACTCCATGCCATCCGAACAGGCGGCTTGGTCCTCGCGCGAGAGATCGAGACGCGCGGCGGATGGATCGAGCGAACCTACTCGGGGGGCTCTTTCGAGGTCTTTCGGGTCGATTCGGCCGAGGGAGGCGCTCCGCTCGTTCTCGGCGAGAAGCTGGGCGCCGGCATCTTCCTCGAGTTCCGGACGCACGCGCATCCCGCCCGCGGGAACTCCTATCTCTCGGCGTCGATCGAGATCACCGAGACCGGCCCGCTCGGACTTGCCGGCGCGATCGTGCGCCTCACCGGCCCCACCACCTCCTCGTTCATGCCCATCCCGCCCGACGGCCACATCCGCTGGCAGGCCGCTCGTATCGACGAGTGGATGGGAACCGACGAGCGGAGCTGGGGGAGCCTCAAGCGGGAGTTCCGGTAGGGGCGCCCGCCCTCGAATGCGCGCCTCGCCTCGCGGCCGCCCGCGGGGCGATCTTGAGGCGTTTCCGTGCTTGTGCTCGCGCACTCCGCCCCATAGACTCTCCGGCATCTCGCTCCCGGCGAGAACGCCCGGCGGCCGTCCCGGCCGACGCCGGACCGGGCGTCTCCCGAACCACAAGGCGAAGGAAAGGAGCCATCGCCATGCGCAAGGCAGCTGCCTTGTCGATCCCCCTGTTCCTTGTCTTTCTCTCGTGCGGAGGGGACAGCACGAACGAACCGGATGCGACCGCCCCAACCGTCACGATCCTCCAGCCGACCCACAACGCCTCGGTCCCGTCCGGCAACGTCTCCATCCGCGCGATGGCGACCGACGACGAGGGGGTCGCCAAAGTGGAGTTCCACGTCGACGGAACGAAGATCGGCGAGGACGCGTCGGCCGTCGCGAACGTCTACGAGCACGCGTGGAACACGAGCGCTCTCGCGGCGGGAAGCACGCACACGATCCGCGCGCGCGCCGTGGACACTTCGGGGAACGACGCATCCGACACGATCTCCGTCACGATCTCCGCGGGAGGTCCGACGGTTCACAGTGAAAACATCACGGGGAACGAGACCTGGTGGCCGTCCGGCAACCCGCACATCGTGACCCAAGACATCGCCGTCTGGGAGGGCGGCTCGCTCACGATCAAGCCGGGCTGCCTCGTGAAGTTCGATTCCGGCGCCTCGATCGGCTGCGGTTGGACGACCGCGGGAACGATCGTGGCCGTCGGCAAGGCGGATACCACGATCACCTTCACCTCGAACGAGACGCCGGCTTCCCCCGGAGACTGGGACGGATTCGGCTTCTTCGAGGGGACCACGTCGAACACGCGCTTCAGCTACTGCACGATCGAATACGCCGGCGCCGAAGGCCAGGCGATCCTCGTCGCGTGGGACGCCGCGCTCAAGATGGACCACTGCACCATCCGCCGGAGCGCGGGCCGCGGGATCTTCTACGATCACGCGGGGCACGTCGAGCAGTTCAACAACAACACGATCACCGAATGCGCCGGTTACCCGCTGGCGCTCGATCCCGATCACGTGCGCCATCTCGGCACGGGAAACGATTACACCGGGAACGACGCCGGTTTCGACGCGATCGAGGTGTCCTACGGAGGCGTGGAGACGAGCGCGACGTGGCGGGACCAGGGGGTTCCGTATCGCGTCACCGAGAACGGCAACGTCTGGGTGGGGAGCACGACAACGCCGATCATCCTCACGATCGAAGCGGGAACGACGATCGAGTTCGAGGCGAACGCGGAGATGACGATCGGGTACACGGTCCAGGCCGGGATCATCGCCGAGGGAACGAGCACGAACCCGATCACGTTCACGAGCGCGGCCGCGAGCCCGCAGCCGGGCGATTGGAACCATCTCTGGATCGCGGGCGAGGTGGTCGACGCGCAGTGCCGCCTGACGCACTGCATCTTCGAGTACGGCGGCGGCGGCGGCTACGGGAACCTTTGGGTTCACTACTCGAACCCGTCGATCGAGGACTGCTCCTTCGGCTACAGCTCGACGTACGGAGCGTACCTCGAGGGGGACGATCATCCGGACGCGGCGACGGTCGAGTCCGAGAACACGTTCTACAGCAACGCAAGCGGGGACGTGTACGTTCCGTAGCTCGGTTCTTTCAGCGGTCGGACGAGGGCTCGCCGGCATTCGGCGGGCCCTCGATCACGTTCTCGTAGATCGTGACATAGCGCCGAGCGGCGTCGCGGAGCGTGAAATGCGACTCGACCCGCGCGCGGCCGGCGCGTCCCATCCTCTCGCGAAGATCCGGATCCCGAAGAAGCCGGACCACGCGCTCGGCGAAAAGACTCGCGTCTCTCGGCGGCACGAGAAACCCGGTCTCGCCGTCGATCACGACCTCCGGATTTCCCCCCACGCGCGTCACGACCACCGGGAGCCCGTGCCCCATCGACTCTAAGAGCGTCAAGGAAAGCCCCTCGGAGAGCGAGGTCAGCACGGAGACGTCCATCGTTCGATAGAAGCGCTCGATCTCCTTGCGGAACCCCGCGAAGACGACGCGGTCTTCCACCCCGAGAGCCCGCGCCTTCTCGCGAAGCGGTCCCTCCCCCTCTCCCCGTCCGAGAATCAGAAAGCGAGCGGCGGGGACCTCGCGGAGAATCGCGGGGATCGCGTCGAGGAAATAGCCGACTCCCTTGATCGGGCGGTTCAGGTTGGCGACCATCCCGACGACCAAGTCCTCCGCGCCGAAACCGAGCGCGCGGCGAAGATCGAGATCCCGCGCGCCCTCCGGCGCCGGCTCGATCCCGTTCCAAACGACGACCGTCCGCTCCGGATCGAGACGCTCCCTCCCGATCACCGTCCGGCGCACCGAGTCGGAGACGCAGATCACGCGGTCCGGCGCCGAGCAGGTCGAGCGAAGCAGCGCGTACTCGTGCCGCCCCCAGTTGAAGCCGTGGTCCTCGCGGTTCTCGACGAGACGCGGAACGACGCCGAGCTTCTTCAAGATTCGTGCATAAAGAATCGACCAGAAGAAGTAGGCGTGCACGATCACGGGCCGGCGGCCCCGGACCAATCTCCGAACCTGCGCGAAGCGCGCGATCTGCGCGAGCGGGTAGAAATCGCGCCGGCCGAGAGAAGGAAGCTCGCGGATCTCGATGTCGGGCGCCTCCCGCGCGGTGACCGGCCGAGGGCTCGCGATCTCGACCCTCCAAAGGGAGCGGTCCCACCGGCGGGCCATCGAGAGAACGTGGTTCCCCGTTCCGCCGCCGAGATCGTCCATCAGGATGAGAACGCGGCGCGCTTCGCTACCGGACACGCTCGTCTCCTTCCCCGCGCTCCCCCTCCGGCGCCGATCGGCGATCGGGCGCGAGAGGCGGGTTCGGCTCGATGCGAAGGGGGCTTCGGCGGAGCGTCTCGCGAAACGCGCGC
>JAGUYC010000264.1 GCA_020061515.1 Gemmatimonadota bacterium
CGAGCGGAGAGGCGCGCGGTCCTTCGGTCGGCGGCGCGCGCGGAGCGATCGCGTTTCGTCGCGCGATCGCCGGATGCTATGATCGGCGAAAGCGGAAGCCGCGCGCGGGCGGACGCGGGAAGAGAAACGACGGCTCGCTCTCCCCGGGGAAGGGGAAAGGCGGATCGGCGGCTATGAAGATCGTCGTGGTGATGCCGGCCAGGAACGCGGAGGCCACGCTCGAGAAGACCGTGCGGGACATCCCGAAGGGAGCGGCCGGCGAGATCATCCTCGTCGACGACGTCTCGTCCGATCGCACGGTCGAGATCGCGCGCCGCCTCGGCCTTCGCACGATCGAGCTGCCGAGGCGCTCCGGGTACGGCGGGAACCAGAAGCGGTGCTACGATGAGGCGCTCGCCGCCGGCGCCGACATCGTGGTCATGGTGCACCCGGACTATCAATACGATTCCCGGCTTCTTCCCTACATGATCGGCTTCATCAAGGACGGGGTGTGCGACGTGATCCTCGGCTCGCGCATCCGGACGCGGCGGGAGGCGCTCATCTCCGGAATGCCGGTGTACAAGTACTTCGCCAATCGCGCGCTCACGCTCGTCGAGAACCTCGTGCTCGGACTCAACCTCTCCGAGTGCCACACGGGGTATCGGGCGTACCGGCGCGAGGTGCTCGAGCGGGTGCGCTACGATCGCTTCGACGACGGGTTCGTATTCGACAGCGAGTTCCTCGTCGCGGTCGCCGCTCTCGGATTCCGCATCGCCGACGTGCCGGTCCCCTGTCGCTACTTCGACGAGGCTTCGCAGATCCGCTTCCGGGCGAGCGTCGGGTACGGCCTCGGCACCCTCGGCGTCCTCGGCGCGTATCTTCTCCATCGCGCGCAAATCCGCAGGGACGTCCGCTTCGTTCCTCGGTAGGGACGGCGCGCGGTGTGTCTCGATCCGACGGAAACACGTCGAGGGTCTTCTCGGCCGGGGCGCGGGGCAAGGGAGGGGGGCGGCTCAAACACCCCTCGCCGGTTCCCCCCCTTGCCCCGGCGGCTGCGCGAGGAGCATCCTTCCGACGGATTGACGTCAACGCGCGGATCCGGCGGATTCCTTGACGAGCGAAGCGAAAGCCAGCGCCGCCGGAGAGAGATAGCGGTTTTGCGGGCGGATGAGCCCTGTCCGCCGTTCGAGACGCGGGCCCGAGAGCGCGGGGGAGGCGAGGCGTCCTTCACGGAGGTCGGCGCGCACCGAGCGGGCGGGGAGGATCGAGAACCCGAGCCCCACCTCCACGAGCTTCTTGATCGCCTCCGGACTCGAGATCTCCATGGCGATCCGCGGCGCGAGCCCGCTCGCCGCGAAGGCGCGGTCGACCTCGCGGCGCGTCACCGAGTTCGCCTTGAACGTGATCATCGGGATCGAGGCGAGCTCGTCGAGCCGGACGCGCTTTCGCGCCGCGAGGGGATGGCGCCGCGGGAGGACGGGAAGGAGGTCATCCCGGTCGATTACGTCGGCCGCGAGATCGTCTCCCTCGACCGGCAGGTTCGCCACGGCAAGCTCGATCCTCCCGGCGCGCAACGCCCCGAGGAGAGGGACGCTCCCCTCGACCGCGACGGAGAGATCCACTTCCGGATAGAGGCGGACGAAGCGCCGGTAGGCGCGCGGCAGCACGTAGATGCTCGCCACGTCGGTTGTGCCGATGTCGAGACGCCCCCTCTTCAGCGAGCGGAAATCCCTCGCCGCCCGCGCGAGGTCCTCGGCCGAGCGGACGAGATCCTCCGCGATCGGGAGGAGGTGCGTTCCGGCCGCGGTCAGGCGCACGTCTTTCCCCCTTCTCTCGAAAAGCGGTTCGCCGATCTTCTCTTCCAGTCGGCGCACGCGGGTCGAGACGGAGGGCTGCGACAGGTGGAGAACGCGGGCCGCCGCGGAAAAACCGCCTTCGCGAACGACCGCGAGAAACGCTCGGACGTTGGGAAGCTCCATGCCGATCCTCCGGATTTCGCGACGCTCGGGCCCCTCGCGGCGTCCCCCAAAGGCAAGTCTATAGGATTCTCCTATCGAATTCATCCAAACTATGCATGATGTTGATCGGGCCGCCGCCTGTATCCTTCGGGGAACCGGCCGAAGCCCGGCCGTCTGGAAAGGAGCATCTATGAGTAAGACGGAAATCCGTCCGGCGAAGGGGAAGCTCGGCGTCCTCATCCCGGGGATCGGCGCGGTTTCGACTACCTTCATGGCCGGCGTCGAGGCGGTCCGCCGGGGAATCGCCGAGCCGATCGGATCCTTGACGCAGATGGGAACGATCCGTCTCGGAAAGCGGACGGAGAACCGCGTCCCCGCGCTGCGAGAGTTCGTCCCCCTCGCTGGGCTCGGAGACCTCGTCTTCGGGGGATGGGATATCTTCGAGGACAACTGCTACGAGGCGGCGCGCAAGGCCGGAGTCCTCGAGAAGGACCTTCTCGAGAAGGTGAAGCCTCTTCTCGAATCGATCGTCCCGATGCCCGCGGTCTTCGATAATCGATACGTCAAAAAGCTCTCGGGGCCGAACGTCAAGAAGGGGGCGAACTGGTACGATCTCGCCGAACAGGTGATGGAGGACATCCGGACGTTCGAGAAGACGAACGGAGTCGAGCGTTCGGTGATGATCTGGTGCGCCTCGACCGAGATCTTCATCCAGCCGTCGGACGTGCACGGGTCGCTCCGGGCTTTCGAAGAAGGACTGAAGAGGAAGGACGAGCGGATTTCTCCGAGCATGGTGTACGCCTACGCGGCGATTCGCTCCGGGCTCCCCTTCGCGAACGGAGCTCCGAACCTCACGGTCGACATCCCGGCGCTGGTCGAGCTTGCGCGCGAGAGGAGCGTGCCGATCGCCGGCAAGGACCTCAAGACCGGCCAGACCCTCATGAAGACGATCCTCGCGCCCGGCTTCAAGGCGCGCCTCCTCGGCGTGTCCGGCTGGTTTTCGACGAACATCCTCGGCAATCGGGACGGCGAGGTCCTGGACGATCCCGAGTCGTTCAAGACGAAGGAAGCCTCGAAGCTCTCGGTCCTCGACGAGATTCTGCAGCCGCATCTCTACCCGACGCTCTACCGCGATCTCTATCACAAGGTGCGGATCAACTACTATCCGCCGCGCGGGGACAACAAGGAGGGATGGGACAACATCGACATCTTCGGTTGGCTCGGCTACCCGATGCAGATCAAGGTCGACTTCCTCTGCCGGGATTCCATTCTGGCGGCGCCGATCGTTCTCGATCTGGCGCTCTTCCTCGACCTCGCGGCTCGGGCCGGAAGGCGGGGGATCCAGGAATGGCTTTCTTTCTACTTCAAGAGCCCGATGACCGCGCCGGGTCTCTATCCGGAGCACGATCTCTTCATCCAGCTGATGAAGCTGAAGAACACGCTTCGGGACATGAAGGGGGAGGAGCTGATCCACCATCTCGGGTCGGAGTATTACGACTAACCTCAATCCGTTAGAAGAACGGCGGAGGGCGGGCCGCTCGGAGTCGGGGGAAGGGGGCACCGGCTCAAACAGTCCTCGCGCACCGGGGCCTCGGGTCGTGAGCGGATCGGCAGGCCCCGGCGCGCTGCCCAGCTCGCCGGGCAGCCCCCTTCCCCCGTCTCCGAGCGAAGAGAGCTCGGAGGGCTTCGACGGATCCAGGCGAGCGGGCCGCCGAGAATCGAATCCTCCCGGTCCCTTTCCAATCCTGGCCCTTTCCGGCGCGCCGGCGTCTCGGGCGAGGACCCCGGAAGGCCCGGGAGGACCGCTTCTCGCGTTTTCGTGCGAGCCGCGCTCCGATCCCTGTTGCCGCTTGGCCTGCAACGTGTTACACTTACCTCGAATGCTCCCTAATCGAGCGGTGGGCCGGTCGGGTGAGAGGCGTCTCCCCGCGCGGGGTGGGCGCGGCCCGAAAGGCGCTCCGGTTGTTTCCGAAAGGCGCGTTTCCGTGACGGGGGAATCGAACATGACACGAGCCCGCCAGGCTCTTCTTGCGGCGTCCCTTCTCTTCCTCTTCCCCGCGCTCGCCGCCGCCGGCGCCGACGACGCGACGGTGTACGAGATCCAACAGGGGGTGTATCCGACTTACACGTGGGTGACCGTCGACAGCATCGTCGTCACCGCGGTGATCTCCGACGGTTTCTTCATCATGGAGGACGCCGGAGGTCCGCACAGCGGGATTCTCGTCCGCTACGGAACGACGCCCCCCCTCGCGCGCGGGGCGCTCGTCACCGTGTCCGGCTACTACCTCGAACAGAGCGGGAACTCGATCATCAACGCGTCGAGCGGCGTCGGCGGAATACTCACGATTCTCGGAAACGGCTTTCCGGAGCCGCCCGCCTCGGCGGTGACCGTCGGGGACATCAACACCGGAAGTTCGACCGCGGAGCAGTGGGAAGGCGTTCTCGTGACGCTCGACTCGGTTCTCTGCGTGTCGGTCGGGGCGAGCGACTGGCGCGCGGTCGAGTACGACGGGGAAGCGCCGGGCGAGACCCTTTTCGTCGGAAGCCTCATGACGTACAGCTGGCCGTCGGTCGGCGATTCGCTCGGGAAGCTTGCCGGCGTTCTCTACTACGGATCGAGTCAATTCCAGCTGCAGCCGCGGGACAACTTCGATGTGGTCGGTCTCGATCACATCCCGCCCGGAACGATCACGGACCTCACCGCCTCGCCGGGCGAGTACAACGGGTCGGTCCTCCTCCACTGGACCGCGACCGGCGACGACGGATCCTCCGGGACGGCGAGCGCGTACGTCGCCCGTTGGGCTTCCGGGCCGATCACAAGCGCGAACTGGGCCTCCGCGAACGATCTTTCCGGCGAGCCGCTCCCGCAGCCGTCGGGCTCGCCGGAGACGTGGCTCGCGACCGGCATGCCGCCGGGAGGAACCGTCTACCTCGCGATCCGCGCGATGGACGAGGCGAACCAGCTCGGCGGCGTGTCGAACAGCCCGTCGGTCGTCGTGACCGACACGCAGCCGAAGCTCACGATCCACTGCATCAATGTAGGGCAAGGCGATTGCACGCTGATCCAGTCGGGAACGGGAAAGACCTTCCTCTACGACGCGGGCTTCAATGGCAAGGGAACCTCCGAGGTTATTCCCTATCTGCAGAACCTCGGCATCACGCGGCTCACCTACATGGGCGCGTCCCACTACGATGCGGACCACATCGGAGGGCTCGACGAGGTCTACTACTCGGTCGGCGTCGATTCGGCCTGCTACGACCGCGGCTGGTCCTACACGACGCAGAGCTACAACGATTACGTGAACGCGATCGGTTCGCTCCGCCGGACGATCAACGACGGCGACGTGATCGATCTCGGGGATGGCGTGACGATCCGGTGCGTCTGCGTGAACGGGAACGGCCTTCTCTCGCCGCCGTTCAACTCCACGCAGTACGACGAGAACGACCTCAGCATCGGGTACGTGGTCGAGGTCGGGAGCTTCCAGTTCTTCGTGGGCGGGGACATCTCGGGGAACACCAACTGCACTCCCTATCACGACATCGAGACCTCGGTCGGCGTGGAGGTCGGCGACGTCGAGGTGCTCCGGACGAACCACCACGGAAGCCACTGCAACTCGAACTCGAGCTTCGTGAACGCGCTCAATCCGGAAGCCGCGATCATCTCCGTCGGGAACGGAAATCCCTACGGCCATCCGACGTCCACCGTGATCAACCGGCTGGTGAACGTCGGGGCGTACATCTACCAGACGGAGCAGGGAACGGGCGGTTCGATCCCGACGGGGAAGGGGGAGATCGCCGGGGACATCGTGATCCGCACGAACGGGTTCTGCACCTACACGATTCAGGATTCCATCTACATGGTGGACGCCGTGACGGACGTGCGGCTCGCCGGCGCGGCCCCGGCGCGTTCGATGCTTTCGCCCAACACGCCGAACCCGTTCAACCCCTCCACGACGATCCCTTATGACGTGGCGGAGGCGGGGCCGGTCCGGCTTCTCGTCCTCGATGTGCGCGGGCGGATGGTGAGCGTGCTTGCTTCCCGGCCGCACGCCGCCGGTTCCTTTACGCATGTATGGAACGGGACGGACGGCGAGGGAAGGGCGGTTCCTTCCGGAGTCTACTTCGTCCGGCTCGAGAACGGAGGATCGGCGGACATCCGGAAGATGACCTTGATTCGGTAGGCGGAGGCGGGGCTTCCCTCGCTCCGTGAGCGATGAACGAACGCCGAGCCCGGGAGAAGACGCTCCCGGGCTCTTTTCATGAGCGCGCCGCGCGAGAGGACGCGCGCGGAGTCCTATCGTCCGGAGAGCGCGGGCTGATAGAATCGTTCGGCGAGGCCGAGGGGTTCGACCCTCGGCGGCGCGCACGGAGGATCCGGAATCGTGGCGGCGGGATCGGAACGGGAACGAAGGCGACCGAATCTCGCGGAACGGCTCGCGGGCCGGATTCGATCCTTGGAGCGCGCCGAGCTCGGCGCCGGAAGCGGCATCGTCGTCTTCCTGTCGATCGTCTTCCTGCGGAACGTAACCGAGAGCATCTTCGAGAAGACCCGCTTCATCGGCTTCGTCGCCGACGCGGGCGTCTCCGCGCTCATGGTTCTCGACCACTTCGCGGTCTTCTACGCGGCGCTCTACGTCGTGCTCGCTCTCACGCTCTCCTCGGCGATGCGCGCGCCTCTCGCCGGCGTGCTTCGGGTTCTTCTCGCCGGATGGGCCCTCATCCTGATTCCTCCGATCGTGGATGCCTTCGCTTCCGGCGGGCGAGGCTACGCGATCACCTATCTTCCGAACCTCTTCGAGACGGCGGGCGCGTTCTTCGATCCGCGCGCAATGATCCCCGAGGTTTCGATCGGACAGCGGATCGAGATCCTCCTCGGGATCGTGCTCGTCATCGCCTACGCGCATCTCCGCGGCTCGGGCCTCGCGCGAGCGCTCGGGGCGGGCGCCGCGTTCTACGCGATCGTCGCTCTCTTCGGCGCGTTCCCGGTCCTCTTCGCTCGCGGCGCGCACCGGCTCGGCTGGTCGATTCCGGGCGACGACCCGGTCTCCGCGGTCTTTCGCTCGGGGGGGATCGTCCGGCACGAGAGCCAGAAGCACGCGCTTCTCTTCCTCTTCGTCCTCTTGATCGCGGGAGGGATCGCGCTTGCGAAGCTTTACCCGCAAAAGGCTCGATCCGTCGCCCGGAATCTCCGGCCGCTCCGGACGCTGCATTATGGGGGGCTCGCTCTCTTCGGATGCATCTTCGGCGCGGTCCTCTTCGCCCCTTATCTCGGCGGCCGTCCGATCGAGGGAGCGATGGACGCGCTCGCGATCGCCGGGATCGTCCTCTCCATCGTTCTCGCGTTCCAGTGCGGCGCCGCGTGGAACGATCTCTCCGACGCCTTCTCCGACCGCGTGAACGCGCCGGCGCGCCCGCTCGTCTCCGGGACGCTTTCCGCCTCGGACGTGCGCGCCCTTGCCTTGCTTTCCGGCGCCGCGGCGCTCCTCCTCGCGGTCAACGTGGGTCATGCTCCGTTCCTTCTCGTTCTCTCGGCGCTCGGTCTTTCCGCGCTCTACTCGCTTCGGCCTCTCCGCCTCAAGCGGATCCCGATCGTCGCGACCGTCCTTCTCGGCGCCGTTTCGACCGCGGCGTTCCTCGCGGGCTTCTCTCTCTTCGCGGGAGGCCGCGCCTTCCATCTCGCCCCGCCCGGGCTTCTCCTTCTCGTCCTTGCGGGGGTCGCCGCGGGGTTCAACGCGAAGGACATGAAGGACATCGAGGGGGACCGAGCAGACGGCGTGTGGACCCTTCCCGTTCTTCTCGGAGAGCGAAGGGGACGGCGCGTGATCGCGTTTCTCGTCGCCCTCGGGTTCCTAATGCCCGCCTTCTTCCTCCCGGTGCGCGCGCTCTGGCTGCTCGCGCCCCCCTTCGCCGCGGCGGGGCTCTTTTTCGCTCTCCGCTTCCAGAAGCCGGATCGCCCCCTTCTCGTTCTTTACCTGCCGTACATGACGCTCGTCTTCGCGCTCCTCCTTGGGGCTGCCGGCGCGTTTCGCGGGAATCCGGAGACGGCGGGCCGCGGATTGTCCTTTGGAGGCGATCGGTTGTTGCTTCAAGGAAACGCCGCGCTCGCGGCGGCGCTTTTCGACGAAGCGGCTGCGAGGGATCCCGAGGATCGGAGTTCTGCGCTCGAACGCGCGGCGGCCCTCGCCCGCTCCGGACGGTGCG
>JAGUYC010000093.1 GCA_020061515.1 Gemmatimonadota bacterium
C
The DNA here is from genome assembly GCA_020061515.1 of Gemmatimonadota bacterium. Classification (GTDB taxonomy): domain Bacteria; phylum Orphanbacterota; class Orphanbacteria; order Orphanbacterales; family Orphanbacteraceae; genus VGIW01. Next base: position 2 of record JAGUYC010000093.1, read on the forward strand.
CTGCCCGCGGCTGTCCGCTCGATGCTCGCCATTCGCCGAGCCTCGGTGGCTGCGCTTCTCGCGGACACCTGCCGCGGTCACCCGCCGTGGCTCAGTCGTCGGACGCGCGGGTCTAGACGACCAGGTCTGTCTTCCTCTGGAGGCGGGGGGTAGGGCAGAGCGGCGAGTTGCCGCGCGCGGCATGTTGGAGCAAGCGAACTCCGCCCCTCGGCTCCGGAGGTTCGACAACATGGTATCAGGTATCGCAAGCATTTGACACCGTCCGGGCTCCGCGATAGAACGAGCGCATGGAACGCCGACGCGCCCTCTTCATCGCCGCAGCCCTTCTGGCGAGCGCGATCTTTCTCGCCGGCGCCGCGCGCCGCCAGTCGCTCACGGTCGACGAGGCGCATTACATCGGCGTCGGGAAGCATCTTGTGGAGACGGGCGACTGGGGCTTGAAGGGAGCGCTCCTTCATCCTCCTCTTCCGTTCTATCTCAGCTCGGTTCTTCTCTTCGGCGTCGAGATTCCCGAATCGGTCTGGCGAGCGCCGCATCAGGACGAGCGCGGGCGCGCCCTTTGCCGCGCGCTTCCGGGAAATCGCGCGCTCCTCCTCTCTCGAATCCCAGGGATCGCGCTCACGCTTCTTCTCTTCGGACTCGTCTTTGCGGAAGCGCGCCGCGCCTTCGGCAAGCGAGCAGGTCTCCTCGCGGTGCTTCTGGCCGCGTTCGAGCCGAACCTTCTCGCGCACGGTTCGCTCGCGACGCCGGATCTACCTCTTGCCGCGCTCTTCTTTCTCGCGGTTCTCAGGGTGAGGCGGCTTCGGGAGGAAGGGAGCGCGCGGAATACGGCAATCGCGGGAGCCGCGCTCGGCCTTGCGTTTCTCTCGAAGTACAACGCGCTTCTTCTCCTCGCGATCGTTCCGATCGCCGCGCTCGCGGACCGCGCGCCGCCGCGTTTCTTCGTCCGACTGGTTCTCGCTTTCCTTGCGGCCCTTCTCGTTCTCTATGCGGCCTATCTTCCGCTCGCCGTTCGAGGCGGCAAGCCGTTCCTCGGAGAGCGCCTCCTCCCGCGCCCGTACGAGGAGGGGATCGAGTTTCAGAGAAGGGCGAACACGGGGCATCACGCCTTTTTTCTCGGCGAGATCTCGGACCAAGGATGGCGCGCGTACTATCCGGTCGCCTGGCTCGTCAAGACCCCGATCCCCTTTCTCCTTCTTTTCGCGATCGGCGCCGGCCTTCTCCTCCGCGAGCGTCGCAGGGGCGATATCGCTTGGTTCCTTCTCCCTCCCGCGCTCTTCTTCCTCTTCTTCGTGTTCGCGAGCCGCATCAACATCGGGGTTCGCTATGTTCTGCCGGTCGCGCCGTTCTTCGCCGCGATCGGCGGACACGCGGCGGCCTCCGCGCGGGGGAAGTGGTCGAGGCGGGGAGTCTACGCGCTCGCGATCTGGCTCGTCGCCGGAACCGCTGCTGCTTATCCGCATTTTCTTTCGTACTTCAACGAAGCAGCCGGAGGTCCCGAGGGAGGCGCCCGCATTCTCGCCGACTCGAACATCGATTGGGGTCAGGACCTTCCAGGGCTCAAGGATTTCCTAGAGCGGAAGGGCTACGAAGGCGCGTATCTCGCCTATTTCGGCAACGACGATCCGGAGCGCTACGGGATCCGCTATCGGTTTCTTCCGGGATGGATCTACTCCCCGCCTCCGCGCGTGTACGAAGAGAGCCTTCTGTATCATCCCGACCCGGAGATCGTGGCGGTGAGCCGCATGCTGATGCAGGGAGTCTGGCTCCCCGATCGGGACCTCTACGCGTGGCTCGAGCGGTATCCGAGAATCGGGACGATCGGACACTCGATCCTCGTCTTCGACATCCGCGGGGACCCAGAGGCTCACGAGAATCTCGCGCGCGCGTACCGAGCGGCGGGACATCACGCGCTCTTTCGCGACGAGATCGTTCTCGCCGAACGGGCGAGGAATGCGGGCCGCTGACCGGGCGCCGCGGGACGAGACGGCTCATCGAGGGATGCGCGATATGCCGGCGATCGATCCGGACAAGGTCCGCCGCGAAACGACGGAGGAGTTTCTTCGCGTCCGCGGCCCCGGAGGCCAGCACAGAAACAAGAGCGAGACCGGCGTCCGGCTTCGCCATCTGCCGACCGGAATCGTCGTCACCGCGGTCGAAAACCGCTCCCGCGCTCGAAACCGGAAGATCGCGTGGGAGAGGCTTCTCGAACGGCTCGCAGCGAGAAGCAAGCGCAGGAAGAAGCGCGTCGCCACGAAGCCGCCGGCCGCCTCGCGAGCCGATCGTATCGAGAAGAAAAGAAAACGCTCGCGCGTGAAGACCGAGCGTCGAAAGCCGTCGGCGGAGGACTGATCGCCCGGACCGGGTTCAGCCTGAGACGCGCGGCGCCGAGAGAATCTCGTGATACGCCTCGAGAGCGGCTCGGGCGGCGCCCATCACCGAGAATCGCCGTTCCGCTTCCTTGCGCGCTTCGCTTCCCATGCGGCGGCGAAGGCCCGCGTCCCGGAGGATCTTCACGATGCGCCGCGCGAGAAGGACCGGCTCTCCGTAAGGAACGAGGAAGCCGGTCTCGCCTTCGCGAACAAGATACGGGATCCCTCCGACGTCGGACCCGATCACCGGCTTTCCCGCCGCCATCGCCTCTTGGATGGAGACAGGCGATGTTTCCTGCCGCGAAACGAGCACGACGAGAGCGGCCCGCGCGCATTCTTCGGCGAGCTTCTCGGGCGAGAGGCCTCCGAGAAAGAGGACGCGGTCGCTGATACGGAGCGCATCGCTTCTCCCGCGCAGTTCCTTCATATAGGAAGGGTCGGTCGACGCTCCGGCGAGCGCGAGCCGGAGCTCGGGCGCCTCGCGCCTCGCGATCGCTACGGCTTCGAGCAGATTGCGAAGCCCCTTTCGCGGAATGATGAGCCCCGCGAAGAGAACGCGGCCGGGCTCCTCCTCGCCTTTGGTCTCGAAGAAGACGGGCGCCACCGGGTTCTCGACGACCCAGCGCCGGGCGTGGGCGAGCTTGGCGTCGTAGAGGTCCTTCAGGTACGGGCTCACGTAGATCACGTTTCGCGCCCGGCGGAGCGCGCTGTCGACCATCCGGTTGCGGAAGAGCCCGCGGATGCGCTCGACCGGCCTTCTCTCGAGGCGCGTCTCCTCCTCGATGACCCCGTGAATGCTCATGACCGCAGGGAAACCGCTGTCGAAAGCCGCGAGCGCGTGACGGTCGGCGCTGTGCGCGTGAACGATGTCCGGCTCGATCCGGCGGAGCGCGCGCACCATGCGCCGCCGGTCGGGAAACGCGAGAAGGACGTTTCCGAAATGATCGAACGTCCCGACGGAGTGAACGGTCCGGTTCGGCGCGAGCGAAACGGTTTCAACCGGACGGCCGGGAGCGGAGACCACGACGTGCACATCGGTCCCGGGCACTCGCGAAAGCCCCTCGGACAGCCGAAGGGTCGTCGCCTCGACGCCTCCGACGATGCGCCCCGGGTCGGTCGGGAAGAGCCCCAAAATGGCGATCCTCATGCGGGCCATCGTAGCAGAGCGCACTCTCGGGGACACGCGTCGATTTCCAGGAAATCGCTACATGCGCGGCGGTGGTAGGCGGCGAAGGCGGTCGATCCCCTTTCGATAGGCGATCGCGGCCGCTGCGACATCCCGCCGCACGGCGCGGAGAACCTTGCGGCCGAGAAGCGCGTCGAGAGCGGTGTCCGCCTCGAGGACGGATCTGCGCGTTTCGGAGAAGGGATCCGCGATCCGCTCCGCCGCGCATAGAAGGGACGCGCTTTCCCTCGCGAAGAAGGGGATGGCCGCGGACGAGTCGATGAAGTTCGCGGCTCGATCGAGATAACCGACGAGGCGTGCGCGCGCCGACCCGAATGCGCGGAGTGAGCGGCGGAGCGCGGCGGCGAGGGAGAAGGGAGCGAGGAGGTTCGTGCCGACGGAGCCCGGCGCGAGCTCGGGCACGAGAAGGACGGCTTCCTCCCCGGATTCCGGAAGAAAGATCAAGGGCGGCTCGGCGAGATCCTCGAGAAGAGCTTCGTACGCGGAGGTTCCGGCAGCGAAGATCCCTTCCCCGCGGAATTCGTTTTCTTCGTAATACTCGATACCAAAACCAATCGACCGCCGGAGAAAGGCGATGCGCTTCTCGACCGTCGTCGCGCTCGAGGTCTCGAAGAGACCTTCGCCTGACTGCGGAGATCCGTCAACGGCGTCTTCCACCAGCCGGAAGCCGAATGCCTCGGCCGCTCGCGCGAGCGGATTCCCCGAGCACGCGTCCCCGGAGCGGGAGCTCCATCGACGGGGAGAAGAATCGTTGCTGCGGAGATGCCAGTAGGTGCGAAAGAGAACGCCGCTCATCCCCTGAAGGTCCTCACGCCTCGCGAAATGGCCGGCGCGTGCGAGAAGCTCCCGAAGAACTCGAAACCGGGCGTCGAGGCATCCCTCTTCGCTCAGCGGCGTTTCGTTGGAGTTCAGCAAGTCGTTCACGGGAAGGAGAGGGTAGCACCGCGCGCTCATCCTCGCAACGCTCGACTCGATGTTCCCGCCGAGGGGTATACTCTCCGTGGGGAAGGCGCAACCCGAGGAGACGGCACGTGGATTCGATACCGCTCACGCTCGTGGCGGCCGAGGCGGACCAGGGCGTCCGCGTCGACGTCTTCCTTCGCGACCGGCTTTTGGGATGCTCGCGTGCGATTCTCCGACGGGAGATCGAGAAGGGCCATGTGCTCCGAAACGGCCGCCCGATCCGCAAGGGAGATCTACTGAGAGCCGGGGACCGGATCGATCTTCGCGCGCTTTGTCTCGTCGAGGAGACGCCGATCGCGCCGGACCCGTCGGGTCCCCTCGTTGTTCTCCTCGAGACTCCCGATCTTGTCGTCGTCTCCAAGGAGGCCGGCCTCCCGACTCTCCCCAAGAACGAATCGGACACGCGCGCTCTCGCATGCCGACTCGTGGCGCGTTACCCGGAGCTGCTCCGCGTGGGGCCGCCGTTCGAGGCAGGGCTTCTCCATCGGCTCGATACGGAGACGTCCGGTCTTCTCGCGGCCGCGCGGACGCGCGAGTCGTACGATGCTCTTCGCGATCAGTGGCGCTGGAGGCGCGTCGAAAAGGTCTACCTCGCTCTTGTCGAAGGCGAAGCGCGCGGCTCTTTCACGATGCTCATGCCGATCGCGCATCACCCGAAAAGCCGAAAGAAGATGGCGGTCTCGAAAAAGGGGCGATCGGCGGAGACCCGGTGCCGCTCTCTCATTACCGCTCGTCGCTCGTCGCTCGTTCTCGTTCATCTTCGCGAGGGGAGGAGGCACCAGATCCGCGTCCATTTGGCGTCCGCGGGGCATCCGGTGCGGAACGATACGCTCTACTCGAAGCGAGGGACTCGCGGCGGGCGGCTCATGCTTCACGCTCTCAGGCTCCGTTTCCGGCTGTGCGAGGGGGGCGAGAGGTTCGACGTCGTGGACCCGCTTCCTGCGGGCTTCGTCGAAATCGTGGAGCGCGAGCTTGGCCCGAACGCCGTTCGCGCTCTTCGCATTCGGCCGAGGGGAGGAGGCGCGTAGCGGTTTGTTTCGCGGCGTCCATGGCCGAATCCCCCCCTCGAAGGGGCTTGCCGGCGGGCTTCCACGGCGCGCCGTTTCTTCTGTTATTCATCCGGGTCGGATGTGGTAAGATTCGGATTCTGCAGAACCGAAGGACGGGGCGCGTTTCCGGCGGCTTCCCGCCGCGCGGCGCCCCGAGGAGGCAAGGAGGAGAGATCATGCCGCACCACAACTTTGTGGCGATCCTGAACTCGTGGAAGGGTGGCGAGGTGACCATCGTCAATCCGCAAAGCTTCCGCAGGGGCGCCATCACCAACGCGATCGATCTGGAAACCTTCCCCGCCAAGCTCGTTCAGGTGGGCGACGACTTCGTCGAGGTCAGCTACGAAGCGAAGAAGAAGGGCGAGATGGCTCCGGTCACGCAGTTCATCCCCTTCACCCAGATTCGGCGCCTCTCGGTTTGGGGATCGGAGAACCTGATTCACATCTGAATCGAATCGAGACCCGTTTCCTCCCGCGGCCGGAGATCGCGTCTTGCGCGCGGTCTTGTCTCGCCGAGCGGAGAAATTCGACGGAGAGGGGCGAGCTTCGAACGGGCGCATCGTGCGGGCGAGTACCGAAATGCGCGTTCCGATCGTCGACGCGAAAACGGTCCGTGCGCTTCGCGCCGATCTTCTTCGCTGGTACCGGAAGAACCGGCGCGATCTCCCGTGGAGAAGGACTTCCGATCCGTACCGCATCTGGATTTCGGAGACGATGCTCCAACAGACGCGCGTCTCCGTCGTGATCCCTTACTACGAGAAGTTTACGGCGCGATTCCCCGACGCCGCTTCTCTTGCGTCGGCATCCGTCGACGAGGTTCTCGCTTGCTGGGCGGGACTCGGCTACTACCGGCGAGCCCGTCTCCTGAAGCGAGCGGCCGAGAAGGTCGCGACGGACTACGGAGGCGCGCTTCCCGATGCGCCCGCGGTTCTCGCGGATCTTCCCGGAATCGGGCGCTACACGGCCGGGGCGATCCTCTCGATCGCCTTCGGACGCCCGGCAGCGGTCCTGGACGGAAACGTCTTCCGAGTCCTCTCTCGTTTCTTCGCGCTTAAAGGATCTTGGCGCCGGTCGGCCGATCGGACTGTCTTCTGGACGCTCGCGGAAGCGCTTGTTCCGAAAAGGACCCCGGGCGATTTTAATCAAGCGCTGATGGAGCTCGGCGCTCTCGTCTGCAAGCCTCGCGACCCGGTTTGCCCGGCATGCCCGATTCACGCTCGATGTAAGGCCCGGCTCACGGGGAGGATCGATCGATTTCCTGCTCCCTCACCCCGACAAGCGGCCGAGATCGTCGCCGGAAGCCGCCACGTGATCCTGGATCGCGAGGGGAGGATTCTTCTCGTGAGGAGGCCCGAGGGCGGTCGCATGGAAGGGCTTTGGGATCTTCCCGAATCGGCGCCTCGAGGCGCGCGCGCCGAGAAAGCGGGAATCGTGCGCCACTCCGTCCTTCGCTTCCGCTACGTGATCGACGTGTTCCTGGCCTCCCGCCCGGTGCGAGCGCGGAAGGGTGGGGACGCGCGGCGGTGGGTCGCGCGCGAGGATCTGGGATCATACGCCCTGACCGGTATGGCGAAAAAAGCGATTCGAATCGGTCTCGGGGCGAAAAGACGCTGATTCTTCCATGAATCAGAGATCGAGCAAGGGAGCGAGCAAAGGATCCTCGACCTCGCCGAGCCCACGCCGGCGCGCGCTCTCGAGAACGTCCTTCGCTTCCTCGCGCCGCCCCTGCCCCGCGAGCGCTGCCGCGAGAAGGGCCGCCCCCTCGGGATCCTTTGGGTTCAGATCGACTGCCTCGCGCGCCGCGCTTTCCGCATCCTCGAAACGTCCCGCGCCGATCCGTGCGCGCGCGAGAAGCGTCTGAACATCGAAAAGAAAGGGGAGCATCTCCGCCAGGGGGCCGAACTGATCGGCCGCCTTGTCGTACTCGCCCGCCTCGAGATAAGCGGCGCCGAGCCTGTGGCGGAGATGGAGCGCGGTGGAGCCGCGCGGATGAGTGTCGAGAACCTCTCTCGCGATCGGATCGAGCTTCGCCCGTTCCTCTCGAAATCGTTCGATCATAAAGCGCATTTGCTCTTCGTTTCGATAGGTGTCCTTGAACGGCCAGCGGTCCAGCATGAACTCCATGAACGAGGCGGCGTACGCTTCGTCGATCGCCGAGAAACCGACGCGACGGCAGGCCTCGTCGAACGGGAGTCGCCTCTCTGGGTCGAGATTCGGGAAGACGCGGGCGCGGAGGAAGGTTTCCAGGATCTCCTCGGCGGCGAGGTAGTGGCCGCGCCCGTTCATGTGGACGTGCTCGAGAATCAGGTTCGATCCGGTGAGACCTCCGGGTGATTCGTCCGCGAAGCGGCGGACGATGTCGGCGAGATGGACGATTCCCTTCGGCTCATGGGCGCGCGCGGTCGCTCGGACGACATCGACGATCCGGTCCGAGGCGCGGAGGCGGACGCCGTCGTAGAGAAGCGCGCGGTCGAGGAATTGCACCGCCTCGGGGTATTTCTCCATGTCGCGATGGAGGAGGCCGAGCCGATAGAGAAGCGCCGCGTGCGTGCTGTCGATCGTGATCGCCGCGAGGTACTCGCGAAGCGCGCTCTCCCGTTCCTCGAGGCGGGCATAGGAGTCGCCGGTCTGGACGAGCCGATTCCACCTCGATTCCTCGTCGCCGGAGAGATCCTCGCGATGGACGGGTCCCAAAGGGGCGCACGACGCGCGGTTCGAGGCGGGCGCGCAGAAGACGATCGGGACGCCCGCCCTTTCGGCGCGGCGCGCCATCTCCTCCAGGTTCGCGCGGAAATTCCTCTCGACCGAACGGTGACACTCGCCCTCCGGTCGGATCGCCCGGTCGCGCGTCAGCGACTCGAACGGCTGCGCCATCCGGGCCTTGTCGGTCGGTCGGCGCGCCTTCTCGATGAACCCGGCGACAAGCGAGTAAAAAGATGTCTTTTGTACATGAAGAAAGAGGCGCGCGACGGTTCGGTTCGAGCCGACCGACATCGAGGAGCCGGCGCCGAGGACCCCGTAGAACTCGTTGTGCCCGGTGTACACTACGACGACGTCGGGGTCGTAGCGGTCGAGGATTTCGTCGACCCAGTCCGCGATTTGGTAGCTGCTCACCGCCGTCATCGACGTGTTGATCCCCTCGACACGGCGGCCGGGCATCGCCTCGGCCAGGGCTTCGCGCAGGAACGAGGCGAACGAGGCGTTTGGAGCGTACGGCATGGCCGCCACGGACGAAGCGCCGACGACGAAGACCCGGAACGTGTCCGGCTCCTTCTCGACCGGAAAGACCGCGTACGGAAGCTGAGGTCTCGGGAAGTTGCTCCGCTCTCCCGTGACGGGGAAGAAGAGGCGACGGTTCAGGCCTTCGTTGGCGACATAGACCCTCCTGCCCCGCGAGTCGGTATCCTTCACGTAGAGGCTGTTCCGGCCGCCGACTCCCGCCAGACGAAGAACACCCTCTGCGAGAAACACGATTCCGACGCCGAAAAGGATGAGGAGGAGCTTCTGCGCGAAGGTCGTTCCGGCGGTTCCGCTGCTTGCTCTCATCGCTCGGCGATGGTAGAAGCCCGGCCGTCTCGCGTCAACCGCGAGTCTCCCGGAGGGAGAGAACGGCGAAGAGACCGAAATGATCCGACCCCGGGATCGGAACGCGGCGAAGCTCTTCGACGAGGAACGCGTCCGAATGATGGATGTGGTCGATCGGGAAGGAGAAGAGACGGCTCCACGTCGGCCAGGTGGGAAGCGTTCCTCTTCCCGCGCGCGCGCTCGCGAGACCCGTTCTTCGCTCGAACGCGCCGAGCACCGGGGACCACGGGGTTGCGTTCAGGTCGCCGGCGAGCACGAGCGGGGTTTCGAAAGCGGCGAGGCGCTCGGCGAGCCGGTCGATCTGATGGTTGCGGAGCCGGTACAAACGGGGCGATTTCGGCGGGAAGGCGTGCGCGCTCGCGAAACCGATGGAGTTCTCACCCTCGCCGAACCGAAGGGCGACGAAGGCCCGCCCGTGGAGATCGTCCCATTCCTCGGAAACGGGCGCGCGCCGGGCGAGCACCCCCACTCCGGGACGCGCGGAGAGCCGGTCGAACGTCTGGAAGGGGAACTCGGCCCGCAGAGTTTCAAGCTCGCGCCGCCACCAGTAGTCGATCTCCTGCAAGGCGACGATGTCCGGCTCGAGCGAGCGGATGAGCGAAAGGACCGCGTCTCCTTCGCGGTTGCACCACTCGACGTTCATCGAGAGGACGCGAAGACGCGCGCGCGCGTCCGGGGCGTGGCCGTTCGACCCCGCCGCGACGAAGAGGGGGATGGATAGAAGAACCTGGATCGATGCGAGCGCGAAACCGAAAACGGCCCACGCCCGGAGCCGGACGAAGAGCGCGAAGAGACCGGATCCGAAGCAGAGCGTGATGAGCGGAACCCGGAAGCTCGCGAGGATCTCGAGCGCCCAGATCTGCCAGGGAAGGAGCGACGCGATCACCGCGGCGAGCAACGTCGCCGTGAGAACCGCGGAAGCTCTTCTCGCGAAGCGAAGGATCATTTTCCCCTAAACCTTTCCCGCGGCCCGGGTCCGATTCCTCCCCTACGCTACCACGGCGCGGCGCACCTGTGCGGAGGCTCCGCCCCGCGTTTCGCCGCCGCCTCTCCCTGAGGATCGGCCGATCGACTCGTTCTCTTCGGGACCGCCTCAACTTCCGGCGGTTCGACGTCAACGAGTACCAGGACAAGATACGTGACAATCCTAGAAATGTCTGCTATCCTGGTTTCACCATGAAACGAGGAAGACCTCAGACCGCAAGGCTTCGGATTCGGATCGACCGAGAGAGCAAGGCCCCGATCTACCAACAGATCGCGGAAAGAATACGTAACCTTATAGAAGATAACGAATTGAAGGAAGGCGACCGCCTCCCGCCCGTGAGGACGCTTGCCGAGGGTCTCGGTCTCAATCGGAACACGGTCTCGTTGGCCTACCGCGAGATGGAAAGTATTGGCCTGGTACAATCGAGCGTTGGGAGGGGGACTTTCGTCCGGATTCGGCGTCCGGACGGTCTTGCGGTGTCCGCCGTGAAGCGCGAGGGACCGATGGATTGGGCCCGCGCGGTCTCCCGGCGGAGCGCAGGCAGGGGGGAGGTGCTCGAGAGGCTTGCGATGGGGGACGGAGTCGGCCGGATCGAGCTGACCGGCGCGGTGGCGGATCGCGATCTTTTCCCCGTCGACGAATTTCGTGAGGTTCTGGAGGAAGTCGTGCGCGAGATGGGCGCCTCCGTTCTCGACTACGGTTCGCGCGAAGGCTATCTCCCTCTCCGGAAGTGGCTCGCCGAACGTCTGACCCGTCAAGGAACCGCCGTTGGCGCGAACGACGTGTTCATTCTGAACGGAGCACAGCCCGGGCTCGATCTCGTCGGCAAGCTTCTCATCGACGAGGGGGACGCGGTCGCCGTCGAGTCGCCCACTTACTACAACGCAATCGGCGCGTTCCGCCTCTACGGCGCGGAGCTCGCCGGGGTCCCGATGGACGGAGAGGGGCTTCTGCCGAGCGCCCTCGAAGAGACGTTCGCTCGCCGACCGGTGAAGCTCCTGTACTGCATGCCGACCTTCCAGAATCCGACCGGCGTGAGCATGAGCCGCGCGCGAAGGGAGGCGGTTCTCGATCTCGCGAGGCGTCGCTCCGTCGCGATCCTGGAGGACACGTTCGACGCGGATCTCCGTTACCGAGGGAAGGAGGAGATCTCGCTTCGCGGTCTCCCCGGCGGAGAGGATGTCCTTCTCCTTGGCACGTTCTCGAAGATCCTCTTCCCGGGACTCCGGCTCGGCTGGCTCGTCGCGCCGGCTCCGCTTCACGAAGCGATCGGCCGCATCCGCCGGTCGACCGATCTCGCCGCCGGGCTTCTCGCGCAGGCGGCGATCCACCGCTTCTGCGAGAAGGGGCTTCTCGACAGCCATCTCGAACGCGTGCGCGCGGTCAACCGGAGAAGGCTCCGCGTGCTCGTTGAGTCGATGGCGGAGCGTTTCCCGCCCGACGTGAAGTGGACGGAACCGGACGGGGGGATGTCCCTCTGGGTGACGCTCCCCCCGCGCGTCGATGCGGTGGAAGTGCTCCTCGAGGCGCGCCGTCTCGGGGTCAACTTCACGCCGGGCCCGCTCTTCCACGCCGACGGCGGAGGGGGAAACGCATTTCGGCTCTCCTTCACGCTGGAGAAGGAGGAGAGAATCGCGGAGGGGGTCCGCGTTCTGGGGGGTCTTCTCGAAGAGAAATGCCGAAAGCGGCGGAGCGCCCGGGACGACGCGCCGTCCGTTTTTCTTTGATAGTTGAATGTGTCTTCCGGAGGAACGGTCATGAGCGAAGAAAAAGGAACCTTGAGGCTGAAGACGGGTTTCGCCGAGATGCTGAAGGGCGGCGTCATCATGGACGTGACGAACGCCGAGCAGGCGAAGATCGCCGAGGAGGCGGGAGCCGTCGCCGTGATGGCCCTCGAGCGCGTGCCCGCGGACATCCGAAAGGAGGGCGGCGTCGCCCGCATGGCGGATCCGAAGAAGATCCGCGAAATCCAGAAGACGGTGTCGATCCCGGTCATGGCGAAGTGCCGCATCGGGCATTTCGCCGAGGCGCAGATCCTCCAGGAGCTCGGCGTCGACTTCATCGACGAGAGCGAGGTGCTCACGCCGGCGGATGAGGCGCATCACATCGACAAGCACGTCTTCAAGGTGCCGTTCGTTTGCGGCTGCCGAAACCTCGGCGAGGCTCTCCGGAGGATCGCGGAGGGGGCGGCAATGATCCGCACGAAGGGAGAGGCGGGCTCGGGCGACATTGTGGAGGCGGTGCGGCACATCCGCGCGGTGGTCGGCGGCATCCGCCGGCTCGCGGGGCTTCGCGAGGATGAGTGGATGGCCGAGGCGAAGGAGCTCGGCGCGCCGTACGAGATCGTCCGCCTCGTCGCGCGCGAGGGAAAGCTGCCGGTTCCGAACTTCTCCGCGGGCGGGATCGCGACTCCGGCCGATGCGTCTCTCGTCATGCAGCTCGGGGCCGAGGCGGTCTTCGTCGGGTCGGGGATCTTCAAATCGGAAGATCCGGCGAAGCGGGCGCGGGCGATCGTGCGCGCGACGACGCATTACCTCGACCCGAAGATCCTCGCCGAGGTGTCGGAGGGTCTCGGGGAGCCGATGCGCGGCCTCGACGTGTCGAAGATGGACGAGAAGGAGCTCCTGCAAACCCGCGGCTGGTGAACGCGCGCCGTGCGATGAGAGACAAGAAAGCGATGAGGGAGAACGGAAGGCCGTCGATCGGGCTTCTTGCTTTGCAAGGGGCGTTTCACGCGCACGGCGAGGTTCTCGTCCGTCTCGGCGCGGCGCCGCGCGAGGTGCGTCTTCCCGGCGATTTGAACGGCGCCGAGGGGCTCGTCCTTCCCGGCGGCGAGTCGACCGCGCTCCTCCGTCTCATCGAGGAGTACGGCTTCGAGGAGACGATTCCCCGCTTCGCCGCGGAGGGGAAGCCGATCCTCGCCACCTGCATGGGACTCATTCTTCTCGCGCGCGAGGTGAGGAATCCGGCGCAGAAGAGCCTCGGACTTCTCGATGTCGCCGTCGAGAGAAACGCATACGGCCGGCAGGTCGACTCGTTTGAGGCGGAAGGCGAGGTCCTCGGCCGGCCATTCCCCATGGTCTTCATCCGCGCCCCCCGAATCCTTGATGTCGGAAAGAACGTCGAGGTGCTCGGAACCTGGAACGGCGATCCGGTCCTCGTCCGCCAGCGGAACATCCTCGCCGCCACGTTCCACCCGGAGCTTTCGGGGGACGACGCGGTGCATGGGATGTTTCTGGATGTTCTTCCGCGCGAGCGTTAGGCGGAGCTCACATCCGAGGGCGAACCTCCTCCTGCAGGGGATTCGCACTCCGGGCGATCGGGGGTTCGGACGCCCGCAGGAAGCGCCTCGTTGCCTTTGCGAAGCTGCCGGGGCGAACGGGAGCGCTCTCATTCTTCACGTTCGCCGGGTCCTTCGGTCTTCCGAAATCTGGAAAGGTCCCGGCTTAGCTGACCGGAGATCCACTTCCACCTCTCGGCTGTCTCGGCGTCCGAGCGAATTCCCTCGAGGCGCTCCAGAATGAAAGCCCATACGACGGAGAGGAGAAGAGCGAGGCCGGTCACGGCGGCCACAATGACCTTCTTCCTCGGCCTCGAGGCGATGTCGGCCGGAATCCCCGGATCCAGGATCTGAATGGTCGGTGTGTCTCGTGCCTCTTGGATCTTGGCTTCTTCCAGCTGCCTCGTAAGAAACGCGTGCACCGTCCGCTGAATCTCGACTTCCCGCAGGAGCCTCCCGTATCGCAACACGAGATCCGGGGTCTCCTTGAGCTCCAGGAGGAAGGAGCCCTGCGCGTTCGTTCCGCTCTCGGCGGAGGGATCGGCCGCGCTCCCATCGATGCGGGAGAGCTTGTTCTGGAGCTCTCTGATCTGCGCACGCAACCGGATCACGTTCGGCGACTGCTCGGATTCGAACCCCGCGGTGGTCGCGATCGCCACCTCGAGCGCGGTGATGCTTCTCCAGATCTCCACCGCGGTCTCGATGGAGACGGCCGCCTGCTCGGGCAGGGCGACCGCTCCCGTGGTTTGCTGGAAGCTCTTCAGGTCTTCCTCGGCCCGCCCGAGACGCGCCTCGGTCTCCGCAAGTCTCTTCTCGACGAACTCCCGTGTGCGGCTCGCGCGCCCGGACGAGCTCTCCTTGTTGAATCGGTCCAGCTCGAAGACGTAGGCGTTCACCATGTCGGCCGCGCGCTCGGCGGACCGGTCCTCCGCCGACACGCGGATCAGCCCTTCGTCGGTCACGGCGATGTCCGAGTGCTTCCGGAGAGCCTTGACGGCCCTCTGCCGCGACTTCTTCCCGTAGACCGCTTCCAAATCAAAGGAATCGACGAGGGCCCCGCAGACCGTTTGGCTCTCAAGGATCGCCTTGTACACATCCGAGGGGCTCGAGAGGCTCGGGAACTGCGCCGGCTGGACGAAGCCGACGCTCTGGAGGATGCCCGTGATGTCCATCTGGCTCGCGGAGCTCTCCGGGGGGAGGACCAGAGCCGTCGAGCGGTACCAACGGGGGAGGAAGAGGCTCACGATGGCGGACAGGACGAGCGCGCCGACGGTCGCGGTCGCGATCATCTTTCTGCGGCAAACGAGAACCGCGGCGAGCTCCAGCAGGGAGACTGTTCCTCGGCTTTCCATCATTGCGTTCGGTCGATCACGAGGTAGATCGTCGCCACCTGAGCGGCGAGGGCGAAGGTCTCCCGGGTGATCTGCCACCAGTCGCGCTCTTCCTTCGGCGGCACCCAGATCATGTCTCCCGGTTCGATTTCGCTCCTCGATCCCGGCTTGAGGCGCGCCCCGGACCTCTTCTTGATCAGACGGACCCTTCCCTTGTCCGCCGCGCGGTCGAACCCGCCGGCGGCATCGATGTATTCCCGATACGCCCGGCCGGACTGGAAGGAGACGAGCCCAGGAGAGACGACGCGCCCGCTGACACGCACCATGTGGACCCGCGTGGGGAGAATGACGATATCGCCGTCGCGCAAGAGGTGGTTCTGTGTCGAGTCTCCTCGGACGAACAGCCCCTCGAGATCGATGACGAGCCTCGAGTAGTCCTCGCGGAAGAAGGTCTTCAGGAACTCGTAGTCCTCGGGCGTCAGCTTTTCGGGCTGCTGGTCGACCAGGAACCGAACCTCTTTGTCGACTCCGGAACCGCTCGACTCGAAGAGAGTCCGGAGAAGCTTCGCCTCTTCCGGCGCCGCGCGCTCGGTGAACCCGCCCGCGCGGTCGAGGACGTCGAGAACTCGATCCCGGCCCTCCCGGATCACGTAGCGGCCCGGCCGGGAGAACTCCCCCTGAAGCTCGACCCCCTCATCTCGATGCCAGTCGCGGAGGCTCCGGAAGAAGACGCGGTCCCCATTCTCCAGGCGGAACCCCGATGGTCCGGTCCGCAGCGCATCATCGAGTGTGAGAAAGATCCCCCGAGAGCTGTCGGGATGCTCGGCGAAGAAGCGGTGCAGCTCGATCGACGAAGAGTCCAGCCCCCCCAGCACCCCTCCGGAGACCTCGACGAGGTCGCCGACCGTCTCCCCCTCCACGAGCTCGTACATACCCGGCCTTCCCACCGCCCCGTAGACGCTGACCCGGCGTATGGCGACGGGAACCTCGATCACGTCCCCATCCCTCATGAACGGGTTCTTCGATAGGTCCCCGGTATTCCGGTAGGCGACGAGATCCGCTCTCTGAAAGCCCCCGTCCCGTCGGCGGACCAAGATGTTCCGTGTGGAACCGGCTTCGGACAGACCCCCGGCGGCCTCGATCGCCTCGGACACCCTTTGCGTCGCGTTCGCCTCCTTGGGGCCCGGACTAGAAACGTTTCCCACCACGTGGACGATGAACGAGCGAAGAGAGTACAGCGAGACGGAGAGATCCTCTTCGCGATAGTAGAGGGCAAGGGCCTCGCGAATCTTCGCCTTCGCGTCCCGGAGAGTCAGACCCGCGAGCTCGATCGGACCGACGGGCCGGATGAGCGCGAAGCCCTCCGGCTCGATCCGAACGATCCACCTTCGGTCCATCTCTTTCCAGAACCCGATCTCCAGCTCGTCCCCTGGCCCCAGAACGTAGCTGTCCGCGGAAATTGACCCTTCAAGGATCAGCCGCACCCGCCCGCCGGCGGGCCGGGCAAGCGAATCCGCCGCGACGGCCGGGAGGCCGATCAGCCCGGTTGCCCCCGCCGTGGAGCCGGCGAGCAGGAGGATCGAGAGAAGAATGAGGCCTGCGGTACCGCGCATCTCGTGTTCCTCATTCCGAGGGAACTTGGACCGCACCGGTTCCGTTTCGCGGGGATTCGTGGATCCCGGTCTGAGCGAGTTCCGAACGGAAGACAAAGGGGATTATCGAGATCGCTTCTCGCTCTGTCAAGGAAGAGCGCCTTCACGCACGGAACACTCCGGGGCCGTACCCCGGTGCCCAAGGCGGCCTTGACCGCCGCATGGGCCGGGGATACGATTCCTGGCGGCAAATCGTTCCCCGGGCCGCGGCTCCCGCGATCTGGCCGAGCTTCTCCCCGCCTCATTGGGTCGGAGATCCCCTCCCATCGAGGCGGGCGATCCCATGCGGGAGCTTGCTCGCGACAACGGCGGGTGCCTCATGTCCTTCACTCTCCTTCAGGTTTACAAAGACTACTACCCGCCGATCGTCGGGGGGATCGAACGGCACGTTCACAGCCTCTCCACTGCGGTTCGGGGACGATGCAAAGTGCGGGTCCTGGTCGCCAACAGGAACTGCCGCACGAAGCACGAGGTCGTCGAGGGCATTCCCGTCACGAAGGTCGCCGATCTCGGACGCTTGATCTCCGCGCCGGTCGCTCCCGCGTTTCCCTACTGGCTCAAGAAACTTGACAGCGACATCATCCACTTCCACTTGCCGAATCCGACCGCGGAGATCAGCGCGCTCCTAACGAGGCCAAGGGGGAAGATCGTCGCAACCTATCACAGCGACATCGTCCGGCAGAGGGTGACCGGGGCCCTCTATGCGCCGGCTCAGCGCGCATTCCTTCGACGTGCGGACGCGCTGATCGTCACGAGCCCCGTCTATGCACGCAGCTCTCCGGTGTTGCGGGAAATCGCGGACCGTTGCCGGGTCGTTCCGCTCGGAGTGGATCCGAAGCCGTACGAGCGAACCGCGGTGATGGACGAGAAGGTCTCAGAGCTACTGAGACGGACCGAGGGGCCGCGCGTCTACTTCCTGGGCGTTCTCCGATACTACAAGGGGCTTCCGTATCTCGTTCGGGCCATGCGGGATCTCTCGGCCCACCTCTACATCGGAGGGGACGGGCCCATGCGGCCGGAGCTCGAACGGCTCGTCCGATCCTCGGGCCTCGAGAACCGCGTGCACTTCTTGGGAGCACTCGGAGAATGGGAAGCGATCACGTGGATGCACGCGTGCGACGTCTTCTGTCTTCCGGCGCACTTGAGGAGCGAGGCTTTCGGCCTATGCCAGGTGGAAGCCCACCTGTGCGGGAAGCCGGTCGTCAGCACCCTTCTCGACACCGGGGTCCCTTTCGTGAATCAGCACGAGGTCACGGGGCTCGTCGTCCCGCCGCGGTCCCCGGAAGCTCTGGCCGATGCCATCTCGAGGCTCCTTTCCGACGGGGGTCTTCGCGCGCGGCTCGGCGCGAATGCCCGCGCTCGCGCGCTCGAGGAGTTCACTCTCGAGACGATGGTCGAAAGACTGTGGCACATCTATCGCGAGCTACTTGATGGAAGGCCCGCGTAGCTTCGCCCGGCGGCGCCCGCGCGGCTTCCCGCGGAACGTACATGCGGATCATCGTCCTCACCATCGACTTCCCGCCGCTCGGGGGAGGCATCTCGCGATGGACCTGGACCCTGTGCCGCGCCCTGGCCCGGCACGATGTCCGGGTCCTGGCGCCCGATTCGGAGGCCGCTCGCGGCGCGGGAGTGCAGGCCCCCTCGATCCGCGTTCATCGCGGTCCCTTCTTTCGCAAGGTTCCCGCCTCATGGAAACCGGGAGACCTTTTTCGGTATCTTCTTCACGCACATCGACTCATTCGTGAAGAGAGGCCCGACCTCGTCCTTGCGGCCCAGGCCGGAATCCCCGCGTTTGTCGCCTGGGCGGTCACCTGTGTTCATCGTGTCCCGTTCGTCGTCGTTGGACACGGCGAGGAGCTGGAGAGGGCCGTCCGGAGCGGGATTCGCCGGCGCGTCTTGCGCATGACGAGCCGCAGCGCGACGCTCGTGCTCGCTAACAGCACGAGCACCGCCGAACTCTTCGCGTCGCTCGGCTGTCCCCGCGAAAGGATGCGGCGCTGGGTCTCGGTCGACCCTGCTTCCTGGGGGGATCCAGTGCCGACGGATCCGCCCGCCTCCGCGCCTCCCGTCGTGCTGAGCGTGGGGCGGATCGATCCACGCAAAGGACAGGACCGGATGCTCCAGGCGCTTCCCTTGATCCATGAACAGTTCCCGTCGTGTGAGTATTGGATCGTCGGATCGGGGCCTTCCGAGGATCTCATACGAAAGAGGATTCGGGAAGATCCGGCGCTCTCCGCCGTCCGAGTGTTCGGAAGGGTGTCGGACGCGGCCCTCCGTGAGATCTACGCGAGGTGCTCCGTCTTCGCGCTCCCCTCGCGAGAAGCGAGAGGCGAGAGGGAAGGGTTCGGTCTCGTCTTTCTGGAAGCGGCTCTCTTTGGGAAGCCGGTCGTCGCGGGGCGCGTGGGCGGGGTGAGCGACGCCGTTCTGCACGGGAGGACCGGGCTCCTGGTCGACCCGAAAGATCCCGCAGAGATCGCGCGCGCGATCATGCGGCTCCTCGGCGATGAGTCATTGCGCCGTCGCATGGGCCTCCGCGCCTGGGAGCGGGTCCATCGTCGGTTCGCGCTCCCCGTGGCGTCCGCACGACTCGAGACCTGGCTCCAATCGGTGGTCGACCGTTCGAGGGGGACGATTGGATGAAGATCCTCTTCCTGGACACGTCCGTGACGCACGGGGGGGGACAGGAGGCGCTTCTCTCCCTCCTCGACGGGGTGCGCTCGAAGGGCCACGAGGCGTTCGTGTTGGCCACGGGGCGCGGGAGGCTCGCCGGCCGCCTCACCCAGGCGGGGCACGCGTGGATACCGTGGGGGCTGCGGTCGAACGAACGGATGACCCGCAGCCGCGGGGTAGCCGAGTTCCTGGGGATTCCGGTCGGCATCCGGGATCTGATGCGTGCGGTTGCCCGATGGAGCCCGGATCTCCTTCATGCGAACAGCGAGCGTGCCGCGCTCGTGTGCGCCCTCCTGCCGCGCTCACGGAGGAAACCGTTCGTCTTCCACGATCGCACGCTCGAGGAGCGCCGCGGCCTGGTTCCGTGGATCGGGCGAAGAGCCGCCGTCGTCGTCGCGATCTCCTCCGCCGTCTCGGCGAAGCACCTCCGGAAGGGCTCCGGATCGAATGTCCGGATCATACCGGACGGGATCGACCTCGGCCGCTTCTCTCCTCTGCCGCGGCGACCCGCGTCCGGTCGAATGGTCTTCGCCGCGATCGGCCGTCTCTCCGTCGAGAAGGGTTTTCGGGTCTTCGTTGACGCCGCGATCGAGTTCTTGAGGGCGGGAGGCGATGCCGAGTTCCTTCTTTGCGGCAACTGGTCGGTCGGCAGGGGCTCCGCCCTCGAAAGGGGAATCCGGGCGCGCATCAATACCGAGACCTCGGCCGGCCGGATCCGGGCGATCGGGTTCCAAGAGGACGTCGCGGAGTTTCTGAAGGAAGCGGATGTGTTAGTCGTTCCGTCTCTCCGCGAGGGTTTCGGCATCGTCGCCGTCGAGGCGCTCGCCCGCGGACGGCCGGTAATCGCGAGCCGCGTGGGGGGGCTTCCCGAGATCGTCGATCACGGCCGAAACGGCCTTCTCTTCGAGGCGGGTGACGTTCGCGGGCTCGTCGAGGCGATGCGTTCCCTTGCCGATGATCGGGATCTGTACGAGAGCCTGGCCGCCCCTGCTCACGAGAACGTCCGGTGCTTCTCTCGGGAAGAGACGATCCGATCGATCCTCGAAGCCTATGGCGAGGCGCTTTCCCCCTCGGCGCGAACGAATCGCTCGCACATTCCGGGCTAGGTCGGCGCGGCTCCGTCCGTGAGGCTCTTCGTCCGTCTCTCGCGGAGGAGCCGCACGGCGAGCTCATAGTCTTCCTTCCGGATGGCTCCCGTCAGCACCGCTCCTGCCGCGAAGCCGGCAGGCGCCGCGAGGAGAGCCGCCGCGGGGGCCACCCGGGCGGCGGCAACGGATGCGAGGCCGGAGACGACGAGAGCCGCCGCGGTCCGCACGAAGAAACCGGGTCTCGTGAGTACCGCGATCTCATTTCTTAGGATGAACAGGTACGCGAGGAGGAGACCGAGGTGGGTGGACAAGGCTGCGACCGCAGCCCCGACGTGCCCGTAGAGGGGAATCAGAATGAAGTTCGCCCCGAGCATCCACGCGACCGAGCAAGAAGTCGCGGCAAGCCGGGTGGTCTCTCGGTTCATAGCGTTGAGAGCGGACCCCAGCAGCACGTTGAGAAAGACCGGCACGACGACCGCCCCTGAGATCCGGAGAACACCGACGGCCGGCTCGAAATCCGCTGGATAGAGGAGCCGGATGATCACACCAGGCGAGAAGAGGAAGAGAGCGGCGATGCAGAGACCTCCGAGCAGCAGAAACCGGAAAGAGGGCTCCAACCAGGCCGCGAGCCCGCCCTCTTCTTGATGTCGCCGGCAGAGAAGCGGGTAGACGGTCACCGTGAAGGTCTCGGGTAGGAAGAGCATCGCCGCCATCAGCCGGAACGCGCCGTTGTACCACGCGACGGCGAGATCGCCCTTCAGACGCGAGAGGAGAATCGTGTCGAGGCTGAAGAGCAAGACGCCCATGACCGAGATCACCGCGAAGGGAAAGGCGCGTCGAATCAGGTCGAATCCCGCAGCGCCGCCTCCGCTCTGAGCGGTCCTGCCCAGCGCGCGCCGGAAGAAGACGAGCCCGAGGATCAGGCCGACGATTCCCTCGAGAACCATGGAGCCGGCGATCCAGTAAACGCCGAATCCGCGGACGAGCAGAACGTACCCCGCGAGTACGGCGGACGCCTTCGAGACAAAGCTGATGAGAGACGACAGCGCGATCCGTTCATACGCGTAGTAGATGCTCTGCGGCACCAAAGCGAGGTTCATCAGAATGGCGAAAACGACCAGGATGTGAATGACCCGCGCCGTGTCTCCCGGATACCCGAGGAGCTTCGTCACGAAAACCGTGAGGAGCGAGAACACGAAGGAAGAGAGGATCTTGAGAGCCAGAGATCGGAGAAAGAGAGTTCGGGCGAGACCGCGATTCCGCGCAACCTCCCGCGTCACGAGAACGGAGAGCCCGAAATCGACAAGGATCCCGAGAACGGACGTGATGGAGATCGCCAGGACGAGCTTGCCGTACTCCGTCGCGCCAAGCCGATTGGCGACGGCGATCAACCAAAGAAAGGCGAGGAGCTTCAGGCCGATCTGTGAAACGTAGTTTGCAAGAAGATTGGCGCGGACCCTGCTGACTGTGTTTGTCTCGGCCATCCGGGGTCGTTTCTCTGAGGAAAGCGGTCCCCGCACCGGTCGGCCTCGTCGGGCGTAAGACCTACTCTGCTCCTCGGCGCGTCGCGCGGGCCCTGTCCCTGTTGTCAGGCCCGGCTTGATCGGATAGCCTAGCACGAGGGGAGGATCCGCTCAACCAAGGTCTCGCTTGCGTCGTCTCCTTGCGGCCGCGCGGGCGAGCAGGCCATCGCCTCCTCGGCGCCGGGTTTCGGAGAACGAATCGACGGGCATGGTTCCTGAAGACGGTTCGCGGGCAGCATGGATGTGGGCGCTGCCGCCCCTTCTCGTCGCGCTTCTCCTGATCCCGGCGTTCGCCCTCGGCGTGGAGGAGATCGTCCTCGGCGTGGTCGGGCTCTGCTGCTTCGCCGCTCTCTCCTGGTGGAAGCCGGTCCATGCCCTTCTCGTACTTCTCCTGGCGATGCCGCTCGCGCCGAAGATCCCTCTTCCGATCGGCAATCTGTATGTCAGCACGATCTTGGTCATGACGTTCGTCGTTTTCAGGGCGTTCAAGAAAGTCGCGAGCCCAGCTCCCCTCCGTTTCACTCGAACCCCTCTATCGGCGCCGCTTCTCTTCTTCGCCGCGGTGCTGACCCTCTCGGTCAGCATGAACGCCGCCTACCTGATCGGGAACCGGGAGCAGCTGCTCCGGTTCGTCCAGTTTCTCTTCTACCTCTCCCTCTTCTTTCTTGCCGCCGGCCTGAGACTCGAGACCCGGCACTGTCGATGGATCGTCGGAACGGTTCTCGCGACCGGTGTTCTAGAGGGCGCGATCGCCGCATGGCAGTGGGTCTCCAGGGAAGGTTTCTTTACCACAGGGACGTTCGATCATCAGCACAATCACCTCGCCGCGTTTCTCGTCTTCACGGGTCTCCTGCTCATGGGGGTGATTCTCGAGGCGCGTTTGGCGCGCTTCCGCCTCTTCTACTTGTGCGGGATCGGGCTGATCGGCTTCGGGTTGGTCTTCTCGTTCAGCCGGACGGGATACATCGCTCTCGGTGCCGGGATGCTTTCCTACTTGTTGCTGCGGATTGCTTGGCGGAAGAAGCTCGCCGTCTTCTCGGTTCTACTGTCGGGAGCTCTCCTGGCCTATCTGCTCGTTCCCGCGTCCGTTGCGTCTCGGGCGGGGACCATCGCGGGCGTCGCCGCGGGAAAGGCCAAGGACATCTCCTTCTCGGTCCGCCTCGAGATGTGGAGCACGGCCATCGAGGCGTTCAAGAGCAGCCCGCTTCTTGGGGTCGGGGCGATGAAGTTCGAGCTGCGGGACAACTACTTCGTCAAGATACTGGCCGAATCGGGAGCGCTGGGGATGATCGGGCTCCTGTGGGTGATCGGAGCCGTTCTGTTGCAGGCCCTCCGATCCTCCAAGCTCCCGGAGGCGGACCGGCTGCTCCGCGGGGCCCGGATCGGGTTCTTTCCCGCCGCGTTCGCGATCCTGGTGGTCTTCAACATGTCGGGCGACTTCATGAACCTCCACCGGCTCATGGGCGTCTTCTGGGTTCTCTCGGCTGTTCTCGTCTCAGGGGGAGAGCGCGAGTCCGGACCGAATGAGGGCTGAGAGCCTCGAGGAGAGTCGGCGCCAGTCGTACTCCGCGATCTCTTCGTCCCACTCGGGACGCCAGTTCATGTTTCGCAGTCTCTCGATCGCGTTCGTCCACGAATCGACCCGGCGTTCGGCGAGAACGACGCCGGAGAGCCCGATCTCCTGCAAGACCCGGAGCGGGCTCGCGACCACCGGCTTGCGGGCGGCGTGGTACTCGACAACCTTGATCGGGAATGAGAGGTTCGCGTGCGGGTCCTGCTCGAACGGCAGGACGCCCATGTCGGACGCCGCGAAGAACTCCGCAACCTCGGATGCATCGACCGGTCCCGTGAAGCACACTGCCTCGATGCGCTCGCGGTCCCGTTTCTCCTTCGCCCTCGGGATCTCTGAGCCCGGGCCGACGATGA
The DNA here is from genome assembly GCA_020061515.1 of Gemmatimonadota bacterium. Taxonomy (GTDB): domain Bacteria; phylum Orphanbacterota; class Orphanbacteria; order Orphanbacterales; family Orphanbacteraceae; genus VGIW01. The sequence continues at coordinate 23,612 of JAGUYC010000093.1, forward strand.
GCAGGGCCGCCTCTCGGATCCTGGTTCTCAGCTGCTTGAAGACGTCCAAGAGGAACAAGAGCCCCGACCACTCGGCGTGGTTCCCGATGTATGCGATCACGAACCGCCCGTCGAGGTCGTAGCGTCGGCGAACGGCGGCCCCGTCCGCGGTCCGGAGCCTCTCGACATCGGCCCCGTTCCCTATCACCTCGGCTTCGATGCCCTCCTTTCGGAGCTCCTCTCGGATGCCGCCCGTTACGGTCACCCGGCCGACCGCTCCTTCGGCTTGTCTCCGCCATTGCCTCATGTCGCGCTCCGACGGCAGATCGACGATGTCGATCAGGTAGGGCCTGCGAAGATCCGCGCAGTCTACGAGGGACAGCTCGTTCAGCACAAGATCAACGCCGAGCTCCTCGACTACGCCTCGGACGATTCTCGTGTTGATCCATCGCACGAGGCCGGAGTCCGGGCGGCGCGCGTAGAGGAGGGGCGTCTCCACGATCCGGATTTCGTTCCACCGGCGCACGAGGCGCCGCTTGAACAGGCCGGAGAGACGCGACGCGTACCGTCTCGCCGCCGAGCTCTCTTCGAGGGGATCGTAGTACCAGGAAAGGAGAAGGACGTCGAAGTCGCTCGCAAGCCCGAGCGCGAGCGCTTGGCCCCGAACAACCACATGCGGCAGCGGCGGAAAGTGAGGGATGACGAGAAGTCTCTTCTGCTCCATCTCAAACGCGGCGCGCATGCCGGCCGCCATCCGCGAGTGCGGCGGCGCCTCAGGATGTCTCGATCGTCTTTCGCACGGTCTCCCGGACCTTCTCCGATCCGGCGCGCACCTTCTCCAGAACCTCGTTCGCGCGGCGGCGCGTCTGGTCGACGAACGTCTTGTCGCCGATCTGCCCGAGGTTGATGATCACGTTGAACCAGGCGCCTTCGGCGGCGTTAAGGGCGCAAAGGGCGGTGACCGCCGCGTCGGAGACGGAGGCCGGATTCCCCTTGTCGGCGGCTTCCGCGGCGAGCGCGACCACTTCGCCGGTCCGCTCGAGCGTTCGGAGCGGAACGAGGGCGGCTTCCTTCATCGCGAGCTCGAGCGTCTTCTCGCGCGCCGCCGCCTCTTCCTTGGTCTTCTTCGGGAGGCGCGAGGCGTCCATGACGGCGGTGAACGCCCGCGTGTCCTCGTCGATCGCCCGCAGGAAGAAATCCTTGAGCTCTTGACCTTTCGCGGCGAGATCGCTCATCGCGTCCCAGGAATCCTCGAACCCCTTCTTGCCGACGGTGAGGTTCGCGACCATCGCGGCGAGCGCGGCCCCGAGCGCGCCGGCGAGC
>JAGUYC010000116.1 GCA_020061515.1 Gemmatimonadota bacterium
CCGAAGGATCTCGGGGCGGACCGGGTTCCCGGTGACTCGGGCGCGCGCGCGCGCGCGCGCCCGAGTCACCGGGAACCCGGTCCGCCCCGAGATCCTTCGGGGGAGCCGGGAGCGCGCGATTCGCCGGTATGAGTTGGACGATCGGCGCCGCACGATCCTCGTCGTCGGCGGCAGCCAGGGGGCCCGGACGATGAACCGCATCGTCCGGGAGGCTTTCGAGAGGTGGGAGGCGGGAGATGGGGTCCAGGTCCTCTTCCAAACCGGAGAGGCCGATTACGAGACGGTTCGGGAATCCTGCAGCCGGATCGCTCTCCTCGTACGCCCCGTCCCGTTCCTCACCGACATGGGAGACGCCTTGGGCGCGGCGGACCTCGTCGTCTGCCGCGCCGGCGCCTCCACTCTCGCCGAGATTACCGCGCTCGGCCTTCCGTCGGTTCTGATTCCGTTTCCGTCGGCGGCGGACCGGCATCAGTCGCGGAACGCGGAGGTTCTGGCCGCGCGCGGAGCGGCGCTTCACTTCGAAGAGGAGAGTCTGACGCCCGAGATTCTCGGGCAAGCGATGAAGGAGCTTCTGGACGACGAGGCGCGGCGGCGGGAGATGGGCCGCCGGGCCCGCGCCCTCGGCCGGCCGGAGGCGGCGCGGCGGATCGCCGAGGAGATCCTGGCCGCGGCCGGGAAGGGGGGAGAGATTGAAGGTTCTCACACGAACGATTCAGGAATCAAGGAAGGCGGCGTTCGGTAGGGCGATGTTCGGAAGGGTGCGGCGAATCCATCTGGTCGGCATCGGCGGGACCGGGATGAGCGGGATCGCGGAGATCCTTCTCAACCTCGGCTTCGAGGTGACCGGCTCCGATCTCCGGCGGACCGACGTGACCGAGCGCCTCGAGGGTCTCGGCGCGACGATCGTCGAGGGGCACGACGCGGACCTCGTGCGCGAGGCGCACGTCGTCGTCGTCTCCTCCGCGATCCGGAAAGAGAACCCGGAGATCCGGAAGGCGGCCGAGGCGGGGATCGCGGTCATCCCGCGCGCCGAGCTGCTCGCCGAGCTGATGCGCGTGAAGCGCGGCATCGCGATCGGCGGGGCGCACGGGAAGACGACGACCACGTGGCTCACCGCCCTCGTTCTCGCCGAAGCGGACCTCGATCCGACGATCGTGGTCGGCGGGCGCCTCAAGCAGCTCGGGACGAACGCGAAGCTCGGCGGCGGCGAGTTCCTCGTCGCGGAGGCGGACGAGAGCGACGGAACCTTCCTCATGCTCGCCCCCTCGATCGCGGTCGCGACGAACATCGACCGGGAGCACTTGGACTTCTATCCGGATCTCGACGCGATTCGGGAGGCGTTTTTCCGCTTCCTCAATCGGGTTCCCTTCTTCGGCGTCGCGATCGTGAACGGGGACGATCCGGAGCTCCGCTCGCTTCTCCCGTCGATCGCGAGGCGGACGATGACGTACGGAATGGGGGAGGACGCGGAGGTGCGCGCGGAGAACCTTCGCCCCTCGGGGCGTTCGATCCGCTTCACGGTCCGCGCGCGCGGCGAGAAGCTCGGGGAGATCGCGCTTCACGTGCCCGGGAGGCACAACGTGCTGAACGCGCTCGCCGCCGTCTCGGTCGGGATCGAGCTCGAGATCCCCTTCGCGAAGATCGCCTCCGGACTCGAGAGCTTCCGCGGGATCCATCGCCGGCTCGAGGTGCGCGGAGAGCGCGCGGGACGGATCGTGATCGACGACTACGGGCATCATCCGACCGAGGTGCGCGCGACTCTCCGCGCGCTTCGAGAGGCGTACCCGGGACGGCGGCTCGTGGTCCTCTTCCAGCCCCACCGGTACACGCGAACGAACGCGCTCCTCGCGGAGTTCGCGACCGCCTTCGAGGAGGCGCAACTCCTTTTTCTTCTCGACATTTACCCCGCCGGAGAGGTACCGATCCCCGGTGTGGATTCGGGGCTTCTCGCGCGCGCGATCGCGGAGACCGGGAAGAAGAGCGCCGAGTGGATCCGCGACCGCAGGGAGGTCGCGGCCCGACTCATCGAGGCGAGCGCTCCGGGAGACCTCATCCTCACGCTCGGAGCGGGGGACGTGATTCGGCACGGGGATGAAATTCTTGATGCGTTAAGCAAATGGGAAGATCCGGAGGAAGGGAAACGGGAGTGATCTTGGTGGCGCGCATGCGGAAGAAGGAGATCGAACGGAGGCTCGGCGAGATCGTGCGGGGTCGGATCGCCGCGGACGAGCCGATCGCCTCGCATACGACGCTCGGCGTCGGCGGCCCCGCGGATTGGATGGTCTTCCCGCGAAGCGCGGAAGAGCTGCGCGGCGTCCTTCGTCTTCTCGCCGAGAACGACGTGCCGCGCCTCGTCCTCGGGGGCGGCTCGGACGTCGTCGTCCGCGACGGGGGCTTCCGCGGGGTTTGCATCGCGCTCGCGCGCAATCTCTCCGGCGCGACGATCGCCGGGGACCGAACGATCGAGGCGATGGCGGGGGAGACGCTCGCCTCGCTTCTTCGTCTCTCGCGCGAGGCTTCCCTCTCCGGGCTCGAGTTCACGGTGACGATTCCGGGAACGGTCGGCGGCGGGGTCGTCACGAACGTCGGCGCGTTCGGCTCCTCGTTCGCCGATCTCCTGGAAGCGATCGTGGTCATCGACGCGTCGGGCCGCGAGCGGACGATCGAGAGAGGAACGATCCGCGCCGCGTACCGCCGCATCGATCTTCCCGAGGAGGCGGTCGTCGTGCGGGCGCGCTTCCGGCTCGAGCCGCAAGCGCGCGATCGGATCGAGGAGGCGGTCGGCCGAAACCGGGAGCATCGTCTCCGCACGCAGCCGCTCGGCGAGGCGAGCGCGGGCTGCATCTTCAAGAACCCGTCCCCCGCGGAGCCGGCCGGGCGTCTGATCGATCAAGCGGGCCTCAAGGGGCTCCGCTTCGGCGGCGCGTCGATCTCCGTGCTCCACGCCAACTACATCGTCAACGACGGAACCGCGACGGCGCGCGATGTTCTCGCGCTGATCGAAGAAGTGCGGCGGCGCGTCCGCGAGACGCACGGCGCCGTCCTCGAGCCGGAAGTGCGGATTGTGGGGGAGGAATGACGGCGCGAGCGGAACGGACGAAGCGAAGGGCTTGGATCCGATGGGCGTCGGGGTTCGTACTCCTCGCGGTCGTGGCGGCGCTCGCTTTCGGGATCGAGAAGGGCCGGCGCTGGCTTCTCGCCGACGGGCGTTTCCCCGTGACGGAGATCCGCGTCTCGGGGAACGAGCTCCTCTACGAGGGGGAAGTCCTTGCGACCGCCGGCGTCGAGAGGGGCGTGAACATTCTCACGGTCCGCGCGGGCGAGGTGGAGGGACGTCTTCTTGCGTCGGGATGGATCCGAGAGGCGCGCGTGCGGAGGCGGCCGCCGGGGCGAGTCCTCGTCGAGATCGAGGAGCGCCGTCCGTGGCTTCTCCGTCCCGGCGAGCCGGCCGCCTTCATCGACCGCGAAGGCCGCGTCTTCCCCGCGATGGGAAAGGAAGAAACGCTCGACCTGCCGATCCTCGCCGATCGGTCGGGAAGCCCCCGCGCGGTGGTGGCGCGTCTTGCCGATGCGTTTCCGCCGGGCGATCCGTGGTTCGCCGAGAACGTGCTCGAGGTCGCCGTGGACGCGCGCGGCTCGGTCGTTCTTGTCGAGCGAACGCACGGCGCGCGCATACGGCTCGGCGACTCCGGCTTCGTCGAGCGGGCGGCGCGCATCCGGTCCGTGCTCGAGGAATGGGCGAAGACGGGAGAGGCGTACGAGGAAGTCGACCTTCGCTACGAAGGGCAGGCGATCGCGCGCAGGCCGATTCCGCAGCCCGTGGCGGACGAGGAAGGTTCCTCCAAAGACATGAAGGGCGAAGGGCGGAAGAAATCCGTTTAGAAGCAAAGGAGTAGGCGGAAGCATCGGACCTCTTCGAGGACGTTAGGAGACGAGACGATGGCGGGAGACAACCTGATTACGGGGATCGACATCGGCACCACGAAGGTGTCCACCGTGATCGCCGAATGCGAACCCGGGAGGGTTCCGAAGATCATCGGCGTGGGGATGAGCCGCTCCGAGGGGGTGAAGCGCGGAGCGGTGGTGAACGTGGAGAAGACCGTCGAGGCGGTCCTGCGCTCGGTCGAGGAGGCGGAGCGAATGGCCGGGACGAAGGCGGAGCGCGCGTACGTCGGGATCGCCGGATCGCACATCCAGGGGATCATGAGCACCGCGGTGATCGCGGTCTCCCGTTCGGAGGACGAGATCACGAGCGAGGACCTCGGGCGCGTGCTCGAGCAGGCGCGGGCGATCCCGCTCTCCTCCGACCGCCGAATCCTTCATGTCCTTCCGATCGAGTTCGCCGTGGACGACCAGGATGGGATCCGCAACCCGGTCGGCATGTCCGGAGTCCGTCTGGAGGCGGCCGTCCACATCGTCACGGCGGCCGCCACCTCGGCGCGCAACGTCGAGAAATGCGTCCAGCGCGCCGGGCTCGAGGTGAAGGAGCTCGTGCTCGAGTCGTACGCGTCGAGCTTCTCGGTGCTCGAGGAGGAGGAGAAAGAGCTCGGCGTCCTTCTCGTCGATCTCGGAGGCGGGACGACCGACTTCACGGTCTTTCTCGGCGGGAGCATCCGTTACACGGGAACGATCGGACTCGGCGGCGAGAACGTGACGAGCGATCTGGCGATCGGCCTTCGAACGCCGCTCTCGGAAGCGGAGGAGCTGAAGATCCGGCACGGCCACTCGATCGCCTCCCGCGTCTCGGCGGAGCGGGAGATCGAGATCCCGGGGATCGGCGGGCGCGCGGACCGAGTCCTCTCGCACCAAGTGCTCTGCTCGATCATCGAGTCGCGCATGGAGGAGATTCTCGATCTCACCAGCCGCGAGGCCCGCAAGACCGAGATTCTCGATCTGTTGGGGGGCGGCGTGGTGCTGACCGGCGGGTCGGCGCTCCTTCCGGGCGCCGCCGAGATGGCGGAGACGATTCTCGAGATGCCGGTGAAGATCGGCGCGCCGATTCACATCGGGGGGCTCGTGGACGAGGTGAGCTCGTCCCGTTTCGCGACCGCCGTCGGGCTCGTGCAGTACGGATGGGCGAGGGAAGGCCGCGATCTCCGGCGGGGGAACGGCCGCGGAAACGGGATTCATCGCGTACGAAACATGCTTCGCGCGTTTGTCGATCAGTTCTGACCGAAGGGAGGGGAAGAAGGTGTTCGAGTTCGTGAACGAACAAGCGGAAGGCGCCCGGATCAAGGTGGTCGGCGTCGGAGGGGCCGGCGGAAACGCCGTGAACCGGATGGTCGGCGCCGGCGTGACCGGAGTCGACTTCGTGGCGCTCAACACGGACGCGCAGGCGCTCCAGATGTCGGAGGCTCCGTATCGGATCCAGATCGGGGAGAAGACGACGAGCGGACGAGGCTCCGGAGGGCTTCCGGAGGTGGGGCGGAAGGCGATCGAAGAGAGCCGCGAGATGCTCTACGACGTGTTCGAGGGGGCGGAGATGGTCTTCGTGACCGGCGGGATGGGGGGCGGCACCGGAACCGGCGCCTCGCCCGTCGTCGCGGAGGTGGCGCGCGAGATCGGCGCGCTTACCGTCGGGGTCGTGACCAAGCCGTTCGAGTTCGAGGGGCGGCAGAGGATGCGGCACGCGGAGGAGGGGATCGCGGAGCTCCGGACGATGGTCGACACGCTGATCGTGATCCCGAACCAGAGGCTTCTCACGATCGCCGCGCGCGACGTGACCTTCCTCGACGCCTTCGCGATGGCGGACGAGGTGCTCCTTCGCGCGACGCGCGGAATCTCGGAGCTGATCACGAAGCCCGCGCTCGTCAACCTCGATTTCGCGGACGTCAAGACGATCATGAAGAACATGGGGAACGCGATCATGGGGACCGGGACGGCCGAGGGAGAAGGGCGCGCCACGGCGGCGACGAACCAGGCGATCTCGAGCCCGCTTCTCGAGGACGTCTCGATCGCCGGCGCGCGCGGGGTCCTCATCAGCGTGATCGGCGGTCCCGACATGACCCTGCACGAGGTGAGCGAGGCGGTCTCGATGGTCTGCGAGAGCGCCGGGTCGGACGCGCACATCATCTTCGGCGCGCTCGTCTCCGAGGAATATCGGGGCGAGGTGCGGGTGACGGTCGTGGCGACCGGCATCGGGGCGCACGAGTCGCTCCGTCCGCGCGCGATTCCATGCGAGAATCGGGTCCGGAGGATCGAGCCGGTCGCGGAGATCCCCGACCTGCAGAGGCCGGCGATCTTCCGCCGCGAGGGGATGCTCGCCCGCTGGAAGACCCAGATGCGGCAGGCGAGGAGGCGGGACGAGGACGACGATCTCGACTCCCCGACCTTCCTCCGCGTGCAGGCGGACTAGCCTAGATGATGCACGCGTTTCCTGCTGCGGCTGCGGATCGCGGTCTCAAGAGGCCTCCCTTCCGTCGCCGCTTCCTCATCGTAGTGCCGAGACTACGATTCCGGGAGCGGCTCGTACCGGTCGGCCTCTCGGCGCGCGCTCCGCATCCTCGCGACGAAAACGCGCGCATAATCTAGGCTCGCGCGCGGAAGAGGATCCCCGCGCCGCGCTCGCCGCGAGCGTGCGGCCGGCCGCCTCTTCCGGTGGAGAGATGAACGAAGGATCGTGCGCCTTCCACGACGCCGAGAGCGGCGAATGGATCGTCTTCCGCGATCCGATCCGGATCGTGGAGGCGCGGTCGATCGACGAGGTTCTCCCCGCGCTCCGTCTCGTCGAGCGGAGCGTCGAGGAAGAAGGGCTCGCGGCGGCCGGTTATTTGAGCTATGAAGCGTCGACCGCGTTCGATCCGGGCGTTCGAACGCAGGGTCCCTCTCGGTTTCCCCTCCTTCGCTTCGGGTTCTATTCGCGCTTCGAGATTCTCGACCGGCCTCTCGCGTCGCGCGAGGGCTCCTTCGCCGCCGGACCGTGGGTTCCCGACGTCGAGCGAAGCGAGTACGACCGCGCGATCGCCCGCGTGAAGGACCGCCTCGAACGAGGGGACACCTACCAGGTCAACTACACGATGCGGCTCCGCGCTCCCTTTCGCGGCGACGACTACGCGTTCTTCCTCGCGCTTGCCGCCTCGCAAGGGAAGGCGTACGCGGCGTACATCGACGCCGGCTCCTTCGCGATCGTTTCCGCTTCCCCGGAGCTTTTCTTCCGCTTGGAGGGGGAGAAGATCCTCGCGCGGCCGATGAAGGGGACCGCTCCGCGCGGGCGCACCTTCCGAGAGGACGAGGAACGGTCGAATCGTCTTCGCGAATCGGAGAAGGAGCGGGCGGAAAACGTGATGATCGTCGACATGGTTCGGAACGATCTCGGCAAGATCGCGAAGACGGGGAGCGTGCGGACGATGAGCCTCTTCGACGCGGAGAAGTACCCGACCGTTTGGCAGATGACCTCGACCGTCGGTGCCGAGACGCGCGCCCCGTTCGCGGAGATCCTCGCGGCCCTCTTTCCTTCCGCTTCAGTGACCGGCGCGCCGAAGCGAAGCACGATGCGGATCATCGCCGAGATCGAACGCTCGGCGCGGGAAGTCTACACCGGCTGCATCGGGTTTCTTCGGCCGGGGCGCCGGGCGCTCTTCAACGTGGCGATCCGCACCGCCCTCGTCGATCGGGAAAGGAACGAGGCGGAGTACGGGGTCGGCGGCGGGATCGTGTGGGACTCGACCGCGCCCGCCGAGTACGAGGAATGCCTCGCGAAGGCGCGGATCCTCTTCGAGGAGAGTCCTTCCTTCTCGCTTCTCGAGACGATCCTCCGCACCGAAGAGGGGTGGTTCCTTCTCGACCGCCACATGAAGCGGATACGCGAGTCGGCCGCCTACTTCGGCTTCCCCTTCAACGAGGCGCGGATCCGGCGCGAGCTGGAGAACCTCCCCGTCGATTCCGGCGCCGGTCCGATCCGCGCGCGTCTGTTTCTCGGGGCGGAAGGGGAGACGACGATCGAGCACGGCCCGATCTCCGCCGACTTCTCCTCGGCCCTCCTCGGCCTCGCACGCGAGCCGGCCGATTCGAACGATCGCTTTCTGTATCATAAGACGACCCATCGAGCGATCTACGACCGGGCGAGGGCGTCCTGTCCCGGATGCGACGATGTTCTTCTTTGGAACGCGCGCGGCGAGGCGACCGAATCGTGCGCGGCGAACCTTGTGGTCGAGAAGGAGGGGCGCCTCATCACGCCGCCGGTCGCGAGCGGCCTTCTTCCCGGGACATTCCGCGCGGATCTCCTCGCGCGCGGGACGATCGTCGAGGAGAGAGTGCTCGTCGAGGAGCTTCCGCGCGCTGCGCGTCTTTGGCTCGTGAACTCGGTCCGGAAGTGGCGCGAGGCGCGCCTCTCCGAGGATGCGCTCCGCCGGATTCGGCCGGGAGCTTCGGTCTTCGGTTGATCCTCGTCCGCGCGGCGCGGGCCGCGGGACGCTTCGCGGGGGTCTACAGCCGCTGGACGAATCGGGATGGAGACGAGGACGCGGCGGCGGATCACTTCGCGTTCATCGTGGGGATCTCGATCTTTCCGTAGGCCGTGTTTCCGGTGGAGACCGCGGGGCGGCGGAGCCGAAGCCCGACAGCCCCGCGCGGTTCGCCGCGAGAGCAGGAAGAAGGTTGCGGGAGCCATCCGGCCCCGCGATCGCGCCGAGGAAGCGCCAACGAGCATCCCCGCCCCTCGCGGGCGCTGTCTCCGGTGCCCTCGGGCCGAAAGAGCGCGTGGGGTTCCTGCGGAGGATGCCCGGCCCGTGATCCGGCGCGGCCCATCGACGAGAAACGCCGGGTCGGTGATCCCGTCCGGCGTTTCTCATATGAACCGTTTGCTCGTTCGGCGACTCTGCGGGCGCATGCCCCTAGCGCAAGAGGACCATCTTCTTCGAGGCCGTGAACTCGCCTGCCGCGAGCCGCGCGAAGTAGACCCCCGACGGGGCCTCGCCGCCGGCCTCGTCTCGACCGTCCCACCGGAGGACCTGCTCGACGGAGTCGAATGGGCGATCGGCCAGGAGGGCCACAAGGCGGCCCGCGGCGTCGTGGATCGAGAGGCGCGCCTGCCCCGCTGCGGGGAGGGAGAAGGCGATCTCAGTCTCCGGGTTGAAGGGGTTCGGGCGGTTCGGACGGAGGAGGATCCCGGCCGGCGCGGGTCCATCGTTCGGGGCGCGGGCGCCGGTCGTCTCGTCCCAGCCGAGGATGCGGGCCGCCATCCACCACCACGCTTTCCCTTTCTGGTAGCAGTTGAAGCAGTGGGAGTGGGCGCAGTACGGGCAGCCGGGGCAGTCGTGCGCGGCGCACCAGGCGGAGCACCAGTGGCAGGCGTCGGTTTCCCAAGGGTACCCGTTCCCGTCCGGATCCCAGCTCTCGATGTCCGCGAAGTCGAAAAGGATCTTCTCGTGGGCCGCGCAGAAGCTGCGGATCTGGTTGTTTCGTAGATAAAGATTCCCGGACGGCCCGGTGCTGTCGAGGTGCCCGGTCATGTAAACGAAGACGACATCCGGGTAGTCGCTCTCGAGATCGCTCATCGCGGTCAGGTAGGCGTCGATTCCCGCCTCGGTGTTGTCCGAGACGCCGCCGCACCACGACCACATCGCGACGTTGTAGTCCGGGTGCGCGTCGAGGAAGCTCCGCGTGGGGGGGACCCACGAGGTGTCGCCGGAGTGCCCCAGGTCGTCGGAGATCTCGTAGAAGGCCGGCTTCGCGTAGAGGGCGCTCTCGTTACCGAGCATGTCGAGGCCGCTCACGATCTGGCTCCCGTGGGAGGTGTGGCCGTAAAAGATCCGGAGGTTCGCGCGGATCGCGCCGAAGAGCGAATCGGGGACGAGGTCGAAAGCGGCACACGCCTCGTGATCGGCGAGGATCGGGGCCCCGGCGGCGCTCCCGAAGGCGCAGCAGCAGAAGAGCACGAAGGCGATGACACGTGTGTTCGGTCGCATCGGTTCCACTCGGCGCAGCGCGCGTTCTCCTTCTTCTCGCCTGGTTCCTCGATTCGGCAATCGGATTGTACCACGGACTGCCGCGCGACTCAACGGCCGGCGTCCCGGGTGGAGCGCATGCGGAGGGGGGAGAGCCGCGCGGCCGCGGGAAGCGGGAGAACGGAAAGAGGGCGCGGCTGAGAGCGCCCTCGCGCGGCAAATCGTCTGGAGGAACCGCTACGCCTTTTGAACCTTCCCCCCGCGGAGGCACCGCGTGCAGACGGTCCGGCGGCGGACGACGCCCTTTTCGACCACGCGGACCTTGTGAAGGTTCGGGTTGAAGCGGCGCTTCGTGACGTTGTGGGCATGGCTGATCCGGCTGCCGAACTGGATGCCCTTGTCGCAGATCTCGCAATGACGGCCCATGATCCTCGCTCCTTGGGGACCTTTCGATCCCGAATGATCGAACTGAACTCCAGACAGAGAAGTGAAACACGATCCCGGACCGGAGGCAAGGGGTTTTTGCGAAGGCGACAGGTGACAGACACCGTCTAAGACTTCCCCACGAGAATCGGTTTCATAACCTGCTTCGTCGCGAGATCGAGCGAGAAGCCCGCCGGCAAGGATCGAGGGCGAAAACGCCCGGAGGCGGCCTACGAAGGCCGTTGAGGACGGTTTCGCCCGAGGACGCCGCAGGCGGGCTTCGCAGCCGATCGCAGCGGAAGGAGGTTGTGAAACCGGTTCTAAACAGTGTCTGTCACCATTTCCCCCCCGTTCCGGTACTCCAGATCGACCAGAGTCTTATAGATCCCCCCGGCGGCGAGGAGCTCCTCGTGCGTCCCCTCCTCGCGGATCCGCCCGCGATGGAGGACCACGATCCGGTCGACGTTCCGGATCGTCGAGAGGCGGTGCGCGACCACGAGCGAGGTTCTCTCCGCGAGAATCCGCTCGAGCGCCTTCTGGATCAGGGCCTCGGTCTCGCTGTCGATGTTCGAGGTCGCCTCGTCGAGGACGAAGATCTCCGGGTCGGCGGCGAGCGCCCGCGAGAAAGCGAGGAGCTGCTTCTCGCCGGCGGAGAGCCCGGCCCCTCCCTCGCGGAGGAGATGGTCGTATCCGCCCGGAAGGCGCTCGATGAAGCGCTCCGCGTTGGCGATCCGCGCCGCCTCGACCATTCTCTCCCTCGGGATCGACTCGTCCCCGAGCCGGATGTTGCGATCGACGGTTCCGCTGAAGAGAAAGACGTCTTGAAGGACGGTGCCGATTCGTCTCCGGAGGTCGCCCGGATCCATCGAGCGGAGGTCGATGCCGTCGAGGCGGATCGCGCCCGCACCGACGTCGTAGAAGCGCCCGAGGAGCGTGACGAGCGTGCTCTTCCCGGAGCCGGTCGCGCCGACGAGCGCGACGCGCTCCCCTCTCCGCACCGTGAGATCGATCGCGCGGAGCACCGGCTCGCCTCCGTCGTACGCGAACGTGACGTTTTCGAAGCGGATCGCCTCGCGAAGCGGCCCCGTCCGCGCCGGATGCGCGGGCGCGCGGATCTCCGGTTCCGTGTCGAGGAGATCGAAGATCCTTTCGGACGAAGCCATCGCGCCCTGAAGGATGTTGTACTTCTCCGAGAGATCGCGGATCGGACGGAAGAACTGCGCCGTGTACTGAAGGAACGCCGCGAGGGCTCCGAAGGTGACCGTCCCCTCGAGGACCTCGGAGCCTCCCTTCCAGACGAGGAGCGCGACCGCTACCGCTCCGATCACCTCGACGACCGGAAAGAAGACGGCGAAGTAGAGGACCGTGCGGAGGTGGGCGAGGAGGTGGTCGTTGTTGAGGCCGTCGAAGCGCGCGAAGCTCCGCCTCTCCGCGCCGAAGAGCTGGATCACCCGCATCCCGACGAGGCTCTCCTGGAGGTACGCGTTCATCTTCGCGACCCGCGTCCGCACGTCGCGGAAGGCGTCCCTCACCTTGAGCCGGAAGAGGAGGCTCGCGGCGAAGAGGAACGGGAGGACCGCGAAGAGGGTGAGGGCGAGGGGCGCGTCGAGGAGGAGCATCGCGGTGACGATCCCCGCGAGAAGGAAGACGTCGCCGAAGATCTCGACGACCCCCGCGGTGAAGAGCTCGTTCAGCGCCTCGATGTCCGAGGTGACCCGCGTGAGGAGGCGCCCGACCGGGTTCTTCGAGAAGAAGCGGAGCGACATCTTCTCGAGGTGCGCGAAGATCTCCATGCGAAGGTCGTACTGCACCTTCTGGCCGATGAGCTGCGTGATCCAGACCTGGACGTAGCGGAGCGAGAACTCGAGCGCGAGGACGAGAAGGAAGAGAAGTCCCATGCGCGCGAGGATGCGGACCCGCTCCGCGCGCGAGACCCCCTCGGCGGCGATCGCGCGATCGATCGCGATCTTGGTGAGATACGGGCCGACGAGCGCGAGCCCGGAGAGGACGATGAGAAGAGCGACCGAGAGGGCGACCCGCCCCCGATACGGCCGGAGATAGCGGAGCAAGCGCTTGAGAAGCTCCCAGTCGAGCTTCTTCTGGACGACCTCCTCTTCGGGGAGGATCGGAAGCTCCGCGCTCATCAGTCGATCTCCTCGAGCTTCCTCGAGAGAAGCTGCTTGCGGTAAATGCGCGCGTACGGGCCTCCCCGCGCCGCGAGCTCCTCGTGCGTCCCTTCCTCGGCGATCCGCCCGCTTTCGAGGACCACGATTCGGTCCGCGTCGCGCACGGCGGAGACTCGGTGCGAGACGATCACCGTGGTTCTTCCCTCGCGGAACGCGCGGAGCCCTACCAGGATCTCTTCTTCCGTGCGGAGATCGACCGCGGAGAGGGCGTCGTCGAGGATGAGGATGCGCGGGCTGCGCGCGAGCGCGCGGGCGAGAGCGATCCGCTGCTTCTGCCCGCCGGAGAGAAGGACGCCCCGCTCGCCGACGCGGGTCTCGTAGCCGTTCGGAAAGAGCTTCACGTCTTCATCGATCCGCGCGAGGCGGGCGACGCGCGCGAGGTCCTCGTCCGAGAGGTCGGGCGCGCCGAAGCGGATGTTCTCCGCCACGGTGAGCGAGAAGAGGAACGTCTCCTGCGGAACGTAGCCGATCGCCCCGCGGAGCCGCTCGAGGGGAAGATCCGCGAGCGGAATCCCGTCGAGGAGGATGCGCCCCCCCGTCGGGTCGAGAAGGCGCGGGATGAGCCGGACGAGGCTCGTCTTTCCGGAACCGATCGGACCGACGACGGCGGTCACCGATCCTTCCGGCATCGAAAGGTTGATGTCCGAAAGAATCGCCGTTCCGTTCGTCCCGAGCGAGACGCTTTCGAACCGGAGGGCGCCGCGCACCGCGGGGGCGTCCCGCCGCGCTCCGGAGACGATCGCCGGCTTCTCGTCGAGGACGGCGCCGATTCGAGCCATCGAGGCGGCCCCCCGCTGGACGAGGTTGAGGACCCAGCCGAGCGCGATCGCCGGCCAGGCGAGCATCGCGAGGTAGCTCATGAACGCGACGAACCCGCCGAGGGTGAGGTCGCCTTCGACGACGCGAAGCCCCCCGGCCCAGAGGACGATCACGAGGGCGATCCCGGTGAGAAAGCTCATCACGGGGAAGAAGAGCCCCCACACCTTCACGAGATCCATGTTGCGGCGGATGAACTCGAGGTTCAGGTGGCGGAAGCGCTCGATCTCGTCCTTCTCGCGGACGTACGCCTTCACCACGCGGATCCCGGAGAGGTTCTCCTGCACGTGGGTCGTGAGGTCCGCGTACTGCTCTTGAATCTTCTCGAACCGGACGTGCATCGCCTTTCCGAGTCGGTTCACGACGATCGAAAGAAAGGGAAACGGAAGGAGCGAGAGGAGCGTGAGGCGGAGATCGATCGAGATCATGAGCGCGAGCCCGAAGGCGAACGTGAAGAAGGTGTTCGCGAGGTACATGATCGCCGGCCCGAGGAACATGCGGACCGCGTTCAGGTCGTTCGTCGCGCGCGCCATGAGGTCGCCGGTCCGGTTCCGCTCGTAGAACGCGGGGGAGAGCTTCTGGAGATGGTCGAAGAGGTCGTTGCGGAGGTCGTACTCGATCCGCCGCGAGGCGCCGATCATGATCTTCCGCATGAGAAACCGAAAGACCGCCTGGACGAGGGCGAGGGCGACGAGAGCCGCCGCGTAGGCGGCGAGGGGAAACGCGAGGGCGCCGGCGCGGAGGTCGTCGACCGCCTGTTTCAACACGAGCGGAGCGAGAAGCGTGAAGATGTTCGTAAGGAGAACGAAGAGCGTCCCCCAAAGATAGGCCGCGCGGTACCGCGCGAGATAGGGGCGAAGGCGGAGGAGCTCGTTCACGGCGCGACGGCGATCTTGAGCGCCTCGCGGCGCTCCATCTTTTCGAACGCCTCCGCGAGCTCGGAAAGGGGGCGCGTCTCGGTGACGAGGATCTTCTCGTCGATCTCTCCGCGGACGAGGAGGTCGTACGCCGCCGCGACGTAGCGCGGCGTGTGGTGGAAGACCGAGAGGATCTTCTTCTCGTCGTAGTGAAGGGCGTGGGTGTCGATGCGAACCGCGGTCCCCGCCTCGCACCCGCCGAAGAGGTTCACCTTCCCGCCCCGCCGCGTGATCGCGATCGCCCGCTCCCAGATCTCGGGAATGCCGACCGCTTCGATGACGACATCGACCCCGCGCCCTCGCGAGAGGTCGCGGACCGCCTCCTCGACGCGCGGCTCCTTCGAGACGTCGATGATGTGGTCCGCGCCGAGGCGCTTCGCCGCATCGAGCTTCCAGCGGGTGCGCCCGAGCACGATCACCTCGGCCCCGACGAGCTTGATGAGGCGGACGAACATGAGGCCGATCGGCCCCGCGCCGATCACCGCCGCGCAATGGTCCATGCGGAAGCCGGTCCGCTCGACCCCGTGCGCGACGCAGGCGAGCGGTTCGAGGAGCGCCATCCGCTCGAAGGGGATTCCTTCGGGAATCGCGTAGAGGTTCTGGCGGACGATCGGTTCGGGAACGAGGATGAACTCGGAGTACGCGCCGTTTAGGAATCGAAGGTTCTCACATAGATTGTGCCGGTCGATCCGGCAGAAGTCGCACGCGTTGCAGGGAGCCGAGTTCGCCGCGACGACCGCCTCCCCCGGCCGGATTCCGGAGACCCCCTGCCCGACCTCCTCGACGATGCCGGCGAACTCGTGGCCGAACGGGGAGGGGAGGCGCGGGATCATCTTGTGGCCTCCCCGCTGGAAGGTCTTGAGGTCGGTCGCGCAGGTGAGCGCCCGCACGACCCGGACGAGGATCTCCCCCTTTCCGGGCCTCGGAACGGGAACTTCCTCGAGGCGAAGGTCGCGCGCGCCGTAGAAGAGGGCGGAGAGCATCGTCTTCATCGGCCCCCTCCGCGTGTACCAGGTACAAGTTGAGGTGTACCAGGTACAAGAATCACTTTCCTCGCCTTTCCGGAGCCGATCGCGCGAAGTCCCTCGTCGATCCGGTCGAGAGGGAGGCGGTGCGTGATGAGATCGCCGAAGGGGAGTGCGCCGCTGCGGATCAGGCGCCACGCGGCGCGGAGGTCGCGCGGCGAGGAGGAGTAGGTCGCGAGAACACGGACCTCTCTCTTATAGATACGATTCGGGTCGAAGGAGACCCGGGTCCCTTCGTCGGGGGCGGAGAAGAGATGCACGGTCCCGCCGCGGCGGACGAGATCGAGGGCGAGGCCGAACGTTTCCGCCGCGCCGGCCGCGAGGAGGACCTGATCCGCCCCTTCTCCCCTCGTGCGGCGGCGAACGGAGGCGGCTGCTCGATTCGGATCGGCGGGAAGGGGGACCGCGCCGCACCACCTCGAGGCGAAGCGCGCCCGCTCGGGGACTCG
>JAGUYC010000128.1 GCA_020061515.1 Gemmatimonadota bacterium
CCCGGCCCGATAATCGATCCGATCCTCGGAGCGTTCGTAACGCCCGGCTTGGAGCTGGAGCTCCGCCTCGAGGACGAGCGTCCGGTTCAAGAGCTCCTCGACCTGAGCCTCGGTCCGCTTCTCGATCTCTTCCCGAAAAGCGGGATAGACATCCCGGAGTCCCTGTCGTAGACTAGTCGCCGTCGCGAACTCCAATTCGCGCATGGGTGTACCCTCCCTTGGGCTTGTGGTGATTCCTTGGAGAGTACACCCTCTCTTTTTCCCCCGCCGCCCCCTCCCCGGAAAGTGCGCACGGAAGGTTACGCTACCCGATTCTAGAACCGATTGCCCCGCCCTCGCCGGTCTGCTATAATGCATAGCGAACCCGCGGGTTCTCCCGAATCGCGCCGCGGGCGGACGCCCGTCACTGCCGCCGGAGCGTCCTCTGAAGTCTCCCCGAACGCACAACCGAGAAGGAGAGGCCATGTCGCGCTTTGCACGCGCCGCGTTGTTTGTCTCGTTTTTCGCTTGTTCGGCCCTCGAGGCCCCCGCCGTCCTTCCGCCCGAACACCCGAACGCGGAGTGGGAGGTCCCCGCGCCGGCGACGGAGCCGCTCTCCTACGGGCGGTTCGTTCGCGACGAGGAGGCGATCGACGCAGGTCTCGATCTCTTCGCGCGGCGGGTCGGTGGCGTGTGGGCGGTCCAGAGGGATCCGCTCCTCGGAACACCCCACCATCTTGTCGGGAGCGGGATCGCATACGCGGAGGGAGCGATCGACACGGAGGAGCGTGCGGTGGAAGTCGCCGAGGCGTTTCTCGCGGAGCACGCCGATCTCCTCCGGGCCGACCCGCGCCGGTTCGGGGAACCGTCGGCCGTCTTCGCGATGGAGCGATGGGCGGTGCTCTTCCCCGAAGTGTACGAGGGCGTCCCCGTTCTCGGCGGGCGCGCGCACGCGCTCTTCACCCGCGAGGGGAGAGTCTACGCGGCGGGGAGCGATTTCCACCCGGATCTCGAGACGAGCACGGTCCCCTCGCTCGGCCGGGAGGAGGCGATCGCGATCGCCGGGCTCGAGCTCGGCTATGTCGAGGGGAGGGACGGCGCGCGCGAGGCATCCCTCTGGATCTACCCGATCCGCGGGGAGACGCGATACGAATACCGTCTCTCGTGGCGCGTCCGCACGGAGATGGTCGAGCCGCTCGGGAATTGGGAGTCGTGGGTGGACGCCCGTACGGGTGCGATCTTCGGCCGGAGGAATCTCTACGAGTTCGTCGATGTGACCGGGACGGTGACGTCGACCGTCGATGATCCGAGCCCCTGCGTGCCGGCGGAGGCGCGCCCGGTGAAAGAGGCGAGCGTCCAGGTCATCGGCGGAGCGAGCGCCACGACCGGAGCGGACGGATCGTTCCTCATCGGCCACTCCGGTTCCGATTCCGTGGACATCTGGACGCGCTTCTACGGGCCGCGCTTCTTCGTCGAGAACTACGACGGCGCGAGCGCGCGCGACACGATTCGGGTTCTGCCCGGTTCTCCCGCCGCCTTTCACTGGGACGACGCGAACTCGCACATCGCCGAGAGGGACGGCTGGCACCACGCGAACGCCGTCCGTAACTTCATGAAGACGCTCGATCCGACCTTCACCGGGCTCGACTATCGAATGCGCGTCCGGGTGAACCGCACCGACGGCTACTGTCCGGGCAACGCCTGGTGGGACGGCCAGCACATGAACTTCTGCAAGGAGGGATCGAACTACTCGAACACCGCGCGGCTCGGGGACGTCGTCTATCACGAGTATGGCCACGGCGTGACCCAGCATGTCTACGCAGGTTATTCGTTCGACGGGGCGGTGAGCGAGGGGAACTCGGACATCCTCCCTCTCCTCATGCTGCGGAACGCGATGCTCGGAACGAACTTCTTCAGCAGTCAATGTCACATCGGCATCCGCACCGCGAACCACTCGATGATCTACCCGAACGATCTGAACGGCCAGGGGCATCACGACGGGCAGCTGATCAGCGGGTTCTTTTGGGAGGCCCGCACGAACCTCGTGACGACCTACGGACCGGCGGTCGCCGATTCGATCCTCGCGCGTCTCTGGCACTTCTCCAGGAAGGCGGGGCGCCCGGCGAACATGCAGGACCAGGCGACCTGGGTGTTTCTCTACGACGATCCGGACGGGAACCTCGACAACGGCACGCCGAACTTCGCCGATCTCGCGAGCGCGGCGGTCCGCCGCGGGTTCGCCCCGCCGGTCGTGAGCGAGGGGGTGCGGATCGCGCACGCCGGCCTCCCCTCGACGACCGACACACTCCTCGCGCGAAGCGTCGTCGCGACGGTGGAGGGACTCTCGGCCGGCATCGATCCTTCATCCGTGAAGCTTTGGGTTCGGGTCTCCGGGGGCTCGTTCGACGAGATCCCGATGGCGCCGACGGGGTCGCCCGACGAGTACGAGGCGGAGATCCCCGCGTCTCCGCGGAACGCGCGCGTCGAGTACTACATCGAGGCGGCCGATTCCGCCTCGCACGTCGATTGGAGCCCGACGAATGCGCCGGTCGCCCTCCATCGCTACGACGTCGTCTTCCACTACGATCCGTGCGAGAGCTTGGGGGGCTGGACGATCGGGGACCCGACCGACAACGCGATCGCCGGCATCTGGATCCACGCGGAGCCGGTCGGGAACGAAACGCGCCCCGAATACGATGCGACGCCGGGCGACGGCGAGTACTGCTTCGTCACGGGGAACACGGGGAACGTGAACAACGGAAAGACGACTCTCTTCTCGCCGGTTTACGATCTCTTCGGCAAGCAAGGGGTCGTGGTCCGATACGCGCGCTGGTTCTCGAACGACTTCGAGGCGGTGGGACCGCTCGTCGGCCGCGACGACTACTGGAAGGTCGACGTTTCGAACGACGCCGGCGGAAGCTGGGTGAGCGTCGAGGATACGAACGAAGGGACGGAGTCGTGGGTGGAGATCGAGGTGGCCGTCGACTCGCTCTTCGCGTTCCCGGATCAAGTGCAGTTTCGCTTCACGGCCCAGGACACGGGGAGCGCCACCCGCCTTCACGCGGCCGTCGACGAGATGCGCATCCTGGTCACAAGCGACATCTCGACGTCGGTCGCCGCGGGAGAGACGGGCGGCGCGCCGCTCGTGTTCGCCCTCGGGGAGAACCGCCCGAACCCGTTCAACCCGCACACGACCTTCTCCTACACGATTCCCGCCAAGGCCCGCGTCTCGTTGGATGTGTTCACCGTGAGCGGCCGTCTGGTCCGCTCGCTCGTCGACGCGGTGCAGGAACCGGGGGTTCATCAGGCGGCGTGGGACGGGACGGATCGATCGGGGCGGCCCGTTGCTTCAGGACTCTACTTCTGCCGTCTCAAGAGCGGCGATGCCGCCGAGACCCGGCGGATCATGCTTCTTCGGTAGAGCCGCTCGGTCGGGAAAAAGTCGAGGCGGTGAGACGCTCGGGTCTCACCGCCTTTCCCCTTACGGCTCTCGGGCGCCTTGCCCGAGAGGACTCGGATTCCCGCTAGAACGCGATCCCCCAGCGGGAGAACCAGCGAAGCATCTGGAAGTACTGGTACCAGAAGTACAGCCCCCCGAGCGCGGTCCGGCCGCGGATGTCCTGCTGGCCGGTGACGACGCCCGAATCGTCCGTGCGCGTGTTCGTCGCTTGCGCCCCGGGCCGTTCCCCGGCGAGAGCCGCGTACGGAACGAGGAGAGCGAGAACGAGGACGAGCGCTACCAACCGTTTCCGTGATCTCATGGTCGACCCCTCCTTAAGGAGCGTGCAGTGCCTGTTGTTTGAGGTCCGGGCGGTCTCATGGCAAGCCATGTGCCAGGGACCCGACCTCGAAGGGCTGTCGCGTGCAGGCGCGCGGAACTCCAATCCCCTTCGCGAGCTCCGCACGCCCGGGTCGCGCGAGGGGGTCGGCGCGACGGTTCTCCGGGAGGTCGATTGTTGGATTCCTGAACAAAAGGGCTCCGGGTCTCGTTGCAGATGAGGCCGGGGCGATTGCAGAACGCGAGAGGGCCGATCAGGTCGCCGGCCAGGCTATACTCGGGGGAGCAAAGGAGAGTCGATGGCTCGAGGCGTGCGGGTGGAACAGGTCGATGCGGAATCGCCGGCGGGGCGGAGCGGCGTCCGAGTCGGGGACCGCCTTCTCGAGGTAAACGGCAGGGAAGTGGAGGACCATCTCGACGTCCGCTTTCACGCGGCGATCGGAGAGGTCGATCTTCTCCTCGAGCGAGAGGGCGAGCGGATTCGGATTCGCCTCCCCGACGAGGAATTCCCTTTACGGGGATTCGTCCTCGAGGAGATCCGCCCGAAGGTCTGCGGCTCGGACTGCATCTTCTGCTTCGTCGATCAGCTTCCGCCCGGCGTTCGCCCGTCGCTTCTCGTGAAGGACGAGGACTATCGCCTCTCGTTTCTTCACGGCAACTACATCACCCTCTCCACGCTCCGGGAAAGGGAGATCGAGCGGATCATCGAGCAGCGCCTCTCGCCTCTCTATGTCTCCGTGCACGCACTCGACGATGAGGTGCGCGCGACGCTGCTCGGGCGACGGCCGAAGCGGCCTCTTCTCCCGACGATGGAGCGACTCCTCGCCGCAGGGATCGAGATCTGGGGGCAGGTCGTGCTCTGCCCCGGCGTGAACGACGGGGCCGTGCTCGAGGGGACGATCGAGGAGCTCGCGCGGCGCCACCCGCGCTTCCGAGGGCTCGCCGTCGTTCCGGTCAGCCTCTCGGACCGCGCCCGCCCGCATCCGCTTCTCCGCCGGGTGACCGCCGAGATCGCCCGCGCGGTTCTCGAACAGATCGGTCGGCATCAGAGGGCTCTCCTCGCGCGCATCGGGAGCCGCTTCGTCTTCGCCGCGGACGAGTTCTTTCTCCGGGCGGACCTCCCGATCCCGCCGGCGGAGGAGTACGAGGAGTTCGGCATGATCGAGGACGGTATCGGGATGGTCCGCCGTTTCGTCGACGGCTTCGAGGCGGAGAGGAAGCGGAGGAGTCGAAAGGCGCCGGCTCTTGGCGATCTCACGGTCGTGACCGGGACCCTTTTCGCTCCGGTTCTCGCGCCTCTTCTCCGGCGGGTCGAGCGGGAGCTCGGGCTTCGTCTCCGGCTGCTTCCGGTCGAGAACCGCTTTCTCGGAAGGGCGGTCGAGGTCGCGGGGCTTCTTCCGGGGGCGGACATCGTCCGCGCGCTTCGGGGGGCGGGGGCGGGGGGGATCGCCGTTCTCTCCTCGGAGGCGGTTTCGCGAGCGAACGGGCTCCTCATCGACGACTACACGCCCGAGCGCGTGAGAAGCGAGGGCGGGCTCGAACAGCTCTGCCTCGCGGAAGGCCCGGCGGGCTTCTTCCGCATCCTGCGCGAGGGTCCGATCGAAGGAACCGGCAAGGGCTCGTACGGCGGGTAGGTCCGCGACCGGATGCGTCCGGCGAATGTACCTGGTCCACCAGGCGGGCGAATGTACCTGGTCCACCTGTACCTGGTACAGTGCGGGTACAGCGGGTCTTACCTGCGCGGGCGCCCGAGGCGATAGAGCCAACTCCCCGGCACCGTCAGGGTGATCTTTTTCCCTTCAAGTTTCGGCGCAAGAGGGAGGTTGTCCTCGCCGGCGCCTTGCGCCTCGAACGCGCAGAAGGAACCGACCCACCCGTCCCGGTCGAAGAAGTGGATCTTCCCCTCGATGATGCGAACCTCGAGAGGGGTCAGCATCTCTCCCACGATCAGGATATCTCCCCCTTCCCACGCCGGATTATCGGAGAAGCTCCAAACCTGGCGGAATCCGTACCGGTCAACTCGGTACTCCTCCGTGAGAAGCGGGGTCCTTGCATACCGCACGGCTCCTTCTTTCGTTCCGAAGCCGAGAGACTCCCGCTCCCGCGTCCAGAGGACGGGTCCCCGATTCCCGTAGATCTCCACGAGCCAATAGGCGACCGCGGATCCCTCCTTCGGTTTGAACCGGAGAAGCCACCCCTCCTCCATGAACTCGATCCGCTGGCGGTCGTCCTCGAACACATAAACATTGGGCGCTTCCCGGAGCGGGCTCGAAACGGTCGGCTCGCTCACGCCGGGCTGCTCCGCGAGACGTGGAGGGACGGCTCCTTTCGGCTCGACGGACGCGGCGGGAATCGGAGAGACAAGGACGGCCAGGACGAGAGCGACCGAGGGGATCCACGGACCGAGACGAGTTTCCGTAAGCACCATGACGACCTCCCGCTCGAAGAAGAAAGCCTCGAAACCCAACGTAGACCGGCCTCCGGCGAGCGTCAAGGAGGAAGGGAACGAGCGGCCGGAGGGGCAAATTACCCGTTGCCGCATCGAGCGCTTTGGTTTATTTTCTCTCCCTACCGACGGAGAGGGAAACACGCGCGAGCGCCCGGCGGGGCGCACGGAGGAAACAGCGCAGATGAAAATCGGAATGCTCACCGGCGGGGGGGATTGCCCCGGCCTCAACGCCGTCATCCGCGCGGTGACGCGCAAGGCGATCGTGTCGTACGGCGACACCGTGATCGGGATGCGGAACGGTTGGAAGGGTCTTCTTCAGAATGAATCGATCGAGCTGAAGCTCGCGAGCGTCTCGGGGATCCTGCCCCGCGGAGGAACGATCCTCGGGACATCCCGGACGAACCCGATCGGAAAGCCGGACCAGATGCAGAAGATCCTCGACGGTATCCGGTGGCACGAACTGGACGCGGTCATCGCGATCGGCGGCGACGACACGCTCCGCGTCTGCAACGAGCTTCACAAGAGCGGCGCGAAGGTGGTCGGTGTTCCAAAGACGATCGACAACGACATCGCCGAAACCGATTACACGTTCGGCTTCAACACGGCGGTGCAGATCGTGACCGAAGCGATCGATCGCCTGCACACGACGGCCGAGTCGCACCATCGGATCATGGTCGTCGAGGTGATGGGACGGAACACCGGATGGATCGCCGTGATGAGCGGTCTCGCGGGCGGCGCGGACGCGATCCTGATCCCGGAGGTCCCCTACAGCGTGGACGAGTTGTGCGGGATTCTCAAGAAGAGGCACGAGGTGAAGCCCTTCTCGATCGTGGTCGTCGCCGAGGGCGCTCTGGAGAAAGGGCAGGACGAGCCGGTCGTGCAGTCGCACAAGCTGGACGAGTTCGGCCACGTCCACCTCGGCGGCATCGGTTCGGTCCTCGCGAGGCAGATCGAGGATCGGACCGGTATTCAGACGCGCGTGACGATGCTCGGGTACATCCAACGGGGCGGAACGCCGACCGCGTACGACCGCATTCTCGGCACCCGGTTCGGAGTGCGCGCGGTGGAGGCGGTCCACGAGGGGGAGTTCGGCCGGATGGTCGCGCTGAAGGGGGAGAGACTCGATCTCGTTCCTCTCGAAAAGGCGATCCGGGGGCCGAAGCGGGTGGACGAAGCCCTCTTCAAGGTGGCGGAGGTCTTCTTCGGATAGCGCGGCGGCTAGACATTTCGCATCTCAACCATCGGCGCCGGGAGGTGTCTTCCTCCGGCGCCTCGTCTTGATTCCTCCGAGCCGTGTCTTCCAAGCGCCGTCGCGCGACGGGCTTTCCCCCGGCCGAACCGATCACGCCGGAATGGGGGAACCGAGCGGAACGGCCCGGTCAATCCCGCACGACCGATTCTCGTTCTTCGGAGTTTCGGTCGGCCTTCATGTGTCTGGGCTTGTCGATCTCCGCCGGAAACGGCGCGATCAGGTCTTCGCCGGCCCTCGCCGGGTTCGGCGGGATCGAGATCGGAGCCCCCGGCGCCGCGCGGCTCTCCGAACATCCGAGAACCGTAGCCCGCGACGAGGGGCGCATGATAGAATCGCAAGTCGATCGGAGTCCGGCTTGCGCCGGTAGGTTCGGTCCGTTCCGGCAGCCGAGGAAGTGCGCGTGGAGAGGCCTGCCCTCGCCCTGCTCTCTCTTCTTGTGATTCTCCCCTTGCAGTTCCCAACTGTGGGTCTCGCTGCTCCTCCTCGTCTCGCCGTGATGGATCTCCGCGCGGGGGGCGGGATCACGGCGGCCGAGGCCCGCTCCCTGACGGGCATGCTTCGCACTGCGCTTCACGAGACGGGGACGTTCGGGCTGATCAACCGGGAGGACATGGAGGAGATCGCGGAGAACCACAAGGTCGAGCTTCTCCTGTGCGACGACGATGCGTGCCTCTTCAAGATCGGAAGCCTCTTGGGTGCGGAGAAGCTGGTGGCCGGCGATGTAGGGATCGTCGTGGATGAGTTCGTGGTGAACGCGCGGCTCGTGGATGTCGCCGGGGATGCTCTCTTCAACGAGCGAGTGGCGACCCGGAGGAGCGGGAGGTCGGCGCGGGAGCTCCAGCAAGCGATGGGAGCGCTCGCTGCGGATCTCGCCGGAAGAGCCGCCTCGCCCGCGGGGGACCTCCCGAGACTCCGGACGGCCGGCGAGAGGGGCGGACGCATCTCGGACGTGGACGAGGGCCGTGTCGTGCTCGACGTCGGGCGCTGGGACGGCGCGAAGAAGGGCGCGCTCTTCGAAGTGCTCTCCACGGTCCCCTTCGACAGGGAGGACTCGCTTCGCGCCCGCGACGGACGGCTTCGACCGAGGCCGGTGGGGAAGATCGAGGTCGTCGAGGTCTTCGACGCGCAGAGCGCCGCCGTTTGCCGGGGCGGTCTGAGGCCGCAGGAGTTCCGGCGGGGAGACGCGGTGCGGTCGTTCCGATTCCCCCGTTGGCTCTCGATCGAACCTTTCTACGAGTATTCCTCCGCGCTGGCGAAGGGCGCGCAGGACTTCTGGGAAACCTGGGACCACACCGGAGAGACGCCTCCGCACGTCGAGTACATTCATCGCGAGCGAACCGTCCAGCTCGGCGGGAACGGAGTGGGCCTCTCCCTGACGTTCTTTCCGCACGGCCGAGTGCAGCCCTCTCTCTCCATCGTGGGCGCAGAAGCCTATGAGTTCTCCGGCACCTATTCCTGGTACATGTACCCTGAATCGGGACTCCCGGCGTCTCAAGAGGGAATCCCCGAACCCCAGTCCGACAAGCGGGGCTTTCATCTCTTCGGGCCGTCTCTTCGAATCCGCCTCGTATCGACCCTTCATGTCGATGCGTTCGTCGAGCCACTGCTCTTGTTCGTCGAATGGCCGGGTGATGAGACTCGGTCCGAGGAGAATGAAGGAGGAATGAACTCGCCCTGGGGGATGGCCGGAGTTCGGCTCGGGATTCGACTCCTCGCCCCGACCCATCGGCTCGGTCTTCTCCTGGCTCCTGGGCTCTGGCGGACGGCCGGAGGGGACTGGACGGCCGCCTCCTGGTCGCTGAGGATTGGGCCGTCGTACGTCTTTTGAGGGGGAAGAAGTTGAAAGCGCTTGGCTTCCTCATCCTTCTGGTCGCCGTGCTGTCTTCGGTCTCCTGCGTGGAGAGTCCCGCCCAAGTCGGACCTGATCCGTGCGATTTTGCGGGCGTGACGGCCGTCGACGAGAGCGGGAATGTCACTGCCGTCGATCCGGAGGATTGGTGCGGGGTCATTCCGCAGAGCGAGCGGCTCGTTCCCGAGCGCTCGATCCCCACTGAGTTCACGTTCGGGCCGGCTCGCCCGAACCCCACGTCCGGCCCGACGACGATCTCCTTCGGTCTTCCCTCCGCCGACACGGTGTCCATCTACGTCATGGCTCCGGATTGCGCGATCGCTCGAATCCTGGTCTTCGGATTCCACGAGGCGGGCGCACATTCCGTCACGTGGGACGGCTTGGACGAATTGGGCGAGTCCGTTCCGGAGGGGATCTATCGGTGCCGAATGAGCGGGTCTTCCTTCCGGTGTTTTGGGGATATCGAGATTCGTCGTTGAAGGCGAGGGATCGATTCCCGAGCGCTTCCCGCTTCAGTTCGTCGGAACCGTTCGCCCGATCCTGAGAGTGCCGATCTGCTTCGCCGCGTCGGCCGCGACCCCCTCGAGTGCGTCCGCCGCGGCGAGCTCTCGGGAGGGCCGGACTTTCTTCTGCGAGCTCCTCCACGAACCGATGCGTTGCCCGCTTTCGCCGTCGACGAGATGGAGGTCGATCTCCGCACGGACGGAGAAGAAGCCGTACCGCTCAACGATCTCCGAGGTGCGCGATCGGGCGATGAGCGCCGCGCGCGCGTGAAGTCCCCGAGCCAGACCGAGGGCTGCGCCGTCGTCGCCGCCCAGAGCGAGGTCTGCCTGAGGTCGCAAGCCGGGCTCAATCCCATCGGCGCCGATCACGCGGAGACCTTGGTCTCGAAAGAGGTTTGCCAGCACCTCCCGGGTTCTTCCCGTCGAATCGCTCACGAGGAGGAGGAGATCAGCCGGAGCCCGCGGGTGTGCGTGAACCTGTGCCTGCCGGTTCGGGAAGTCCCCGCCCTCGCCCGGCACGCTGGTTCCCCGATCCTCCGTTCGAGTGGGGAGCGGCAAGGCCTTGGGCGTACCGGCCCCCGAGTCGGCGGCAAGGGCCTGTCCGGTCGAGTCGATCGCAACGGGAGAGGGAGCCTCTCGGCGCGGCGATTCTTCAATGTCTCGATTCGCGTCGAGGGTCGCGCGAGGGGATCTTCGCTGGAGGGCCTGACTCGTCATCAGGATCGCAATCAGGGTGACGGCCCCCGCGGGGAGCCACCAACGCCACGGGGATCTCTTGGGGGACGGAGGGACGGCATCCCGGTGTTTCTCCGGACCCGCAAGCCTCCCGGCAGTCGGCGAAATCCCAAGGTTCTTGATTCCCCGGAGGACGCGAGGAAGGACCGCCCGGATTCCGCCCGGAGGAATCAGGAGCGACGTCGACGTAACGAGCGCCTGGCGCCAGACCTGCTGACGTTCTTGGACGTCCCTGTGGGAGATGCCGAGAAGCAGAGGCACGATCGGGATGCCGCCTTCGTAGGCGCGCACAACTTCCGAAGTGACTTGGTTCGACGAGAGCGAGTTCCGAGAGATCAGGAGCACCACGCATCGCGATCCCTCGATCGCACGCCCCACCTGGATGAGGTACGACTCCCCGGGGACGTTGTCTCTCTCGTAATACCAGGTCGTGTATCCCGCCCCCTCGAGACCGCGCGCGATCTCGAGGACCGTGTCCAGGTCCTTCTCGCTGTGGCAGAGGAAGACGTCGTACATGGCGAACCCGCCCACGCCTCTCGCGGGATCCGTCCGAAGGCGCCTCGACATTCTACCGCCCGCATCGTCGGGGGCGCAATGGGCCTGGTCCGGATCCCCGCGCGAGGATACGGCTCCGTCTCCCGGAAAAGCAGAAACAGGCGGGGCTCGGCGGCGGGGAGGGGACGGTCTCCTGGAAACCGAGGCGATCTTTGGCGTCCCCAACGGGATTCGAACCCGTGTTGCCGCCGTGAAAGGGCGGTGTCCTGACCAGGCTAGACGATGGGGACGCCGACCGGTCCTTCTCGGAAAAGACGGCTCACGCGGACGATAGGGGAATCCCGGGGGGGTGTCAACCGCCACGCCCGCCGGATCCTCTCGCCCGGGCCGCCGCCCCGCGCCCGCGCGCTTCGTTGACAATCGCCGCGGAAGTCCCGTATACTATATGCGAAACGCTGCGAGATACCTGATCGTGGTCGCGAGCTCCCCATCGCAAGATCCTGCGGTTCCGGCGGATGCCTCACGTGCGGGGCATCGGAGCATCATGGTGGGCACTCCCCAGATCCTGATTTGCGGCGAAGGCGCGGAGAGAGTCCGGCTGTTCGTCGAGAAGCGCTCCCGCATCCCGCTCCGCTTCAGCCTGGTGGAGGAGCCGGAGCGGCTCCCGCAGGTGCTTCCCCGCCCGACGCCGAGCCTCGTGGTCGTTCTGGGCGAACTGTTCGAGGACCCGCTCTTCCAAAGCTGGAGGAATCGGCGCCTGGCGGATCTTCCCCTCGTGCTCATCCAGAAAGCCGCTCACCGGGACCTGGAAGGGGAGCTTCTCCGCGGAGTCACGGTCGTTCCGGAGAAGGACCTCTCGTCGCTTCTCTACCTCATCGAGCTTGCGTGCTGGAGAAACGGGTGGCTCGGGGGCGCCGCGTCGGATCGAGCCGCGGAGGAGAGGGAGGAGGCGCGCAACTTCGCGCGTCCGGTCATCGGGCGTTCGCGGGGGATCCTCGAGGTTCTCCGGAACGCGCGCAAGGTCCTCAACGTGAACTCCTCGGTTCTCATCGTCGGGGAAAGCGGGACCGGCAAGGAGCTGATCGCATCGATGGTTCATCACGAAAGCGTTCGGCTCAAGAAGCCGTTCGTGAAGGTGAACTGCGCGGCGATCCCCGAGACGCTCCTCGAGAGCGAGCTCTTCGGAATCGAGAAGAACATCGCGACGAACGTGGACAAGCGGATCGGGAAGTTCGAGCTCGCCGACGGCGGCACGATCTTCCTCGACGAGATCGGCGACATGAGCCTCCTCACGCAGTCGAAGGTCCTCCGGATCCTGCAGGAGAGGGAATTCGAACGGGTGGGGGGGACGCGCCCGATCCGCGTGCGGGTCCGCGTGATCGCGGCCACGAACAAGGACCTCGATCGGGAGATCCGCGAGAAGCGCTTCCGGGAGGACCTTTACTACCGGCTGAACGTGATCACGATCCGGATCCCGCCTCTCCGGGAGCGGGTCGAGGACATCGAGCCTCTCGTCGAGTACTTCATCGATCATTACTGCCGCATGAACGGGCTCCCGCCGAAGAGGATCTCCAAGAAGGCGCTCGACCATCTTCTCCGTTATCGTTGGCCCGGCAACATCCGCGAGCTGGAGAACGCGATCGAGAGGGCGGTGGTGATCGGAGACGGCGCCGTGGTTCGGCACCAGGATCTTCCCGCCGCGATCCGCGAGGCGGCGGAATCCGACCAGGGGATCGGCGAGGATTCCTCGTCCTTCCGCCGACGAACGGCGGAATTCGAAAAGAACCTCCTCGTCTCCGCACTCGAGGAGACGGGTTGGGTGCAAGCGAAGGCGGCGCGGAAGCTCGGCATCAGCGAGCGGAGCATGTGGCACCTCTTCAAGAAGCACGGTCTGGACGCGGTGCGGCAGAAGGGGAAGGGGAGATCCCTCGGCGCCTGACCTCTCGATCGGACGAAAAAAGGCCCCCGCGTGAAGCGTGAGACCCTCGACCTCGCAACCAGGGGGTAAGCTTCAAGCAACTCGGGTCGGGCATCGAGGTTCACGGCAGCCGCAGGGGCGCTGCAATGCGGCCGATCCGCCGGCCGGACCATTCATGGACTCGGGTTCGGTTGCGCGGCGCCTTTCTGGGAGACGGCGCGGTCGCGGGGGGAGGACGCCCTTCCGGTTCGTGGGAGCGGAGGGGGCGAGCCGGACCTTCTGTTCCCACTATATGCAGAGAAGGCGATTCCGTCGACTCCCGCGCCTCGTGCGTCCCGAGGATTCTCTTCCCCGCCGCCCCCGGATTCGATAAAGTCGAGGACGAAGCGGGGAACTTCCGATGGCACGCGCACACACCTCTCCGGACCTCGTTCCTTTCGTCGACCGGCTCGGGGAAGACCTCGCGCGGCTCTTCTTGCTCTTGATTCCCGACCCGCTCGACGCCGAGGACCTCTTTCACGGCGAAGTGTTTCGGCTTTCGGCGAACCGCTCGGCCGAGGATCCCTCTGGGACCGCGGTCTTCCGCTCCGCTCTCCTCCGGTCGAGGGGGCATGTCCGCGCGCTGAGCCGGAGCCACTACCGCCCGGTAGAGGTCGAAGACGGCGCCCGCGCCGCGGATCCGGAGGAGGCGGCGCTCCTCCGCGCGTGGCGTTCCGTTCCGCTCGCCGAGCGATGCGCGATCGCACTTCTCGTCGGCTTCGAACGGCCGGAGTCCGAGGTCGCGGCGGCGATCGGGAGGAAGGCAGGGGATCCCATCGCGGCGGCGGAGCACGGTCTTCTTCTCTTCGAGCGGGAGCGGACGGGACGGAAGCGTCTTCCCGCCGCGGCGCGCGGCCGCGCGAGGGGGGAAGCTCTGCGCTGGGTCCTCGCGACCCCCGAGGGAGCCGGCTTCGAGGGAGGAGAGGTCGAGGATCGTGTCGCGAGGGAGACTCGCTCGGCGGTTCGCGCTTTTCGGCGGCTGTACCGCGCGGTTCTACGCCCCGCCGACTGGAGAAGGATGCGGAAGAGGGTTCTTCGGGAGGCGCCCGCGCGCGGGGGCGGGCTCCTTCTCGTCGACTCGTTCGAAACCCCGCTCGGGTGGTTCGGCGCCGCGTCCCTCGAGGGGGTCGTGGTCGGAACCGTCTTCGGCAAGAGGAGCGATGCGGAGTGGGTCCGCGCGGCGGCGCCCCTCGGCGTCCGGCGAGCGCGTACCGATCCCGGAGCCCTTCGCGCGGCGCGCCGCGAGCTTCTGGAGTAC
>JAGUYC010000163.1 GCA_020061515.1 Gemmatimonadota bacterium
CGCGCCGTCGCCGCGCCCGGAGCCGCCCGCGGAGAGGAAGCGAGGCGAGCAGCGGGACGTGTTCATTCGAACCTTCCTCGACAAGAAGGAAGCCTATGTGGGCGAGCCGATCACGCTCACGTTCCGCCTCTACACGCGCGTTCGGTTCGCAGGGGACCCGCAGTACGAGCCGCCGTCCAGCGAGGGGTTCTGGAAAGAGGACCTTCCGCCGCAGCAACGCTCCTACACCGAGATCGACGGGCGGCGCTATCTCGTCACCGAGGTGAAGACGGCCCTCTTCCCGGCCCGCGCGGGGCGGCTCGTCGTCGGCCCGGCGAGGCTCTCCTACGAGGAAGACACGTTCTTCTCCAGCGATCCCTTCGAGTTGCTGCGGGGGGGCATCGGGAGACGGCGCCCGGTGCGCGAGACCCTCCGCACCGATTCGCTCGCCGTCCAGGTGAAGCCCCTTCCGGAAACGGGACGGCCGCCCGGCTTCGGGGGCGCGGTCGGTTCGTTCGTGTTTCAAGCATCTCTCGACAAGAGCGCGGTTCGGGCGAACGAACCGGTAACGTTGACCTTGACGATGGAGGGGGAGGGGAACATCCAGGCGGCCACGCTTCCCGAGATGCGGGTCCCCGACAGCTTCAAAGTGTACGACTCGGGAAGCTCGACCGACGTCTCGAAGGATGGGTATCGAGTGCGCGGCCGGAAGACCTACACCCGCGTTCTCGTTCCGCGATACGGAGGCGACTACGAGTTGCCTTCGGTTTCCTTTTCGTTCTTCGACCCCGAGCGGGGCGAGTACGTCACCCGCACCGCGGGGCCCTTCCCGATCCGGGTCGAGGGCCCTCTCCCCGAGGAGGAGAGGGAGCAGAGGGAGATCGCGAGGCGGGAAGAGGATATCCGATACCTCAAGGAACCGGACGATCTCCGATGGAGAAACGCCGAGGACCCGCCTCCCCTCCGCGCGCTCGCCGCGGGGAACCTGCTCCCGCTCCTTTTCCTCGGCGCCCTCTACGCGGCGCGGAAGAGAAGGGAGAAGTACGCGCGCGATCCGGTTTGGGCGCGGGCGCGACGGGCGGATCGAGCGGCGCGCGAGCTCTTGACGGACGCCCGCCGGAAGTTCACCGAGGCCGACCCGCGCGAGCTCGCCGCCTCGCTCTCGCGCGGCCTCGTCGGGTTTCTCGCGGACAAGGGGAACATCCCCGCGACCGGCATGACGCGGAGAGAGCTCGACCGGGAGCTCGCGGGCCGAGGGGTCCCCGCGGAGACGCGCGAGCGGCTCTCCCGGTTTCTCGAAACATGCGACCGCGCCCGCTTCTCGGAAGCTCCGCTCTCCGATGAGGAGCGCGCGAGCCTTCTTCAGGAAGCCGAAGATCTTCTGAGACTCCTGGGGCGACGGATGTCGGAGGGAGGCCGATGAGGGGAACGGTCTCCGTCGCGGCGCTCTTGCTTCTGACGACCGCCGCGCTCCCGAGCGAGAGCCCGAGCGATCTCTTCGTCGACGGGAACCGGGCCTACCGCGAGGAGCGTTTCGCCGAGGCAGTCGCCCTCTATGAGCAGGCGCGGGCTTGCGGCGTCGAGGGAGGGGCGCTCTACTACAATCTCGGCAACGCGTACTTCCGGACCGGGGACATCGGGCGCGCGATGGCGAACTACGAGAGAGCCCGGCGTTTCATCCCGCGCGACGCCGACCTCCGCGCCAACCTGGACTTCCTGAAGGGTCGCACGCTCGACCGGGCGATGGTGCCGGCCGAGTTTCCGCTCCTGCAGCTCCTCGGCGGGCTCGCCGCGTTCCTGACCTGGCGGGAATGGCTGATCCTCGCCGAGATCGGCTACGCGATCTTTCTTCTTGCCGCCGGAGCGTACCTTCTCCGGCCGTCGCTTCGCGCGAGGACGCGCGCGCCGCTTCAGGCGGCCGCGGTCCTTCTCGTCCTCCTCCTCCTCCTTTTCGGGCGCGCGCTCCAGGACCAGGTCTACATGAGACGAGCCAGCGTGCTCCCGGGCGAGATCGCCGTTCGGAGCGGACCAGGAACGAGCTTCACGGAGGAATTCTCCCTTCACCAGGGAACCGTGCTCCGCATGGAGAGGGAGGCAGAGGGTTGGGCTTTCGTCTCGATCACCCCCGACCTCAAGGGCTGGCTCCCCTCGGAGGCTCTTGAGGAGATCTGAGCCGCACAGATCTGGAACCTCGGTACGCATTTCCACTGTGCACGCCGTTCACAGACAACCTCTTGCGGCGGAACCGATTAGCGCGGCCATTCCACGGGGTGTGAAGCGGGTATACACAAATGCCCTCCGCGCCCGGTCCGAGAACCCAAACAATCCACTTCATTAATCCGCTTGAATTGATTCATCCGACGGAGGTTCCGTCCGATCGTCACCGAAGTTCTCACCAATGGCATGGAACGTGCGGAGCGATCCGGTCAGGAACCGACATCTTTTGCGTGGGCTTCCGCAATTGGGTCTGAACCTGGAGTCCCCTATGCCAGGAGCAGCGGCGGTCAGCCGGCGGATCGGGATCCGAGACGAGAGCGTCCCCTGGGATCTTGTTCTCGATCTCGGAACCGAGGAGCGAGGCTGGATGATCTGGGTCGCGGGCGACCGCGGGT
This sequence comes from Gemmatimonadota bacterium, assembly GCA_020061515.1. Classification (GTDB taxonomy): domain Bacteria; phylum Orphanbacterota; class Orphanbacteria; order Orphanbacterales; family Orphanbacteraceae; genus VGIW01. The sequence goes on from JAGUYC010000163.1 coordinate 2,592, forward strand.
CCAACCCGAGGGTCGACGACGGCGAAGACGAGGGGGACATCATGTTCGAACAGACGCTCGAGGACGAGGCACAAGCGAGGGAGCGGGAACGGGCCGCATCTCGGGACTCGGTCGGCATCTACCTGCGCGACATCCGCCGCTTCCCCCTTCTCAAGAAGGACGACGAGACGCGCGTCGCCTGGCGCGTCCGGAGCGGGGACGAAGAGGCGCGCGCCGAGCTCATCGCCAAGAACCTGCGGCTCGTGATCAGCATCGCCAAGCGTTACCAGGGGATGGGGCTCTCCCTCGAGGACCTGATCGAGGAGGGGAACATCGGCCTCATGAAGGCGGTCGAGCGCTTCGAGGTGGAGCGCGGCCTCCGCTTCAGCACCTACGCGTCCAAGTGGATTCGCCAGGCGGTCACGCGCGCGCTCGTCAACAAGAGCCGAACCGTCCGGATTCCGGCGAACGTGCTCGTGCTGATCAAGCAATACTTGATGGCTCAACGCGAGCTGCTTCAAGAGCTGGGCCGCGCGCCGGCCGCGGAGGAAGTCCGCGAGCGCGTCGGGCTCCCGCGCAAGCGGTTCCTCGAGATCGCGCGGTTGGCGAAGGGGATCCTCTCCCTCGACCAGCCGATCGATGTCGACGTGAACGCCCACGTGCTCCACGACGTTCTCGCGGATCGGGGGGCGGCGAGCCCGCTCGACCAGGCGATGGAGGGATTGCAGAGGGATCTCGTCCTCCGCCTGTTGGACGCCCTTCCGGAAAGGGAAGCCCGGATCCTTCGGATCCGCTACGGATTCGAGACCGGCGAACCGCACTCGCTCGAACAGACCGGCAAGCAGCTCGGGGTCACGCGCGAGCGGATCCGGCAGTTGGAAGGGCGCGCGCTCCGCAAGCTGCGGGAGCTTCTCGCTCAGATGGAGGCGACTCCGGACGCCGCTGCGGCCGGACAGGTCGCCTGACGGCGCATTCCCCTCGTCCGAAGAACCCCGCGTGGACGCCCCGCGCGGGGTTTCGCGTGTCCCTTTTGCCGCTCGGAAGCAGCTTCCCCGGAACATTTCTTGCTAGTGAACCTGGTTCGTTAATCTGCCGGACCGGGCGAACCCCGCCTCTCAAGACCTCATCCGCGCCGCCGATACACCGAAAGAAGACGGCTCTCGAACAAGGTGGGGGACAAGATGACGGTTCTTATTGGAATTGCCGCGTACTTCGCGTTTGCGGTCTTCGTGGGGCGCTTCCTGTCGCTCTCCACGCGCGGAACGGTGCTTCTCGCGGGACCGGTCGCGCCGCTCTACACACCGGCCGTGACGGAGAACCTCGCGCCCGAGCAGCGAAAGGAGCGGATCGAGAGAGCGCCCGTCGAGCACCCGCTGGAGGCCGAGGAGGTCGTTCGCTAGGGCGCGCAACGCATCCAGTCGCCTTGGTCTGCCGGGGCCGGGGCGCTTGTTTCTCCCTTCGCGAACCCACGCGCGGATCCCACGGGCTCGTACGAAACGCGCGCGGCGGCCGAGACTCCGCTAGAATCATCTTCGACGATGGCAAGGATCCTTCTCCTCGAGCCCTTCTTCGGCGGTTCCCATCGCGCGTTCGCGGAGGGGCTCGCGCGCTCCTCGCGGCACAAGTTCGAGCTCCTCACCGCCCCGGGGCGCTTCTGGAGGTGGCGCATGCGGGGCGCCGCGATCGATTTCGCCCGGCGCGCCCGCGCGATCGATCCTCCGGACCTTCTTTTCGCCTCCTCGATGCTCTCTCTCGCCGAGTTCCTCGGTCTCGCCCCCGATGGCTTCCGGACCGCGCCGCGAGTACTCTACTTCCACGAGAACCAGCTCACCTATCCGCTTCCGGAGAACGAACGCCGCGATCTCCATGTCGTGCTGACCGAGATCGCCTCGGCGCTCGCCGCGAACCGGATTCTCTTCAACTCCGAGCACCATCGCCGCGAACTTCTCGCCGCGCTCCCCGGATTTCTCCGCGCGCTTCCGGACCGAAAGCCGACGGGAATCGCGGAACGGTTCCGGGCTCTTTCGTCGGTGCTGTCGCCGGGGATCGACTTCGCGTCTCTCGGAACTCCGCGCAAGCGAGAGAGGCGAAGGGGGGAGCAACCGGTTCTCCTCTGGAATCATCGGTGGGAGCACGACAAGGGGAGGGATCTCCTCCTCGATCTTCTCCACGGCCTCGAGAGAAGGCGGGTGCGGTTCCGACTCATCGTGACCGGAGCCCCGCGCGGGGCGCGGACCGATCTTTTCGAGGATCTTCCGCGGGCGGCGGGGGGGATTCTCGCGCACGTCGGCTTCGCCCGGACGCGGGCCGCGTACGCCCGGCTTCTCGCGCGTGCCGATCTCGTCGTCTCGACCGCGCGCCACGAGTTCTTCGGGATCTCGGTTCTCGAAGCGATCCACGCGGGAGCCTTCCCGCTTCTTCCGAAGAAGCTCTCCTACCCGGAGATCCTTCCTCCATTGATATTCGAGGCGTGCTACTACGAATCCCCGGAAGAGCTTCTCGATCGCGCCGAACAATACCTCCGGGAGGGGCCGCCCCCCGTTCCGGGACTTCGCGAGGCGGCCGCCCCGTTCGCCTGGCCTACGGTCGCGCGCCGCTTCGACGCGCTCTTCGACGAGCTGTTGGGAGAACGAGCAAGCGGTTCGGTGATCGGCACCCGTTGCGGATAGGAGCGCTTGCGTTTCCGGCGCTCTGCGATAGTATCCTAGGACGGATCGTTGTCCGGGACCGACCGGCGACCGTCATCTCTCTCCGCCCGCTCGGACCTCGACGAGAGGCGCCGGGCGGTCGCGGGTTCGAGGAAAGGAGTGTGCGCCCATGCCCGTCGCCGATTACGCGACCTACTGCCGGATGCTCGCGAATGCCGCCAACAACCGTTTCGCCTACGCGGCGATCAACATCACCTCGGAGACGACAGCGAACGCCGTCCTTCGCGGGTTCGCCGAGAAGAAGAGCGACGGAATCATCCAGGTTTCGACCGGAGGAGGCGAGTTCGCCTCGGGGCTCGGCGTGAAGAGCGCGGCGAAGGGGGCGATCTGGCTCGCCGAGTACGTCCACCGCGCCGCGGCCGAGTATCCGGTCTATGTCGCTTTACATACGGATCATTGCGCACCAAAGAAAGTGGCCGGGTTCCTCGTCCCGCTCATCGAGGAGACCGAACGGCGCCGCGCGAAGGGCCTCACGAACCTCTTCAACAGCCACATGTTCGACGGCTCCGAGCTTCCGCTCCGAGAGAACATGGACGCCTCGGTTCCCCTCCTCGAGCGGTGCCGCGCGAACGAGATCATCCTCGAGGTCGAGGCGGGCGTGGTCGGCGGGGAGGAAGACGGCGTTTCTCACGAGGGGGCCCCCCGCGAGAAGCTTTACACGACCCCGGAGGACATGCTCGAGGTCTACCGAAGGCTCTCCGTGGTGAAGGGCGCGCGCTACATGTTCGCGGCGACGTTCGGCAACGTGCACGGCGTCTACAAGCCGGGGAACGTGCAGCTCCGGCCGTCGATCTTGAGGGACGGCCAGGCCGCCCTCCGCAAGGAGTTCGGAGAGGGGGCTTCCTTCTGGCTCGTCTTCCACGGCGGATCCGGATCGAGCCCCGAGGAGATCCGCGAAACCCTCTCGTACGGCGTGATCAAGATGAACGTCGACACCGACACACAGTACGCCTTCACGCGCCCGATCGCGGATCACATGATGAAGAACTACGACGGCGTGCTCAAGATCGAGGGGGAAGTGGGGAACAAGAAGCTCTACGACCCGCGCTCCTATTTGAAGAAGGCCGAGGAGAGCATGACCGCGCGCGTCATGCAAGCGGTGGATGATCTCCAATCCGCCGGAACGACCCTCTTCCGGAGCTAGACGCGGCGGTCGTTCCCATGTTCTTCTATCAAACGAGCGGGCGCTACTTCGGCCAAGTCGCCGAAGGGATCGAGGAGATCGGCCGCGAGGAGATCGAGGCGCTCGGTGCGCGCGAGGTGCGTGCGACATACCGCGGCCTCCACTTCCGCGCCGACCCGCCGGTGCTCTATCGCGTGAACTACTGCTCCCGGCTCCTCACGCGCGTGCTCGCGCCCCTCCGCTCGTTCGCCTGCCCGGACGCGGACGCCCTCTATCGCGCCGGCCGGTCGATCGATTGGACCAAACTTTTCACACCCAAACAAACGTTCGCCGTCGACGCGAACATCGCGAACAGCCGCATCTCCCACTCGCGTTACGCCGCGCAGAAGTTGAAGGACGCGATCGCCGACGGCTTCCGAGAGACGCAGGGCGTCCGACCGAGCGTCGACCCGAGGAGCCCTGACGTGTGGATCAGTCTTCGCATCCACGCCGACCGCGCGACGATCGGATTCGACACGTCCGGCGGATCTCTCCACCGACGGGGCTATCGGGCCCGAACCGTGGAGGCGCCGATCCAGGAGACGCTCGCGGCGGCGATCGTCCGCTTTTCCGATTGGGAGGGAGAACGCCCGCTTCTCGATCCGATGTGCGGCTCGGGAACCCTTCTGGCGGAGGCGCTCATGCGCGCCGCCCGAATCCCCGCCGGGTACCTTCGCGCCTCCTTCGGTTTCCGCCGGCTTCCGGATTTCGACGCGGGCGCGTGGCGCGCGGTGAAACAGGAGGCGGACGGAGAGATCCGCGCCGTCCCCGCGGACCTTCTCGAGGGGAGCGACCTCTCTCCCGAGGCGGCGGCCGCCGCGCGCGCCAACCTGCGTCTTCTTCCGGGAGGCGAGCGCGTGCGCATCGGCGTTCGAGCCTTTCAGGAGCATCCCGGACTCGAAAGAGGCTGCATCCTCTGCAATCCGCCCTACGGAATCCGCTCGGGGCGCGGGGAGGACGTTGGGCTCCTTCTTAAGATGTTCGGAGATTTTCTGAAGCGCCGCTGCTCTCTCTCGACCGCCCTCGTCTACTTCGGGGAGAGGGATCTCGTGAAGCGGGTGGAGCTCCGCCCGAAATGGAAGAAGGCGCTTCGAAACGGCGGCCTCGACGGCCGGCTCGTGCGCTACGATCTTTACGAATGGAAGAAGAACGGGAAGGAATGATGGATCCCGATCGATTCGCCTGCGCGCGGTGCGGAGAGTGCTGCCGGCGGCCCGGCCACGTCTTCCTCACGGAGACGGATGTCGCGCGTCTCGCGCGCGCTCTCGGCATCGAGGAGCGGGCGTTTCTCGATCGGTACGCGCGCCTCGCCTCGAACCGCGCCGCGCTTGTCCTCGCGGAGCGCGAAGAAGGCTCCTGCGTCTTCCTCGATCAATGCGAGTGTCTCGTCTACGACGCGCGTCCGGACCAGTGCCGCGGGTACCCGCACGCTTGGAATCTCACGGAACCGTGCCCCGGTTGGAAATGAGGAAATGGTGACAGACACCATCGGCACGGCTCTGCGGCGCGCGGTAGAGCGTCCGTAGCAGCCGCTTGTTCGAATCTGTTTTCTCTCGCCAAGCCGCCGAGATCGCCAAGGAATCCCTTACTCGGGTAGGCCGTTGACCGTGCGGGTAATACCACGCTTCATCATGTCCTCGCCGAAGTTGAGGAGGAATCCCAACTTCATTCCGGTGAGCTTGAGATACGTCAGAAGCTGCTTCTTGTGCGCGTTGTTGATCCGCTCCACGGACTTCAATTCAATGATGACCTTGTCCTGGACAATGATATCGGCGCGGAAGCCCTCGTCGAAGCGCACGCCACGGCAGACGATCGACACCGGCACTTGGCGCTGCGCATGAAGCCCCCGCTTCCGGAGTTCATCGAGCAGGACTACTTCATACACCGTCTCAAGCAGTCCTGGTCCGAGTTCCCGGTGCACGGCAATCGCCGCGTCCACAATCTGCCGACCGATCTCGTTCTCATCCATCCTTCGCGATCTTTGCGTCTTTGCGAGAGGCCAGTGCTCTGTCTTCGAATCAGGAAGATGGCGTCTGTCACCATTTCCGAAGCCGTGTTCTACCTCGACTCCTCCACGATCCTCACGCGCGACCGAACCGCCTCGGTGTCGAGACGCCCTTCCGCATGCGCGCGAAGATCCTCGTAGCGCGCCGTGATCTGGAGGGAGCGGACCGGACGCGGCCAGACATCCCAATCCCCTTCCCACGGAAACGCGAGGATCGTCACGAATTCCCCCTCGCCGAGAGGCCCGAGCGTTCCTCCGTAGTCGACGAGCGTTTCGACGAGCTCCTCCTCGATCCGATCGAGCTGCGCGCGGGCGCGCTCGGAGGGAGCCCCGCCTTGCTTCTCCTTCTCGAGCACACCCTTCCAATACGCCTTCAGCGAATCCAAGTTGTCGAGATGCTCCATGATCTGCAGGCGTGTCGGATCGACGAACTGGAACTCCATCTTGAAGAGAGCGCCGTAGCCCTCGATGTGGACCCCATAAGAGATCTCTCCTCGCCGGACGAGAGCGTTCGCGCTCTCGATCAGGGTCGCATCGAACGCCTTTTCGAGCACGGCGATCTTCTTGCGGGGGACGGTCTCGGCCGAACAGGGGAGGGCGAAGGCCGCGATCGCACACACCAAGAAAGCCCTCATATACGTCATCGTTCATCTCCCGGCCGCAGCCGAATTTCGGTGAGCGGGAAGTCCGCGCTCACCCTTTCGAGGAGATCCCGCGCGCCTTGCTCCACCACCCCGAGCCTTCGGTCCATGAAGACGAGATCGCCGTCGCGCCGCTCTTCCACATCGCGCGCGTACTGAGAGAGAGCCGTGAGGAACCGATCCGTCTGGCGGTCCTCGCTTTCGGAAAGAAGCGCCGCCACGAAGCGGATCAGCTCCGCCTGGCTTCGAAGAAAGTCATCCTCGGTGACGAAGGGACCTCCCGATGACCCCAGATCCAACGGCTCGCCGAGGGTCGCGTCCTGGGGGACGAGAGGAGCGGGTTCTTTTCCGAGCGAAACGTGGAACCGGCCGGCCTCGATCCCCACCTCGGCGTTCAGCGCGATGAGAAGGAGGGCCGCCGCGATCCCCGCCGCCGCCGAGAG
>JAGUYC010000068.1 GCA_020061515.1 Gemmatimonadota bacterium
CCCACGCGCGGCTTCCAGTCTCGCGATCGAGCGCGTAGAGCTTGCCGTCCCGGCAACCGAAGAAGACCCGATCCCCGGACACGCAGGGGGAGGAAGTGATCGCTCCTCCCGCGCGGAAGCTCCACGCAGGGGTTCCCGGCGAGGCTGGGGGCGGCTCCCGGACCGGGACGGTCTCCGGCGGGGGCGCTTCCGATGATGCCGGCGCGGATTGCGTCGTCGCCGGTTCCTCGCGATCCTGTTCCCCCTCTCGACCCGCTCGGTCCCAGAAAACCGCAACGAGGAGGAAGAGAAGAAGGAGAGAGAATGGAAGGAGCGAGAGGCGGCGGCGCGATTTCCGGGTCGGGTGGACCTCTTCCGCGGTCTCATCCGAGGACGCGTCTGCCGGAGCGGGGTCCGGAACGCTCAGGCGCTCGGCCTCGGGAGGCGATTCGACGGTCGAAGGAATCGCCCGGTCGTTCTCCGGCGCGAGGTCGTCCATGGGTGGCGGTTCGACGGCCGGGGGCACGGGCTCCGAAGGTTCGGGCGCACGAGGCACGCTCTCCCGCTCGAGGAGTCGTCCCGTGACGGCCGGTTCGAGCGCCGCCCCGGCCGATTCTTCTCCTAGGGGCACCCAGATCCCGACGGTCGAGCCCGCGAGAAGCAGCCGGCCTCGCTCCTCTCTCCCCATGAGCGCGAGACGGGCTCCCTCCTCCGCGCCGCTCCCCTCGATAAGCGCGAAGCCCCGAAGAAAGGCCGACGGGTGCGTCTCGAAGCCTTTCCCGCCGATCAGGCGGTTCTCCTCGCCGGCCAAGAGAAGGCGGATGTCCCCCTGCCGGAACACGTGAAGCTCCTCCTCGACCGGATCGACGATCGCGACCGCGACGGCAAGGTCGCCGGTCGCCCGGTCCTCTGCGGTGCGCGCCGCCTCCTCGATCGCGTGGCGGATCGTGTCGGCCAGCTTCTCGCGAGGAGTGAGGAAGGGCGGTCCCGAGTAGAAGCGCGCGACGAGGTCCTGGAAGAGGCGTTGGACGGCGGGCGGTCCGCTCCCCGAGCGGTCCGCCGGCTTGAGGAAGATGTGAAGCGAGGGGACGGGACGTCCGGGCGCGCTCCCATCATAGGTGAGCGCATCCCATCGGATCCGATCGTCCGTCACCCTTCTCCTCCGTTCGGTTCCTCCGGCCGCCGGCCGCAGGCTATCCCAGCGTGAGCGGGAATTCAACCACCTTCCGGAAATGCTTCGACGAAGAGTAAACCGCCCGCGCCTCGATGCGCGTCCGGTAGCGCCCGGGCGGAAGCGTCTCCCCCGTGTCGTCCCGTCCATCCCAGACGAGGAACCGCTCGCCGGCCGGAAAGAAGCGCCCCTCGGCGATCGTGCGGACCGCGCGTCCCGCGTCGTTCTTGATCGTGACCGTGACCTCCGCCCTCTCGGTGAGAAAGAAGCGGATCTTCCCCGACGAGCGGAAGACGACCGGCTCCGCGCGATAGTCGACGACGTCGACCCCCACCCAGTAGTACTGCGCGCCGGTCCGCTCGGAGATGAAGAACTGCCCGAAGCGCCGCCAGACCGCGATGCCGGAGGGAGCCTGAAATTCGGCGTCTCCCGATCCTTCACGTCCAAAGGAAGTGAGGAGGCCGAGATCCGGTGTCAGCTTGTGAATCGCGTGGTTCGCCTCGTCCGTGAGATAGATCTGATGGTGGTAGTCGATCGCGACGCCGCGGAAGCGCCCGTTCGGGATCCTAAGCTCCTCCGCGGTCGCGTGCGCGATCGCCGTTCCGTCCGGGCGGAGCTTCCAGACGCGCGTCCCTTGCCGGTCGATCACGACAATGAACTCGTCGGGGCGGCACGACCAGCGCTCCTCCCGGTCGAGCACGGCGATCGCCTCCGGCTCCGACAAGAAGTCCTCGCCGAACGTGCGGATCCCGTTCCCCATTCGGTCGAGCACCGCCACCCGGTTGTTCCCGGTGTCGGCGACGAAGAGGTCCCCGTTCGTGGCGAGCGCGACCCCCTTCGGCCGGCGGAACGGCTTGGGGTCGCCCGGCGGGCCGGAGAGCGGGCCGAGCTCGTTCAGCTTTCCCGCGCGGTAGCGGAGGCGCACGATCCGGTGGTTCCCCGTGTCGGCGACATAGACGTCCCCGGCGGGGCTCGCGGCGATCCCCCACGGATCGAGAAGCCGTCCCGCGCCGCTCCCCTTCTTCCCGTGCGAGGCGAGGCTCGTTTCGGAGGAGTTGTAGATGATGCAGTGCTCGCCCGCGTTCACGCCGAAGACGGTCAGCTCATCGTCGTCGCCGGTCTTCTCCGGGTTGTCCCGCTCGATCAGCTTGACGGCGGCGATCCCGCGCGGATCCCGGAAGCGATGCCGGTTCCCCGTGAACAGGCGCAAGTGAAAATCGTTGACATGATGAAGACCGAGGTCGTGCTTGAAGGTCGGGTAGACGAGCGTCGTCGGCTCGTACGGCGCGGCCGCCGCCGCGAGCGCGGCCGCGAGAATGAGAAGGGCGGCGGGGCTAACCCGAGAATCCACGGATCGCGATCTCGTCGTAGATGGCCCTGCAGATCCAATAGCCGGAGAGGATCCGCTTCACGTACGTTCGGGTCTCGGTGAACGTGATCTTCTCGACGTAGCGGTCGGGACCCTCGTCTCCCGCGGCGGCGACCCACGTGTCCGCGCTCCCCTCCCCCGCGTTGTAGGCGCTCGCCGCGACGACCGAGTCCCCGCCGTACCGGCGAAGGAGCGAGCGGAGGTACCAGATCCCGTATCGAATGTTCCGCTCCGGCTCGTCGAGCCGCTCCGTCCGGAACGACTCCCCCTCGCCGAGGCTTCGCGCGATGTGCTTCCCGGTCGAGGGAAGAATCTGCATGAGGCCGCGCGCCCCCGCCGAAGAGACCGCGTTCGGTTGGAACCAACTCTCTTGACGCATCAAGGCAAGAACGAAGAAGGGATCGATCTCCTCCCACTTCGCGCACTCCGCGGCGATGAGATCGAGGTAGGCGGGCGGATAGATGAGCGCGAGAAGGTGCGGGAAGACCGAATCGCCCCCCGCCCTTTCCGCGAGGGTCTGAATCCGCCGGCCGCAGCGGATCAGTTCGTCGAAGAGGGCGAGCCGGCGGCAGGCGCGCGCGAGATCGAGAAGCCCCTCCGGGTCGTCCTCGAGGCTCTTTCGGAGCGAGGCCGCCTCGCGGCGCGCCTCCTCTCCCTCCGCGAGCGAGACATAGAACGCGAGCCGGTCGAGGTCGAGTCCCGCGGCTCCGCTTCGGCGCGGGCTCCACTCGCGGATCCACGCGCGCATGGGGTCGTCCCTCTCGGCCGCTTCCGCGATCCGCGAGGGGGAGAGGATCACCGTCTTTCCGAGCTTCGAGGCGGCGCGGAGCCCGTAGTACGTTTCAGGATGCTTCTCCGCGAGCTCCCGAAAGGCGCTCTCCGCGCGCGCCGAATCGCCGAGCCGCCCCGCGAGGTCGGCGACCCAATAGAGCGCCTCGACCCGGTCGCTCCCCGAAACCCCGCCGCGGAGATGCTCCTCGACGATCGCGCGCGCCTCCCGGGTCCTGCCGAGCGCGTCGAGGGAGAGCGCCTCCTGAAGGGGGGCTCTTGCCGCGAACTCGCTCTCCGGAAACAGGACGCGCACCTCGCGAAACGCTTCGGCCGCCATCTCGTGATGACGGAGGAGCTTTCGGCGCCAGGCGACCTCCCACTGCGCCTCCGGCGCGAGGCTGCTCGTTGGGAATCGTCTGGCGTATTCGGTGTACGCCCCGATCGACGAGGTCCATTCCCCCATCTTGCGGAAGGAGCGCGCCCGGTAGAGAAGGGCCGTCCGCGCCGTCTCCCCCGAGCCTGCGGCAAGGGGTTCGAGAACGCGGAGGGCGGAACGGTATCGTTCCGCTTGGTAGTGAACCTTTCCGGTTTCAAGTAATGCCTCGAGACGGAGCGGATCGGACTCCGGCCGGTCGAGGAGCGGGCGGAGGAGCTGAATCGCCTCGTCGGTCCGCGCGTCGCTCGCCGCCGCGCGGGCGCCGAGAAGGGCGAGGCGCGGATCGGGGGGAATCGTCCCCGCGGTCTCCATCCGGCGGAGAGCGCGGAAGGATTCGAGCGCGCGCGCGTGCTCGGGCCACTCCTCGAGGAGGCGCCGATGAAGAGATGCGGCCGTGGCCGCGCGTCCGCTCTCGCGCTCCGCCTCGGCTGCGCGGTAGATGAGCTCTCGATGTTTCAAGCGTTCGTAGCCGGCGCCGTACTCGCCGCGGAGAAGCGGGAGCGCCTTCTCCGGCTCCTTCCGGCGGAAGAGGGCGAGCGCCGCCTCCTGGAGCGCGTCGATCCGAAAGCGACTCCCCGGTTCGGCCGCGATCTCGAGAAGGAGCGGGATGCCGTAGTCCGATGCGGGGAGCGTGCGAAGCGCCTCCGCGCGCCGAAAGCGGACGAGATCGCGGTCGAGGACGGCGAGGCTCTCCGCCGCGCCGAGAAGGCGGGCCGCCTCCCGGTTCTTCCCGGAGCGGAGCGCGACGATCCCGGCGAGAAGG
>JAGUYC010000166.1 GCA_020061515.1 Gemmatimonadota bacterium
CCCAGGGATCGACACGGAGGTCCGCATGAACGAACACTGGACCCGGGGCTACGCGTTCCCGGAGGTTCTCGTCTCGACCGAGTGGGTCGCCGCGAACCTGGACAACCCGAAAGTCCGCATCGTGGAATCGAACGAAGACCCGCTCCTCTATCGCGCGAAGCACATCCCGGGCGCGGTCGAGGTGGACTGGACGCGCGATCTCAACCATCCGATCGTGCGCGACTATCTGAGGAGAGACGGCTTCGAGAAGCTCGCGGGCCGGATCGGGATCACCCCGGACACGATCGTCGTCTTCTACGGGGACAAGAGCAACTGGTGGGCGTGCTACGCGTACTGGATCTTCAGGCTCTTCGACCACGCGAACGCGCGGATCATGGACGGAGGAAGGCTGAAGTGGGAGAGGGAGGAACGTCCGATGACGAAGGAGATCCCGTCGATCGCGCCCGAGAAGTATGAGGCGCCCGAGCGGGACGACGCCGTGCATCGAGCATTCCGCGACGAGGTGCTCGCGCACATCGAAGCGGGGAAGCCGCTCGTCGACGTGAGGAGCCCCGAAGAGTATTCGGGAGAGCGTCTTCACATGCCCGATTACCCGAACGAAGGGGCGCTCCGCGGAGGGCACATTCCGGGCGCGCTCAGCATCCCCTGGTCCCGCGCGGTCCGTCCGGAAGACGGAACATTCAAGAGCGCGGAGGAGCTCCGGAAGATCTACATCGACGAGAAGGGTCTCTCGGAGACGGACGAGATCATCGCCTACTGCCGAATCGGCGAGCGGAGCAGCCACACCTGGTTCGTCCTCCGCTATCTTCTCGGATTCCGAAAGGTGCGGAACTACGACGGGAGCTGGACCGAGTGGGGAAACCTGGTGGACGTGCCGATCGAGCGCTGATGGCCGTCCGCGCGGAGAGATCACGATGGACGGATTTCCTTGTCGCCTCAAGGAATACTTGGATCGGTTCGCGCGAATTGAGAGGCGCGAGGAGAGAATCGACGCGCTGATCGATCTTTCCGAACGATTCCGCCCGGTGCCGGAGAGAATCGCGAGGAGGCCGTACGAGAAGAAGGACCGCGTTCCCGGGTGCGAGTCGGAGGTATACGTCTGGGCCGAGGATCTCGAGGACGGGGCGCTCCGTTTCCATTTCGCGGTGGAGAACCCGCAGGGAATCTCCGCGAAGGCGCTCGCGGTGATCCTCGACGAGGGTTTGTCGGGCGAGCCGCCCGAGACGATCGCCGCCGTCTCCCCGGACATCGTTTACACGATCTTCGACCGCGAGCTCTCGATGGGCAAGAGCCTTGGGCTGATGGGCGTCGTCCACATGGCGGTTTCGCTCGCCCGGAGGCGCGCGGTCCTGAAAGAGAAACGCACGCGGTCGCCGTCGTCGGTGCCCGAGCCGTCGGAGGGAGCGGAAGAGAAACCGGTCGCCGAACGATGAGGAAGCAGGACTTCTCGATGCCAGACAGCGAATCCTGTCAACCTCTTGTGCTCTTCGGTCGGAGCCGCTGGTCGCTGAATCCCGGGGGTATCCCCAGCGGGAATCGGGCATATGCGCGGAACTCCTCCCACGAGGAGCCCGGATGCTCGACCCGCGCCGCGCGAGAAGCCGATGAGGTAACGGCGATTCCGGTTCCGAGCCAGAGGGGGAGGGAGAACAGACCGTAGATCCCGTGCGCCGCTGTGCCGATCGCCCCCGCCGCGGACCATCCGACGAGACGACCCCAATGATTATAATACTTGAACATCGAAACATGCGAGACTCGGTCCTTGGGGATTGCGATCACGCCGGTCAGGTTGAGCAGAAAGAGGGCGTTCTCTTCCACCGACAGCAGCTCTCCCTGGAGGCGCTTGGCGGGATCTTCGGCTTGGACGTTCGTATGGAAGACCCATCCGAACCGTCCGTCCATGCATTCGACTTGTCGAAATCGGTCCGTCCTCGCGGTGATTCGGACGCGGGATTCCGTTTGCAGGACGCCCTTGCGCGCGCTTTCAAGATCCGGTTCCGCGAAGAGCACGGCGGGGCCGTCGCACACGGTGCCTTCGGGAAGAATCGACCTGTCCTCGAGTGATTGCTGCAGGTCGACGACCACCCATGCGCCGAACGGGTCCGACCAGGAATCGGCGGGCGCCGGCGTCCAACCGTGCGGCGCGGGATTGTGGGCGCAGGACGACAGCAGGAGCGAGAAGAGAGGGAGGACGGGGAGCCGCACGAGCAATCCCCGCACACTCAGGTTCTCCCACCGCGGCGTCATCTTCATTGTCCTCCGAACTGAATCTCGAAGCACTGGTCGGGATTGGCCGCGCAGTAGGCCGCGAGCACGAGTGATCCCGACGTCAGCAGGAAGAGCGGAATGCCATGGCGCGATCTTCTTGTCACATTGATTTCCAAGAGAAGGAGGGAATCGAGCGACACGCGGAGCTCTCCTTCCTCGATCGTCTCGCGGGAGACGCTGAGGCGCTGTCCGGTTCCGAGGAGCATTCTCTCCTCTTCGTCGATCCGCCAGGGCGAGAGGAGGTAGACCTCACCGCTGCGCGCGTGAGCCTTCAGGGGACTTCGTGCCTTCTCGATTCTCCGCGTATCCGCGGGGAGGACGAGGGTTCTCTCGACCGCTTGCGTGGCGCAGCTTCCCTGAGTGAGGAGAAGAACGGCGCAAACGATGCGAAAGATACGAGGGTCGAGGGGCGGCCGCGCGAGAAGTCCGACTTGCATCTTCTCTCCTGCCGGCAGTCTACCACGCATGAATGTTCGAAGTGAACCGCCGGAGGGATCTGGATGGGACGTCCGAATCGGTCGGACCCGATCTTCCGCGCGCGATCGCGCTTGTCGTTCCGCACCGCCCTCCGGTAGGATCGGCGGAAACCTGCGGGAGGGAAGCGCGTGATCTCGTCGCCGGCCGCCGTTCTCACGGTTCTTTCCGCGCTCGCGGCCTTCTTCTTCTGGCTCGAGGCGCGGACGGGGTGGCGTCTCTTTCAATACGCGCCGCCCCTCCTCTTCATCTACGGCATTCCGGTGATCCTCTCGAACACGGGCGTGATCCCGACCGAGAGCCCGGTCTATTCCGGAATGCGCGCGATCATGCTCCCCGTCTTCCTCACGCTGATGCTCCTCTCGCTCGACTGCCGAAAGGCGGTGCGCGTGATGGGACGCGGGATCTTCGTGATGCTGCTCGGCACGGCGGGAGTCGTGATCGGTGCGCCGATCGGCTACGCGATCGTGAAGGGCGGTCTCTCTCCGGATGCGTGGAAGGGCTTCGGCGCGCTCGCGGGGAGCTGGATCGGCGGGACGGGGAACCTCGCGGCGGTCGCGGGAGCGCTCGACACGCCCCCGGAGGAGATGGGACTCGCGGTTCTCGCGGACAACCTGGTCTACGTGATCTGGCTGCCGATTCTTCTTGGTTCAAAGAACTGGGCGGATCGTTTCAATCGGTTCACGAGAGTTCCGGCGGAGCGTCTCTCGCGCATGGAGGAGGCGGCGAAGTCGATCGAGAGGGAGGAGCGGGCGCCCGGGATGCGGGATCTTCTCCTTCTCGCGGCGCTCGGCTTCGCGGTCGCGTGGGCGGCGAAGGGGATCGCGGATCGGATCCCGGCGTACGAGCCGGTTCTCTCGAAGGGAACTTGGGAGATCCTCCTCGTCACGACGTTCGGGATCCTTCTCTCGTTCACGCCCGCGAGGAGGATCGCGGGGAGCCAGCCGCTCGCGATGGCGATGGTCTATCTCTTCGTCGCGTCGATGGGGGCGCGTGCGGAGCTTTCGGGTCTCGGGCGCGCGCCGTGGTTCGTCGCCGGCGCCTACATCTGGATCGCCGTACACGGGATCGTGATCGTGATCGCCGCGCGGATCTTCCGCGTCGACGCGCACACCGCGGCGATCTCCTCGGCGGCGAACATCGGCGGGATCGCGTCCGCCCCGATCGTCGCCGCGCACCACAAGAAGACGCTCGTGCCGGTCTCGATTCTGATGGCGCTCATCGGCTACGCGATCGGGAACTACCTCGCGATCGTCGCCGCGCAGCTCTGCTTCTGGGTCAGAGGATAGCCGGGGTCACCCGCGCGTAGTTGCGTTCTCAGACGCGCGGGTCCTGTCGGTCACAGCCCGCTCGCGCTCCGGCCAGTCGCGCCTCCGCACTTGGTGGCCTGCGCGCGAGCAGGCGCCC
>JAGUYC010000265.1 GCA_020061515.1 Gemmatimonadota bacterium
CGGCACGCGGAGGGTGTCGAGGGGCATCGCGAGGGACGCGCCGTCCGCGGCGGCCGCGAATCCGGCCGCCTCGACGAAGAGCCGATCCCCGGCCGCGAGGGGCGAAGAGAGCGGCATCCATCCTCCGAATCGAGTTCGTTCGATCCACTCGCCGTTCAAGCGAAGCTCGGCGTTCTCGAGCGGGCGGCCTTTCTCGTCGGTGAGGAGAAGCGCGGCCGCCGGTCTCTCGAAACGCGCGGGGTCGACGAGCGTCTCGATCCGGAAGTCCTCGCCTCGCGCTTGGATTCTCTCGGGCGGAGAGCCCGCGGGGATCGCGAGAAGGACCCTTCCGCCTTGCGTTTCCCATCGAAAGGAATCGCCGCCCGTGGGGCGGATCATGATCTCGATGTCGGTCCCGTCGGCGACCGCGAGCCCCCGTTCGTCCTCCACGCGGAGCTCGAGAACGAACCCGCCGTTTCCTGGGAGAGCGAGCCCCTCGGCGAAGAGGCGCGCGGGCGGAAACCGCACGTGAAAAATCTTTTCCGCTTCAATCGTTGCGTTTCCGCCGAGGTTCCGCCCCCGGAGCGCCGCTCGATGCTCTCCGGGCGCGAGAAGCGGCGGGAGGAGGGCGTCGACACGGCCCGTAGAGGGATCGTAGCGAAGGGGAAGAGGCTCCCCATCGAGCGACGCGCGCACCGTCGTCGGATCGATCCCGCTTCCGCCCTTCTCGTCGGCGACGAATCCGGCGAAACGAAGTCCCTCCCGCCCTCGAACCGTCTCCTCCGGTTCCTCGATCCGCGCGCTCGGGACGCCGCGCGCGAAGTACTCCGCGATCCCGAAGAAATAGGCTTCCGCCTCCAGCCTTCTCTTCTCCGCGAGGAGGAGCTTCTTCTCGACGGGCGGATGCGAAAGATACGACGGCTCGCCGAGCACGGCCGGGAAACGGCACTCGCGAAGGACGTAGAAGTTGCCGGGAAGGACGTCGCCGTCGGGGATCCCGAGGTTCCGGACGAGGTGCGCGTGAATCGCGCGCGCCGCGTCGAGCGAAGGGCCTGCGTCCCCGGCGCGAGAGTACGTCTCCACGCGGTTCCGATCCCGGTTCGTGTCCGCGTCGGCGTTGTGATGGATCGAGACGAAGAGATCCGGTTCGAGCGAATCGGCGATCGCCACGCGCGCGGCGAGGTCCCTTTCGAGGACCGGTTCGTCGCTTTCCGCGAGTAGGTCCCGGTCGGAGGCGCGCGTGAGGTGCGCGTCCGCTCCGGCGTCGCGGAGCAATCCCCAAAGGTAGAGCGCGACGCCGAGGTTCACGTCCTTCTCGGCGAGCCCGTCCCGGCCGGTCGTCCCGGAGAAACGCCCGCCGTGGCCCGGATCGATCAGGATCGTGCGCCCGGCGAGGCGGGAGAGATCGAGGTCACCGGGCTTCTCCGCGATCTCGCGGTAGAGCCGGTCGACGGGCTCCTCGGGGGGCGGCGGCTTCGCGCAGGAGAAGAACAGAAGAAGGAATGCAAGGATCCTCAATGTTTTCATGGTCTTCCGAGGGCGAAGCTAGCACGCGCCGCCCGATGCGTCAACCGTTCGCCGAGGGGGGCGCGGTGGAGCTCCCTTCGAGCGGCGCGCTCTTCGTGTCTCTCGCCGCGCGCTTTCCCCGTCCGATTCCGGTTTCGAGTCGGCGGCCGCCACGGTATGATCGGACCCGATTCGCCTCGCGGACATGCGGGACGGCGAGGCTTGCGGCGAGCGGGCAAGGAGGAATCTCAGTTGAAGCGAACCATCGTGGCGATGCCCGGAGACGGAATCGGGAAGGTCGTGCTTCCCGAGGCGATCCGCGTGCTGAACGCGGCGGGTTTCGAGGCGGAGTACGTGCACGGCGACATCGGCTGGGACTTCTGGATCCAGGAGGGGAACGCCCTTCCGGACCGGACGATCGCTCTTCTCGAGAAGCACAAGATCGGTCTCTTCGGCGCGATCACCTCGAAGCCGAAGGACAAGGCGGCGGAGGAGCTCGATCCGAAGCTCCGCGGGAAGGGATTCGTCTACTACAGCCCGATCGTCGGGCTCCGGCAACGGTTCGACCTCGACGTCTGCATCCGCCCCTGCCGTTCGTTCCCCGGAAACCCGCTCAACTTCGTGCGGCGTTCTCGGGAGGGAACTCTTGAGGAGCCGAAGATCGATGTCGTGATCTTCCGGCAGAACACCGAGGGTCTTTACGCCGGCGTCGAGTGGACGAACCCGCCGGACCAAGTGTATCAGGCGCTCATGACCCATCCGAAGATGAAGGCGTTCGCATCGGCCCCGCGCGAGGAGCTCGCCGTCTCCACGCGGATCTTCACGAAGCGCGCCTGCACCAGGATCGTGCGCGCCGCCTTCGAGCACGCGAAGAAGTTCGGGTACAAGAGCGTCACCGTCTGCGAGAAGCCGAACGTCATTCGGGAGACGTCCGGCATGATGCTGAAGGTCGGCAAGGAGATCGCGCGCGAGTATCCGGGCATCGTCCTTTGGGACACGAACATCGACGCCCAGATGATGTGGCTCACGAAGAACCCGGAGGACTACGGCGTGATCGTCGCCGGGAACATGTTCGGCGACATCGTCTCCGACGGGTTCGCGGGGCTCGTCGGCGGGCTCGGGTTCGCGTGCAGCGCGAACCTCGGCGAGACGTGCGCCGTGTTCGAGCCGACGCACGGCTCGGCCCCCAAGTACGCGGAGCTGAAGCCGTCGATCGTGAACCCGATCGCGATGATTCTCTCGGCATGCATGATGCTCGACCACCTGGGCGAGACGGCGCGCGCGGAGAGGATCCGTTCGGCGATCGGCAAGGTGGTTGAGGAAGGGAAGGTTCGTACCTACGATATGATGCGTCTTCCGGGTTCGGCGAAGGCGCTCGATCAGGGAGCGGTTTCGACGGAGCGGATGACGGACGCGATTCTCGATCGTCTCGGCGGCTGAGAAAGCGGCCGGGGAGCGGAAGTCGGCGGGACGGGAGCCTCCCCGTCCCGCGTTTCGTCCAAGGAGGTTCGCCCGAGCATGACGGACGCGATCCGCGCGATCGCCCTCTTCTCCGGAGGTCTCGACTCGACGCTCGCGATTCGCATCGTGCGGGATCAGGGGATCCTCGTGCACGCGCTCCGTTTCCAAACCGGGTTCTGTCTCGTGGACGACCGGGGGAAGCCGCGCGCGAACCCGGGAGAGATCTACCGGACGGATCCCTCGGCCGCGGGAGAGAGGCTCGGCGTTCCGGTCGAGGTCGTCGACATCTACGACGAGTACTGGGAGATCCTCACGAAGCCCCGGCACGGCTACGGCTCGGTGATGAACCCGTGCATCGACTGCCGAATCCGCATGCTCCGGATCGCGAAGGAGAAGATGGCGGAGCGGGGCGCGCGGTTCGTCTTCACGGGCGAGGTGCTCGGGCAGAGGCCGATGACGCAGCACCGGCGAACGCTTCGTCTCATCGAGAAGGAGAGCGGGCTCGAGGGTTTCCTTCTCCGTCCGCTTTCGGCGAAGCTCCTCGATCCGACCGTTCCCGAGAAGGAAGGTTGGATCGACCGAGAAAAGCTCCTCGACTTCTCGGGGAGGAGCCGAAAGAGCCAGATCCGCCTCGCCTCCGCGCTCGGCATCGAGGAGTACCCGACGCCGGCCGGCGGATGCTGCTCGCTTCTCGACCCGGTCTTCGCGAGCCGCCTCGTCGATCGGCTGGAGCGGCTCGGTCCGGACGAGCGGCTCGCGCGCGAGGAGGTCCACCTTCTCAAAGTCGGGAGGCATTTTCGGCTTTCTCCGGCCGCGAAGGCGATCGTCGCGAGAGACGAGGCGGAGTGCCGGGTGCTTCATTTCCACGCGCGCCTTGGCTGGAGGCTGGAGGCGGAGGAGGTCCGCGGCCCGGTCGCTCTCGTGCAAGGAGAACCGACCGAGGAGGACCTCCGACTCGCGGCCGCGATCACGGCGTCCTACGGAAGCGGCAAAGCAGCCTCCTCGGTCCGCGTGCGGATCGAGCGCCGGGGAGAGAGCCGCACGGAGGACGTGGCGCCCCTTCCACGGGAGAGAGGGGCCGCGCTCCGCATCGAATAGCACGCACGAAGAGGGAGGAACGCATGCCCATGCAGCCGGATCGCTGGATACGGAGGATGGCGCTTGAGGCTCGAATGATCGAACCGTTCGAGGAAGGGGGCGCGCGCCCGGGGGTGATCTCCTTCGGTCTCTCTTCGTACGGATACGACGTCCGGCTCGCGGGAGAGTTCAAGATCTTCACGGGGGAAGGATGCGACCGGATGGATCCGAAGCGGGTGCGCGAGGATGCGTTCGTCGATCATCGGGGGGATGCGCTCGACCTCCCGCCCCATTCCTTCGTTCTTGGGCGCACCGTCGAATACTTCCGGATTCCGCGCGAAGTCCTCGCGATCGGTTTTGGGAAGTCGACCTACGCGCGCTCTGGGATCGTGGTGAACGTGACCCCTTTCGAGCCGGAGTGGGAGGGGCACGCGACGCTCGGCATCTCGAACACGACGCCCCGTCCGGCTCGGATCTACGCGAACGAGGGGATCGCGCAGGTGATCTTCCTGCAGGCGGCGGAACCGTGCGAGGTTTCGTATCGGGACAAGGGAGGTCGTTATCAGGCGCAGAAGGCGATCACCCCGCCGCGCGTGTAGATCCGAAGCCCTGCCGCGGTCGCCCGCGCGTGGCTCAGTCGTCGGACGCGCGGGTCCTGTCGGCCACAGCC
>JAGUYC010000331.1 GCA_020061515.1 Gemmatimonadota bacterium
CGTGGGCCCGCGAACGTGTTCCGAGCGCTGCGGTCGAGCCGGGCCGCATCCCGGGCTCGTGGAGGCTCCGCCGCCCGCCGTCCGGCGAACGATCGGTGAGCGTGATCATTCCGACGCGCGACGGGGGCCGCTGGTTGGAACGCTGCATCCCCGGGGTGCGAAAGGAAAACCCCTGCGAGATCCTCCTCGCGGACAACGGGAGCCGGGATTCGGCGACGCTCGCGTTCCTCGCCTCTCTCGAAAGAGAGGGCGCGGCCCGCGTGCTCCCGTTTCCTGGAGGCTTCAATTTTTCATCGATGATGAACGAGGCCTCCCGCGCCGCTCGCGGCGAGTTTCTCCTTTTTCTCAACGACGACACCGAAGTGCTCGAAACCGGATCGATCGCGGCGATGGCGGAAGAGGCGGACCGCTCGGACGCCGGAGCGGTCGGTGCGCTGCTCCTCTATCCGAACGGAAAGATCCAGCACGCGGGGCTCGTCGTCGGGATGGGCGTCGTGGCCGGGCACCTCTGGAAAGGGATGAGCGCGGGAGGCGCGCCCTTCTTCGTCTCGCCGCTCCTTTCGCGCGAGGTCTCGGCGGTGGACGGAGCCTGCTTTCTCGTGCGAAAGACGACCTTCTTCGATCTCGGCGGGTTCGACGCGGAGCGCCTCGCGGTCTCGTTCGGCGACGTGGACTTCTGCCTTCGCGCGCGCGAGAAGGGGCTTCGGATTCTCTATACGCCGCACGCCGTCTTCCTTCATCATGAGACGCAAAGCCGCCGTTCGGATCTCGACGAGCGGGAGGTCGTCTGGATGGAGAGAAGGTGGGGGAAGCGCCTCGCCAAGGATCCGTTCTACCATCCCGACCTTTCGCTCCTTGACGAGATCCCGCGGCCGAGACGTCGGAGGCGCTTCCGATGAGAAAAGCCGCCTGGATCGGTCTTGGGACGCTTCTCGTCGCGGCGGTTCTTCTCGCCCCCGCGACGCGCGAGCGATGGCGCCTCGCGCGGCTTTGGGGGAATTACTCCGGCTACAACCTTCTTCTCGTCACGCTCGACACGACGCGCGCGGACTTCCTCTCCTGTTACAACCGCGCGTTCGATCCGATGCCCGGACTCGACCGCGCCGCGGCCGGATCCGTTCTCTTTCAAGCGGCCGCCGCGCCGACCACGACCACCGTCCCCTCGCACGCGTCGATCCTCACGGGCGTCTATCCGTCCGAGCACGGCGTCCTTCACAACATCCAATCGCTCGACACCGCGTGGGTCAGCATGGCGGAGATCTTCAAGGGCGCCGGATACCGAACCGCCGCCTTCTTGAGCGCGAGGGGAATCCTGAGCAAGAATCTCTCGCAAGGATTCGAAACCGTCGACGACAAGGTCCCGCCCGAGGAGCCGCTCGGCTGGCAGCGATCGGCGGCCGTCACGAACCGGCGTGCGTTCGACTGGCTCGACTCGCTCGGAACGGAGCCGTTCTTTCTCTGGGTCCACTATTACGATCCGCATTCGCCGATGATCGCGACGCCGGAGACGCGCGCGCGCATGCCGAACTACGACGGCCCGTTCTGCGGCGGTCTGCGCGTCGAGGATCTACCGGGCCACGTGGAGGACGGCGCGCTCTCCGAGGACGACCGCGCTTTCCTCCGCGTCCTCTACGAAAAAGAGATCCGCACGATGGACCGCGCGATCCTCGATCTCCTCGCGAAGATCGAGGACCTCGGACTTGCGGATTGGACGGTCGTCTTGATGGCCGGAGATCACGGACAGTCCCTCGGAGAGAAGAACTACGTCGGGCACGACGGAGATCTGCTTCACGAGCCGCTTCTGCACGTGCCGCTTCTTCTTCGCGTGCCGCCTGCGCCGCGCGCCGCGCCGGGGGAAGCAGCGGGGCTTCCATCCCTTCGGAAGCGAGTCTCGGAGCCTGTGGGGCTCTGCGACATCTTGCCGACGGTCCTCGCGCTCTTCCCCCGCCTCGAATCCCCTCCCTACCCGCTCTCCGGACGCTCGCTTCTTCCCGTCGTCGAGCGCTTCGGACGGAGGGATGGGTCCGGCGAAGTCTTCAGCGAGGCGCCCGCCGCTCTCGAGGAGGGCGAGATCGTCCCGCGAAGGATCTACGCGTTGCGCGAAGGACGATGGAAGATGGTGAGCGGTCCGGACGGAACGCAGCTCTACGATCTCCGGCGGGACCCCGACGAACGCAAGCCGGCCGACGCGACCTCCGAGCGGGGGCGAAGGATGGAGACGAAACTGCGCGAGTGGATTGCGTCTCTCGAGCAACGCGTCCCCGAGCCGGTCCCGGAGATTTCCGAGGAGACGATCGAGGCTCTTCGAGCCCTCGGCTATCTTCGCGAGCCGTGAGATGGACGAGCGGACGGACTTCTCTGCAGCTCGTGTGCTGCGCCGGGAAGGGACGCCGCGTTGACGCCCGCTCGACTCCTTCCTAGAATGCGGGGGCGTCGGCGAAGCGGCGCCGCGCGGCGGACGGACGACTCATGGGCATCATCCAAACGATCCGCGACTGCTACGCGCACCGGGTCCTGATCCAGAGCCTGGTCGCGCGGCAGTTGCGCGCGCGCTACCGCGGCTCTCTCCTCGGCTTCGTGTGGACCTTCCTGAACCCCCTTCTTCTCATGCTCGTCTACAGCCTCGTCTTCAGCGTTTACATGCGGTTCGACATGGAGGACTACGGCGCCTTCATGTTCGCCGGGCTTCTCCCGTGGCTCTGGTTCTCCTCATCCCTCTCCGAGGGGGTGAACTCGATTGTCTCGAGCGGGAATCTGATCACGCGGGCGATGTTTCCTCCGGAGGTCCTCCCGGTCGTTTCGGTCTTCTCGAACGGGTTGAACTTCGTCTTCAGCCTGCCGGTTCTCTTTCTGATCTACCTCGCGTACGGAGTGCCGATCGGCCCCGCCGTTCTCGCGCTCCCGGTCGTGATGGCGGTGCAGCTCGTCCTCACGCTCGGCATCGTGCTCGCGCTCTCCGCGCTCAACGTCCAGTTTCGGGACGTGCAGCATCTGCTCGGGAGCCTCCTTGTCTTCTGGTTCTTTCTGTGTCCGATTATTTATCCGCTTAGCAAAGTGCCGGGCGGTCTTCGGATCTTCGCTCTCGGGAACCTGATGGGCGCCCTCGTGACCGCGTACCAGGATGTCCTTTTCCACAACCGCCTCCCCTCGTGGCCTCTTCTCGGCCTCGCGGCGGCGGCGGCGGTCGCGATCCTCCTTGTCGGGGACGCTCTCTTCCGGCGGCACCGGGAGACCTTCGCGGAGTGGCTCTAAGAATGGGAAACGGAACCCGTCCGATCGCGCTCGAGGTGTTCGGAGTCTCCAAGCGCTTTCGAAAGGCGAGGCTCGCGCGGAACTACACCACCCTGAAGAGCCTCTTCGTCCGGCGAAAAGGAGCCGCGCCCGCGCACTTCTTCCACCAGGCGCTCGAAGGGATCTCCTTCCGCGTCCCCGCGGGCGAGACGTGGGGGATCATCGGGCCGAACGGATCGGGGAAGAGCACGCTCCTCAAGCTCATCACCGGCATCTATCGGCCGGACGCGGGGCGCATCGCGGTCCGCGGATCGCTCGCGAGCCTGATCGAGCTCGGCGCCGGCTTCCATCCCGATTTCACCGGCCGCGAAAACGTTCTCTTGAACGGGATCGTTCTCGGTATGTCGAAGAAGGAGGTGCTCGCGCGCTTCGACGACATCGTTGCCTTGTCGGAGATCGGCGACTTCATCGAGGAGCCGGTCCGAACCTACTCGACCGGGATGTACATGCGCCTCGCCTTCTCGATCGCGGTGCATGTCGACCCGGACGTTCTTCTCCTCGACGAGATCCTCTCGGTCGGCGACGAGGCGTTCCAGCGGAAGAGCCGCGAGAGGATCCGCTCGTTCCAGTCGCGCGGGAAGACGATCCTGATGGTGAGCCACGACCTCGCCGCGGTGGAGGAGTTCTGCTCGCGCGCGCTTCTCTTCATGGGCGGGAAGATCGCGTGCGAGGGCGTCCCCGCCGACGTCATCGCTTGCTATCGCGAAGGGGTGGAGGAAAAGACGCCCTCGTCGTAGCCGGTTCTATTCGGCACCCGGCACCGAAACTACGCCTCTTGTTCAAGATTCGTCTCGTCCAAGATCTCCGCGAAGAGGCGGGCGCTCTTCTCCCAGGAAAAAGCGTGTGCGCGGTCCATTGCGGCAAGGCGCATCGCCTCGCGAGCGGCGTCGTCTTCGAGCGCCTCGCGAAGAACGCGCGCGATCTCCTCGACGTTCAGCGGGTCGAAGGCGCGCGCCGCGTCCCCGCCGATCTCGGTGAGCGGGGCGATCCGGGAGACGAGAGCGGGCGTGCCGCATGCGAACGCCTCGACGAGCGGAAGCCCGAAGCCCTCGGCGAGGCTCGGCAGCACGACGTACTCCGCGGATCGGTAGAGCGCGGCGAGCTCGGCATCGGTCACGCGCGCGAGGGCTTTGACGAGCGGATCACCGACTCCCGGGTCGGTCCCCGCGAGAACGAGCGGGAAGCGCGCGCGGAGCGAAACGGGAAGCCGCCGGTGTGCGCCGACGAGCCTCGCGAGGTTCTTGTGGCGGTCCCCCCTTCCGACATAAAGCACGAACGGAGCGCGAAGGCCGAGGCGCGCGAGGTGCGCCTCGTCCCCTTCGCCGGAGGGCGTGAAGTGCGGCGCCGGAGCGCCCGGAACGACCGAGATCCGTTCCGGGTCCTGGCCGAAACGGGAGACGAGAGCCTCCCGCGTCTTCTCCGAGACCGCGACGAGCCGGTCGTAGCTTCGAAGGAGCGCGCGTCCCGCGAACGCGCACCGATAGAACACCTGCCACCTCAAGTTTCCGCCGCGCGCGTCCGGCATCTCCCACGGGATGAGATCGTGAACGACGGCGATACGGACCGTTCCGGCCGTGCGTCCCGGCGGGAAGCCGAGGTAGTTCGGCGCGACGAAGAATCGGATCGCTTCCCGCCGGAGGACGCGCGGAAGAGCGAGCGCGTGCGCGGGGGAGAAGAGGCCGTGCGGAGCGCGGAGGAACGAGACGGTTCCCTCGAGATCGCCGAAGAGAGACTCTCGAATCGTTTCGTCTCGATAGAGAGCTGTGTACGCGCGTGCGGAGTCGCCGCGCGCGAGCGCGCGAAGGAGCTCGAGCGCGTAGCGTCCGATCCCGTCCGGCCTCGCGCTTCGAACCCATCGGAGATCGAAGAGAACGATCGGTTTCTGCGAAGGGGCGCTGCTCTTCATCGGGGAACCCGCGCGCGGAGACGCGGCGCCGCGTGCGGCATCCTTATCCGGTTCGAGGCGGCGGCCTCCGTCAATCGGTCAGCGTTTCCTCGATGAGGCGCTCGATCTTGTGGGCCAGCTCGAAGTCCCGTCCGGTGATCCCCTTGCATCGGTGCGTGAGGCAGCTCACCGAGACGCGGGTGTGGCGGATCTCGATGTCCGGGTGATGATTCAGCTCCTCGGCGATCTCGGCGATGATGTGGACGAAGTCGATGGCCTCGAGGTACTCCTGGAAATCGACGACACGCTGAAGCGCTTTGCCGTTTTTCTTCCACTGAGGAAGATCGGCGAGACGCTTCTTCACTTCGGCTTCCGACAGCGCTTCCTTCGCTTCCAAGATCGGCTCCCCCCTCATCCACATCCTTCTGCTCTCTCCTCGGCCGGGCGCCGCGCGGCCGGCGGGATTCGGAGATGTCTCGGCGGCACCCCTCGCATTCTCGCGGGGGACGGGTTCTCGATCGAGACAAGAGTGTATCGCGAATCGTCCGTCCGTGCCAACCGACTTCGAGAGGAGGTCCCTCCTCCCGCCGACAGTATAGAAGCAACGCCCGGATTCCGGCAAGCGGAGACGAAACGGATTCCGTCGCGCGCTCGCGACAGAGGCTACTCCCCCTTCGGGCTCTTTCCGTCGGCGAGCGACCGAAGGTACTCGAAGGAGTAGATCCCCGTGTCGTGATGGTCGCTCCAGACGATGCGGAGCGCGTAGCGCCCGACCGGTTCGATTCGAATCGGTCGCACCGATTCGAGAACGGAGAGTGGATCGAGCGTGCGCTTGCCGCTCCACTCGTCGACGCATCCCGCGCAGGGGCACGCGCGCCGAAGGGCCGCGACGTGGAAGTCGGAGACGACGCCGTCCTCCCACACGATGCGGAGCGTCTCCTCGCCGGCCTTCTCGATCGACACCGGCTTCTCGCGCGACGGGGCACCCGGCATCTCTATCCGTCCCAGCGGAGGGTGAACGAAGCGGACTTCCCTCCCTCTTCGACCGCGAGCCGTCCGAGAGCGGCGGCGACCCGCTCGGTGATCTGGACGTACGCCGTCGCGGCGGGAGAGGCGGGATTCCGAACGACGATCGGCGTGCCGGCGTCTCCTCCGATCACCACTTCCGGATCGATCGGCACCTCGCCGAGGAAGGGGACGCCGAGCTCGCGGCTCGTCTTCTTTCCGCCCCCGTATCGAAAGATGTCCGTCCGCCCCCCGCAGTGCGGGCAGACGAACGAGCTCATGTTCTCCACGATGCCGAGGACCGGCACGCGCACCTGCTCGAACATCTTGAGACCGCGCCTGGCGTCGACGAGGCTGACATCCTGCGGGGTCGTCACGATCACGGCTCCCGCGAGGGGCGCGGTTTGCGTGAGGGTGAGCTGCGCGTCTCCCGTCCCCGGCGGAAGGTCGATGACGAGATAGTCGAGGGTTCCCCATTCGACCTGTGTAAGAAACTGATAGATGAGCCCGTGGACCATCGGGCCCCTCCAGATCACGGGCGTGTCCTTCGTCGTGAGGAAGGCGATCGACATGAGCTTCAGGCCGTGCGCGTCGAGCGGGCGCATCGTGTTGTTCGACGTCACTTCGGGCCGCCCGTCCGCGCCGAGCATGATCCCGAGGCTCGGGCCGTAGACGTCCGCGTCGAGAAGGCCGACCGCGGCGCCGGTCTTCGCGAGGATGAGCGCGAGGTTCGCGGCGACGGTCGACTTCCCGACGCCCCCCTTTCCGCTCGCGACGGCGACCACGTTCCGCACGTCCTTGAGAAGATCCTGCCGACCCGCGGGGCGATACCCTCGAATCGCGGTCCGAAAGTCGAGATCGACTTGTGCGGCCCCGATCGCTCGAAGCTTCTCGACGCACTCCTCGCGGACGCGGTCTCTCGAGGGGAAGGCGGGGGTGGCGAACTCGACGACCGCGCGCGCGCGTTCCCCCTCCGCTTCCGCCTCCTTCACGAAGCCGAGGCCGACGATGTCCTTTCCGATGTGAGGATCGTTCACGGAGCGAAGCGCTTCGAGAATCGCATCCCTTGTGAGCGGCTTTGTCACGACAAACCTGCCTTTCCTTTCGCGGCATCCGTGCCTACAAATAGTAAAGGATGGAGCGCCGTTCCACCAGCTTCCCACGGGAGAAAGAAGGGGATGGACCTGCGGGCCGGCGGTGTCGATAATCGGGGCATGAGCGTCTCTTCGGCGAGCGGAAACGAGGTGCGTCCGGCGCTGGTCCGGTTCTTCGCCGCGCGCGGCGAGGTCGTGGCCGCATACCGGCTTCCCGACGCCCACCGAATCCCCTCGGCCGGCCCTCCGCCGATCGACCTTGCCGTTCTCCTTCATCCTCTCGTCGACCGGTGCCGCTACGACGAGTTCCGCCTCGAGATCGCGGAGGCGCTCGCGGTGGAGATGAACCGGCCCGACGTGCGGGTGCTCATCCTGAACGAGGCCTCTCCGAACCTGGGCCACGAAATCCTCCGCGTGGGGGATCCTCTCTTCCTCGGCTCGGACGATCTCGTGCGCGAGTTCGAGGCGCGAGTTCAGACCGACTTCCTCCGGTCGGTGCACGACCGGGTCCTTCCCCGGTCGCGGCCGCTCCCGGAGCTCGGGCGCACGTCCTCCCGATAGCCACCCTTGACCCTCCTTCGCAAAGGGGGGCGAAATCTTTTCGTTTCAACACTGAAAGTCATTTGAATCTAAGGCTTTACACCCGCGGCCCGATCTTGTATAATTCCTTCTAGGGCGGGCGGATGAAACCGCCGGCGGAATCTCCCTTCCGCTCGCGCGGCGCATCCGTCTTCTGTCGAACAGCCGGAGTGCTCGAGGCTTCTCCCCCCTCGCCGTTTCTCCCGTGCGGGTGCCCGCTTCGGATGCCGTCGGAAACGCCGATCGCCCCGCCGAGGCCGTTCCGCGTTCGGAAGGCCGCGGCGGTTCGGGGTTTGTAGGATTCACGATCGAAGGGAGTCTACATCCCATGCGTTTCAATCGATCTTCTCTCTCGCGGCGCGTCGCGGTTCTCTCGGTCTTCCTCTTTGTCCTCTTCGCGCCTCGTGCCGCATTCTCCCAGGCGCCGGTTCCGCCCGGGACGAACGTCGAGGCTCTTCTCGATCTCTCGGCGCGGTTCGCGGCGGAGCTCGAAGCGAGGCGCCCGGCGCTCTACGACGAGCTTCTCGCGCGAACGGACGGCCCGCAGGGGGCGCTAAACGCCGATCCGGACATCCGGTTGATGTTCCTCGCCCCCTCCGGAAAACCGATTTATGTGCAAACGAACAACCTGAACGCCGCCCGGACTCTCAGCGTGGACGACGTGTGGCCGGGGGGCGGCGCCGGGTTCGCGCTCGGCGGCGCGGGGAC
>JAGUYC010000237.1 GCA_020061515.1 Gemmatimonadota bacterium
CATCGCGGGCCGCGTCCTCGACGCGACGCGCCGCCTCGTACGCGCGCTTCGCGGCGAAGCTGCCGACCGTCCCCTTGATGGCGTGGGCCGCCCGCTCGAGCGACTTGCGATCCTGCCTCGCGAGAGCGGACTCGACCCCCGAGAGAAGGCGGGGCGCTTCCTCGAGAAAGATCTCCGCCATCTGCTTCAGAAGCTCCACGTCGCCGTCGAGAAAGTCGAGAGCCTCGGAAAGGTTGAAGCTCTCCGGCGGAGCCGGGGCGGAATCCGCGTCCTTGTTTCCGATCTCGGATTGGGTTGATCCATGAAGGAGATCGTGGATCGCGTCGAGCAGCCTCTGGGGACGGATCGGCTTCGTGATGTAGCCGTCCATTCCCGCCTCCAGGCACCGCTCGCGGTCCCCCTTGAGGGCGCGCGCGGTGAGAGCGAGGATCGGGAGATGTCCGCCGGTCTCGTTTTCTCTCTCGCGGATCGCGCGGGTCGCTTCGTATCCATCCATCACCGGCATCTGGATATCCATGAGGACGAGGTCGTACGAGCCGTCCGTAAGGGCGTCGAGCGCCTCTTGCCCGTTCTCGCAAACCGCGACAACGTGCCCTTCCTTCTCGAGAATCCGCCGGGCGACCTTTTGGTTCACCGGGTTGTCCTCGGCGAGGAGGATTCGAAGGGGGGACGTGCGCGCCGGCGCGGGCGCTTCCTCGCGCGCTTGGGCCGCCTCGCGGCGCGGAGCCGCCGGACGGGAGAGGCGCGCGATCGCCTCGGAAAGCTCGGAGAGGCGCACCGGCTTCGTGACGGCGACCGGATCTCCGAGCGCGCGACAGCGCTCGAGGTCGAGGTTCTTCCCCGCCGGGGAGAGGAGAAGAATGAACTCGCCCGCGAGCGAGGGGTCCTCGATGATCCGCTCGGCGATCTCGAAACCGTCGAGGCCGGGCATGCGCGAGTCGAGGAGGACGAGCGGGAAGGGGACGCCTCCGCGGCGCGCCTCCTCCATCCGGGCGAGCGCGAGCTGTCCATCCTGCGCCGTCGACGAATGGAGCCCCCAATACGCGAGCATTTCGCTCGCGATCCGGGCGCTGGTCGCGTTGTCGTCGACGACGAGCGCGGTCCTCCCGCGCAACCGGTCGATCCCTTCGGGGTGGGGCGCCGAGGCGACGTCCGAGCGAAGACCCGCCCGAATCGTGAACTGGAAGATGCTCCCCCAGCCGATGTTGCTCACGAGCGAGATCCTGCCGCCCATCAGCCGCACGAGGTCCCGCACGATCGCGAGGCCGAGCCCGGTCCCGCCGTGCCTCCGAGTGGAAGAGCCGTCCACCTGCTCGAACGGCTGAAAGACGGCGCGGCGTTTGTCGTCCGGGATGCCGATCCCCGTGTCGCGCACGGTGAAGCGAAGAAGCGCGCTCTCCTGGGACCGCTCCTTCACCTCGGCCCGGACGAGGATCTCCCCTTCCTCGGTGAACTTGATCGCGTTGCCGATGAGGTTCACCAGAATCTGGCGGAGCCGTCCCGGGTCGCCGACCAGTCGGTCCGGAAAGTCGGGAGGGATGTGACAGGCGAGCTCGACCCCCTTCCGGTCCGCGCGGGGCGCGAGCAAGCGGACGGCCCCCTCGACGCAATCCCGCGGACAGAACTCGGTCGTTTCGAGAATGAGCTTTCCTGCATCGATCTTCGATAAATCAAGAATATCGTCCAGGATTCCGAGAAGAGAATCGGCGGACTCCTTGACCGTGATCAGGAACTCGCGCTGCTCGGGGGAGAGGCTCGTCTCGAGAGCGAGCTCGGTCATGGCGAGGATGCCGTTCATCGGCGTTCGAATCTCGTGCGACATGTTCGCGAGGAAATCGCCCTTTGCGCGGCTCGCGTCCTCGGCCGCCCTCTTCGCGGCGAGAATCTCCTCCTCTGCGCGCTTTCGGTCGGTGATGTCGCGGAAGTACCAGATGCGGCCGGCGTTCCGGCCTTCGAGGTTGAGCGCGGCCGAGCGCCGCTCGAAGAGACGGCCGTCCTTGAAGTGGATCGTGTCCGTGCTCGATGCCGCGGATCCGTAGAGCTCGTTCACTTTGGCGAGGAACGCGTCGGGATCCGCGAGCTGGTCGAGCACGGATCGGAGAAGCGCCGGGTCGTCCCGCCGATCCGCCAGTTCTTTCGAGATCGACCACATCTTGAGGAACCGGGCGTTGAAGTGATCGACTCGGCCTTCCTGGGTCACGACGAGGATGCCGTCCGGAGTCGCCTCGAGAACGGCCCGAAACATCGTCTCGGTGATCGCTCGCGTCGAGGACGACTCTTCTTGTCTCTCGATGTCCATGAAGCCTCGACTCCGGGGGCGTCCGGCCCCCTCTTCCTTTGATCGACGAGGACGCCGATCTTCTTGATATCCAAGAGGGTTACGCTCTAGCCGTCCGCCCGCGGGCGTGGTACAATCGAGCAAGAAGAGAACATCCCCCGCAAAGGAGAACCAAGATGAGCCGTCGATTGGAAGGCCGGGTCTCGGGGCGGCTTCGTTGCCTCGCCCTTCTCATCCCTCTTCTCGCGCTCTCGTGCGGCGATTCGGTTGGGTCGCCCGATCCCGGCGATGCCTCGTGGGAGAGCCTTCGCTCCGATCTTTCGCGGAACACGAGCCCCGCCGCCGGCGAGGAAGCCCTGGGCGAGCTTGTGTGGGGCGGTGCGGAGGCGGCGCTCGACCTTCTCGGCCGTCTCGAGAAGAATGGGAATGTGCTCGTCTCTCCCTTCAGCATCCGAATCGCGTTCGCGATGCTCTACGGCGGAGCGCGCGGCGAGACCGCGGAGGAGATCGCGGACGTTCTTCGCTTTCCCGAGGGGGAAGCGGCGCACGACGCGTGGAACGCGCTCGACCTCGCATTGGCGGCGCGGAACCTCCCGGAGGGCGAGGAAGGGGAGGATCCGGTCGAGCTTCTCGTCGCCAACGCGTTCTGGGGGCGCGCGGGATTCCCGTTCCGCGACGAGTATCTCGATCTTCTCGCGGTCCACTACGGGAGCGGGGTCGAGCGGCTCGACTTCGCGGGGGCGCCGGAGGCCGCGCGCCGCGTGATCAACGAGTGGGTGGAGGGGAAGACGCGCGACCGCATCCGCGATCTTCTCCCCGCGGGATCGATCGACCCCCTCGTCGTCGCCGTCCTCACGAACGCGCTCTACTTCAAGGCGCCCTGGGCCCGCCCGTTCGATGCAAACTTGACGACTCAAGGGTCTTTCGCGCGGCCGGAGGGTTCGGCCGTCACCGTTCCGATGATGGCGCGGACCGACACCTTCCCCTACGCGGAAGGAGACGGCTGTCAGACGCTCGAGCTCCCCTTCCGGGGAGACGAGCTCTCGATGGTCTTCGTGCTCCCCTCCGGCGATCTCGACGCTTTCGAGGGGAGCCTCACGGCGGAGCGGCTCTTCGCGATCCTGGACGGCCTCGAGCCGGCCGCGGTCGCGGCCGCGATTCCGCGCTTCACGTTCGAGTCCGATTTCGAGCTTCGCGAGACGCTCCAGGCGATGGGCATGACCCGTGTCTTTTCAGGGGACGCGGACCTCTCCGGGATGTCGGAGGGGGGCGGCCTCTCCGTCGATGAGGCGTACCACAAGACCTTCATCGCGGTGGACGAGAAGGGGGCCGAGGCGGCGGCGGCGACCGCGATCGTGATTCGCGAATCGGCGGTGCCGGCGGATCACACGTTCCGAGCCGACCGGCCGTTCCTCTTTCTCATCCGCGACCGCGCGACGGGCGAGATCCTCTTCCTCGGGCGCGTGGCGGATCCGTCGGCGTAGGTGCGCGGAAGGCCGCTCCGAGCGGGGAAACCGACGCCCGCAGATCAGGATTGGACCGACTCCGGATCCTCCAGGACGTCTTCTCCCGTCTGCTGCCGTTGTTGCTCGTGCCTTTGCTCTTCGGCGAGCTGCTCCTCGGCGCTCAGCTTGCCCCCGACCCACCGATCCATCACGACGCATGCGGTGAGATCTCCGGTGACATTGATCGCGGTCCGTGACATGTCCAAGATCCGATCAACGCCGATGATCAGCGCCACACCCGTTGCCGGAATACCCACGCCGTCAAGAAGCGTTGCCAGGATTACAATACCGACGCCGGGCGCGGCAGGAGCCCCGATGCTGGCGCTGACTGCCGTGACGACCACGAAGGCGAGCGCCGCGGGCGACAGGTCGACCCCGAACACCTGCGCCACGAAAACGGTCGCCGCGCCCTGATACAGAGCCGTGCCGTTCATGTTGATGGTGGCGCCCAGCGGAATCACGAATTGCGAGATCGAGGGACGCACACCGAGCTCGTTGTCCGCGGTCCGGATCGAAAGCGGCATGACCGCGGCGGAGCTCGACGTCGAGAAAGCCAGAAGCTGAACTTCGCGGATCTTACCGAGGAACTTCCAAGGAGAGTACCCGACGGCGGCCACGATGATCAGGTAGACGATCAGGAGGATCCCAAGTCCGATGAGCACGGTGCCCACGTAGACGGCCATACCGACCAGGACGTCGAGACCGACGGTCGCCGTGAGACTTGCCAGAAGACCGAAGACCGCCAGCGGTGCGATCAGCATCGCCCAACGAACGACCGTCATGCAGACCTCTTGCAGGGATCCCAGAAGCTCGAGCATCGGACGGGCTTGTTTTGGAGCCATGCTCAGCAAGGCGATGCCGATGAAGATGGAGAAGATGACAATCTCCAGCATTTCGGTTCGAACCAACGAACCCAAAGGGTTTTCCGGCAAGAGACCCACGATTCGCGCGGGCATCTCGGAGAACCCCGGAAGCCCGGCGAACTCTTCCGAGCCCTCCGGGATTTCGACGTCGACCGCCTGCCTGATCATCTTGGGGTCGATGTAGGATCCCGGCTTGAGAAACCCCGCCACGCCGATTCCGATCAGGATCCCGAGAACGGTCGTGATCAGGAAAAAGACGACTACGCGGAGCCCGACGCTGCGAAGCTGGGCCATGTCCTCACTCGCCGCCAGTCCGCGGATGACCGAGGAGAAAATCAGCGGGATCACGATCATCTGGATCATCGCAAGGAACAGTCTTCCCGGAAGGGCCAGCCATGCGCTGACAATCTCTGCGACGTCCGGAGAAACCAGCCCGACCGACGGCCCGAGAACCACCCCGGTCGCGATGCCGGCCGCCATCCCGGCGAGGATTTTGGCCCAGAGCTTGGACTTGACGAGCAGATCGAGATGCCCGGCGAGATACTTCAACGATCGAGGATGGATATAGCGGACCGGAATGGCCATAATCGGCCTCCTCGATCATCGAGGATTCGATCGTCGGGAGCCCGCGCCGACGGCGACCGGATGCCGGGCAACCACTCGGAAACGCAATTCCTCTTAGTCGGCTGCGTGCGCCGTGACGTTGAACGTGATCGGCTTGCTCTCGAGCGGGCCGATCACCTGCATGCGGTACGTTCCGTCCTCGAACCGGTAACCGCGGAGCTCCTTCTGATCGTCGGAAGCGACGTAGATCTCGTCCGTCCCGTCTCCGTCGAAATCCGCGAGGACCGTGGCGTGCTCGAACCCGGAGGTTCCCGTCGCGAGAAGGGTCTTCTCCCATTCCGCGCCGGGAGTCTTCGGCGGCGAGAGCTTCCAGATCCCGTTGCTCTTCGTCGATGCGACCAGCTCCTTCGCTCCATCTCCGTCGACGTCGCCGTAGGTGAGGAAGCGGCAGAGGTTCCCCGGAAGGCCGGCGATGTCGGTCTTCTCGATGCGTCCGTCGGCGAAACGGTAGAGACGGATGCGCGTGTTGTCCCCCGACATCTCGGCGGCGCCGATGCTCTCCCCCTCGAGCGAGGCGAAGAGAACAGGGCGCGTCTCGCCGTCCAGGACGACGCAGAGAATCTCCTTCGCGTGGCGCGTGGCGAGCGTGTCCACGATCTGGTAGGCCCATTTCCCGCCCGCGCGCTTGTACATGTCGATCTCGCCCGGCTGCGGCGTGCCGTCCAACTTGTTCGGAAGGCTCGGCGTCGTGAAGATCTCGATCACGCCGTCGCCGTCCACGTCCCCGGCCTCGACCTCGTGGACGAATGTGTTCTCGCGCCGCCCGATCTCCTCGGCCTTCCATCCGCCGTCCGTCCAGGAGACGACGCCGATGACGCCCTGATCGTGGGTCGCGACGACGATGTCCTCGACGCCGTCGCCGGTCACGTCCGCGATCTCGAAATCGCGGAGCCGGTCCCACTTGCCGCCGAACGTCGGGTTCCACAGCGCTTCCGCTTCCCAACCGTCGCTCGTCTTCCGCCAGATCTTGAGGAACGCCCGCGTCGCCCCGATCGTGAGGATTCCGGGCTCCCCGCTCGGGGGCGCGTACCAAGCCGCCTTGTGAAAGACGTTGCTCTCCGGATCCTCGAGCACTTCCTCGGTCCACGCGGAACCGTTTGAGGTCCAAATCGAAAGACGCGCGGGGCCGGGCACCGGGCGGCTCTTCCCGTCCGGCGTCGTCTCGGTGACGAACTGCGCCTGGGCGAGATAGAGCGTCGACCCCGCGGGGGCCGGACGGGCCGCGGCCGCCTTCCCCTCGGGGATCGGGGGAGGCGCGTGTTCCGTCTCGGTCTTCCCTCCGCAGCCGGAGAGCCAGATCCCGGCCGCGAAGACGAGGAGCGCAAGATAGCGACGGCCGAGCATCCGGCCCGAATGGAAACGAAGCGTGCGGATCATCGGTCTCTCCTTGCCGAGCGCTATTCTTCCCAGGTGAAACCTGGACGCCCAAAATGTCCGTAGTTGGTGGTCCGACGATAGATCGGCCGGAGAAGATCGAGTCTCTCGATGATCGCCCTCGGCCGAAAGTCGAAGCGGTTCACGAACTCGATCGCCTTTCCTTCATTGCCGGTACCGAACGTGTCCACCTTCGCGGAGACCGGCTTCGGTTTCCCGATCGCGTAGGAGACTTGGATCTCGACGCGCGGGGCGATCCCGGTCTTCACGATCTGCCGGGCCACGTAGCGGCAGAAGTAGGCGGCGCTCCGGTCCACCTTCGAAGGGTCTTTCCCGCTGAAGCCGCCGCCGCCGTGCCGTCCCATCCCGCCGTAGGTATCGCAGATGATCTTGCGTCCCGTCACGCCGGCGTCTGCGGAGGGGCCGCCTTCCGTGAACGGACCGCCCGGGTTCATGTGGATGTTGATTGACTCGCGATACCACTTTCCGAGAACGCGGGGCAGGAGATCGTCGCGCACGTACGCGCGCAGTTGTTCGATCGTATCCTTCCGGTGCTGCGCGGAGACGATGACCGTCGTGACCTCTTTCGGGACGTGGTCCTCGTAGTGGACCGACACTTGGGTCTTTCCGTCGGGCCGGAGGAAGGGGGCGCGGCCGCTCTTCCGATCGATCGCGAGCCCCTCGGAGAGCCGGTGGGCGAGATAGATGGGGAGGGGCATGAGCGCTTCGGTCTCGTTCGTGGCGAATCCGAACATGATCCCTTGGTCTCCCGCGCCCTGCTCGCCGTCCGGGAGATCGACCTTGACGCCGATCTCTGGCGACTGCTCCGTGATCAGCTCGTGAATGCGCACGCCGTCCGCGTGGAACGGCTCGCTCGGATCGACGTAGCCGACCGCGCGCACCGAGTCGCGGATGATCGTCTGGTGATCGATCGATCCGCGCACGCGGGACGAGATCTCGCCGGCGACGACGATGTTGCCGTCTTTGACCAGGGTCTCGACCGCGACGTGGGCCCGCGGGTCGGCGGCAATGTAGGCGTCCAGGATTGAGTCGGAGATGAAATCGCACACTTTGTCCGGATGCCCTTCGGTCACCGACTCGGACGTGAAGACATACTGCATGCTCTTCTCCCCCGAAGCGTCCGCGCGAACGGGGCGTCTCCAACCGGAAGCGCGCGCCGCGGACCGTGAGTTGTACCGGCGAGGGCGGGTCCGGCCGGCTTGCGCCTGCCGAACGGAAGGCGCGGACGTCCCACGTGCCTGATGCGCGCCCGCGAATGAGGGGAGGGCTCTCGGCCCGAGATCGGTCGGGCGACGAATTGCCTCGAAACGGGTCGAGACCTCGAAGCCGCATCGTTCCCCGTCGGGCTGGCCTGGGCACCGTGCCGTCGCAACCGGTTGCCGGGCGAGACCCACAGGCCTTCTCGCCACTCTGGATGCGACAAAGAGCATAGGAGGAAGGATCGCTCCGCGCAAGAGGGAAATCGAGCGGGTCACTCGGGGAGGATCGCCGTCTCCGCTTCCTCCGCGGAAGCGTGCTCGCGGAGAAGCCGTGCGAACTCGAGGAGATGCCCATCGATCTCTTGGAGCGGCGCGTTCGCGCGGCTCGCGTAGATCACGCCGATCACGCGCCGCGTCTCGGGGGTCACCTTGGATCCCATCGAGTCCTTGACCGGGTTTCCGAGCGCGGGGCCGTTCGCGCGCGCGACGCAGAGGAGCCCCCGAAGGCGGATCTCCTGTCCGGCCGGGTTGAAGACGTACGACTCATGCTCGGTTCCGAGTCGGATCGAGAGGGAGTCGCCGCCTTCGAGCGCGCGGTCGAGATCGAGGACGGAGATCGGCAGGCCCGAGCGAAGGGAGATGCAGTTTCCGATGTCGACGACGTTCGAATGAAAGGGATAATCGCCTGCCCGTGCGCGCGCGGCGAGGTACTCGCTCGCCGGCTTGTTCCGCCCGCTCGCGTGGAAGCCTCCCGCGCGGAGGAGCTTCCGGACTGCGGTCCGCCTCTCGGGCGGAGGGAAATCCTCGCCGCGCCGGATCTCGACGAGCCTCTCGATCGTCATGCGAAGTTCGGGCGGCGTTTCGCGGATCGAGACGGCGCGCGCCTCCACGATCCCGACGACGAGGTCGGGGTTCTCGAGGTCGATCGTCACTCGCGTTCGCATGAGCGTACCTGCTACACGTGTACTTGGTACAAGTGTACCGGGTTTATCATCGGGCGAGGATTCGATCCAGGATCGCCGCGCCGGCCGGCGTGTCCGGGAAGATCCCCGCCTTCACGAGGCGCTTCGTCACCTCTCGAAAGCCGGGGTTCGCGCGGAAGACCTCGCGGAAGAGCGGAAGCGACTCGTCGACCTTGCCGTTGGTCGCGAGCGACACGGCGTGCCAGTACGTCATCTCCGGGTTGCCCGGAACGAGGCGAGCCGCCGTCTCGTACTCGACGCGCGCCCGCTCGAAGTCCCCTTCCTCGATCGCCCGATCGCCGCGGTTCATGTGCTCGTAGGCGCGATGGACCGTGAGAAGCCTTCGAAGCTCGCCGACCGGATCGGGATGGTCCTCGACGCGAAGATCGACGGCCCGATCCGCCCACGGCTTGTCGGACGCCTCCGCCTCGACGACGAGGAGCGCCGCTGATTGGCTCCCGCGGATGTCGCCGCCCGCGCCTTCCCCGGCCTCGAGCGCCGCGAGAAGCTTCTCCGCCAGCATCCCCTCGGACTTCTCGTACGCGGCGGCCATCGCGTCCACGACCCGATCGTTGCGCATGAGGTTCGCCTGCACCGAGAACCCTTCCCCCGCGCGGTGCCCGGCCCAATCGATGCACCTCGATCCGGTGTAGACCGCGACCCTCCCCTCCCGATCGACGAAGGCGACCTGCCTCAGTTCCCTTCCTGGATCCCCGGCGAGAAGAGAGTCGAGCGCCTCGCGCGCCGAGGCGCCGCCTCGCATCCGCTCGAGACCGCGCGGCCCGTAGGCCGGCTCGG
>JAGUYC010000114.1 GCA_020061515.1 Gemmatimonadota bacterium
CGACGCACGCTGCGCCGAGGGCGGACGCCTGTGGAACGGGCGCCGCGGTGAACGCCCACGCGGGCGCCGGGCCGTTGACAGATCGGGGACGTAGTTCCGTTCCTTCCGGTGGCGCCGGTGCGCGGACGGCCCGTGGCGTAACGTTACGAGCGGAACTACGTCCCTAAACGGCGACGATGTGGAGGCTCCTGTCACCGAAACCTGATCGCCGTTGACATCCGGCCCGGGATCGGCGAAAATGAATGGGTCGATCGCGTGTCTCCCGCGACAGTGATCGTCCTCCCCCCGAGAAACGGCGCGCGTTTTTTCGCGCCCGCTGTTCGAGCATCAACCCATGGAGAAGCAGTTATGAAGATCCGGCCGTACCGTCCGTTCGGCTCGGCGGCGCTCGCCGTCGCGCTCCTTCTCGCGCTCTTCGTCCCCGCGGTTGCGGAGAACGCGACCCCGCCGGCGAGCTTCGGCTTCCGCGTGGCCGCCCTCGACGATGTGCGCGAAATCGTGCTTCCGCCCGTCGATGTCCTTCGCCTTATTGCGGAGGACGAGGAGCGGATGGCCTCGGAGCCGGGCGGTCCCTACCGCTTCGCGGCGCCCCACTTCATGAGCCTCACGCCGGATCGCGAAGGAACCTGGGAAAGCTTGCCGGACGGAAGCCGGATCTGGCGTCTTCGCGTTCACTCCGCGGGCGCGCTCTCGCTTAACTTCGGCTTCGTTCCGTTCGAACTGCCCGACGGGGCGATGCTCCACATCTACGATCCGGAGCGGCGCAACGTCTACGGTTCCTACGGACCTCATGACGCGGTCGAGGGAGAGTTCTGGACGCCGATCCTTCCGGGAGACCGCGCGGTGATCGAGCTCTTCGTTCCCCGCGACGCGGCCTTTGAACCAAACCTGGCCCTCGCCCAGGCAAGTCACGACTACCGCGGGTTCGCCACGATGGCCGCGAACAAGCTCATGCAGGGTTGGTGCAACAACGACGTGATCTGCCGCGAGGGGGACCCGTGGCGCGACGACATCCGCTCCGTCGGCGTGTACACGCTGCAGGGATCCTGGACCTGTTCCGGACAGATGGTGAACAGCAACACGGAGGATCCGCCTCCTTACTTCCTCACCGCGTACCATTGCGGAGTCACCACGAGCAACGATCAGACCGTTCGTGTCTACTGGAACTACGAATCGCCGGGCTGCGGCCAACTCTGCTGCGGGAGCCTCTCGCAGAACCAGTACGGCTCCGAGCTTCGCGCTCGGTATAGCACGTCCGACTTCTGCCTCATCCAGCTTTCGCAGGATCCGGATACCTCATTCCACGTCTATTACGCCGGCTACGACGCGACCGGGGCCGCCGTCTCGAGCAGCGTCTGCATCCACCACCCGAACTGCGACGAGAAGGCGATCAGCTTCAACACCGATCCGCTGACGGTTACTTCTTACCTCGGCACGTCGGTCCCCGGAAACGGGACGCACTGGCGCGTCGACGATTGGGAAGACGGAACGACCGAGCCCGGCTCCTCCGGCTCCGGCCTCTGGGATCCGAACCGCCGGCTCGTCGGGCAGCTTCACGGCGGATACGCGTCGTGCACGTCGATCACGTCCGACTGGTACGGAAGGCTGTCGGTCTCTTGGACCGGCGGCGGGACGAGCGCGACCCGCCTGAGGGACTGGCTCGATCCCGACAATACCGGAACGCTCGTACTCGACGGACGCGACCCGGGAGCGATCGACACCAAGGTGGCCGACGGGCGTCCCGCCGGCGGCGACAGGAGTTCTCTCTTCCCGATCACGCCGAACCCGACTCGCGGCTCCGCGCAGATTCTTTTTAGCCTAAAGAAAACGGGCGTCGTCGAGATGGAGGTTTACAACGCGAGCGGACGTCTTGTCTCCACGATGCCGGCGCGTTCGTTCTCAGCCGGGTCGGGCGCGGTGACTTGGGACGGCGCCGGCGAGGCGGGCGATCTCCCAGCCGGCGTCTACTTCGTTCGCATGCGCGTCGACGGAGAGGTCGCCGGGACCGAGAAGGTCGTGCTGCTCAGGTAGGGTGTTTCGGGGACACGATACCAATTTCGGGACGATTCGCCGGCCGTCCCGATCATAGGCCGCGTGGAACGAGTGTCGTGTCCCCTCAATCCCGAATCCCCCGCGGATGCTTTAGGGGTTTATTTTCATCCCAAGCGCATTCGCGAGGAAGGCCCAGCAGTCCGCCTGCTCCTCGATCCTCTTGCTCGTCGGCTTCCCGCCTCCGTGCCCCGCCTTCACGTCGACCCGAATGAGAACCGGCGCGGGCCCGCCCTGCGCCTCTTGCAGAGCCGCGGCGAACTTGTAGGAATGGGCCGGAACGACGCGGTCGTCGTGGTCGGCTGTGAGGATCAGCGTCGCCGGATAGGACGCGCCCGGCTTTAGATTGTGCAGGGGCGAATACTTGAAGAGCCAGCGGAACTGCTCCGGATCGTCGGACGTCCCGTAGTCGGACGCCCATGCCCATCCGATCGTCCACTTGTGAAAGCGGAGCATGTCGAGCACGCCGACGTCCACGAGAACGCCGCCGAAAAGGTCCGGCCTCTGCGTGAGGCACGCCGCGGTCATGAGCCCGCCGTTGCTCGCCCCCTCAATCGAGAGCCGGGGCGCCGAGGTGTATCCCTCCGCGATCAGGTGTTCCCCGGCGGCGATGAAGTCGTCGATCCCGTTCTGCTTTTTGTCGAGCATCCCGTCCTCGTGCCACCGCTCCCCGTACTCGCCCCCGCCGCGCAGGTTCGCGATCGCGTAGATCCCGCCCATCTCGAGCCAAACCAAGTTCGCGACCGAGAAGAACGGCGTGATGCTGTAGTTGAAACCGCCGTAGGCGTAGATGTGCGCCGGGTTCGAGCCGTCCCGCGCGATCCCTTTTCGATGAACGAGGAACATCGGGACGCGGGTTCCGTCCTTGCTCCGATAGAAGACCTGCTCCACCTCGTACGGAGACGGATCAAAATCGATCCCCGGCGCGCGGAAGACCTCCGAGCGTCCGGCGACGAAATCGTAGCGGAAGATGGTCGTCGGATACGTAAAGGAAGTGAAGGCGTAGAAGAGCTCCGTTCCGTCCTGCCGTCCGCTGAGCGACCCGAGATGGCGAAGCCCGCTGACGCCGCGGGCGCCGACGCTCCCGATCGCGGGAAGCTCGATCTCCTTCACGAAAGTCCCGTCGAGCTCGTGGATCGCGAGGCGCGCCTTGACATCGACGAGCGATTGAAGAACGAGCTGGTGGTTCACGATCTTTCCCGCCTCGAGGATCGCGTCCGTCTCCGCCACCACCTCGCGCCAGGCCTCGCGCGCCGGATTCCCGAGATCGATCGCGACGACGCGCCGGTTCTTCGCTCCTTGCGTGGTGAGGAAGTAGAAGTCGTTTCCGATGCTGCCGACGAGGGTGTACTCCGCGTCGAACTCGTCCAAGAGCCGTTCGATCGTCCAAGGCTTCTTCGATAGGTCCGCGTAGTGGACCGCGACCTTCCGGCTCGTCCCTTTCGAGACGACGATCACGAGATACTGCCCGTCGTCGGTCACCGAGGGATCGAACCCGAGCTCGGGATCGTCCGGGCGCTCGTAGACGAGCTCGTCCTCGCTCTCTGCCGTCCCCGCCCGGTGATAGTAGACCTTCTGGTTCTTGTTCTGGTCCTGATAGGCCTGCCCTTCCCTCGGTGCGTCGAAGCGCGCATAGAAGAAACCGGCGCCGTCCGCGGTCCAGGCGGTCGGCGCGAACTTGATCCACTCGAGCTTGTCGGGAAGGTCCTCGTTCGTCCGGAGATCGCGCACGCGCAAGGTCTGCCAGTCCGAGCCGCTCGCGCTCGTCCCGTACATCATGTAGCGCCCGTCGTCGCTGAAGGAGAGGTTCGCGAGCGCAACGGTGCCGTCCTCCGAGAGCTCGTTCGGATCGAGAAGAACGCGCGGCTCATCCTCGAGCGTCACCTGCGCGTGGAGAACATCCTGGTTCTGCAAGCCGTCGTTCTTGCCGAAGACGTATCGCCCGCCGAGAAAGTAAGGGATCGAGAACTTCGGGTAGTTCCAGAGCTCCGTGAGGCGCTCGGCGATCCGATCGCGCCCGGGAATCGCGCCGAGATACGCGAAGGTCGCCTCGTTCTGCGCGCGGACCCACGCCGCGGTCTCCTCGGAGTTCGGATCCTCGAGCCATCGGTAGGGATCCGGAACCTTGGCGCCGTGGTAATCGTCCACGACATCGACCATGCGGGTATCGGGATACCGGATCTCCGTCTTCCCCGAGGGCGCGGCAAGGAGAACGAAGCAAAGCGCGATCAGCAAGCGGGCGGCATGATGTTTCATGTGTGTATTTCCTCTCCGTAGAAGGTTGCGCGCCGGGATCTTTCCGTTCGTCACGGACGAGCCGCGGACGATTCTAGCATCGCCGCCAAAGCGCATCCAGGGCCGATGCGCCGCCCCTTGGAGGCTGGACCGGAGCGAACGCGCGTGGTAGAATAGATGCGCTCCGGTGCGCGGCGCTTTCGCCGCCGCGTCCCCGGTTCGCCCGATGCCGAACTCACGCCTCTTGGAGGGAAACCCGATGTTTCGAGATCTGTTCCCGCGGACGGTCCTCGCGGCCGGTCTACTCTTCTTCGCGCTCTTTGCGGTCCCCGACTCTTCGGCGCGCGCCGAGAGGGCGGATGACGTTCGAGGAATGACGACCCCCTCGGTCGTATGGACGGGGGATTGGGAGGAGGACCCCGAGGGAGCGGCCCGCGGGCCGGTGTCGTTCGCCTTCGGGGACGATCGGCTCGTGGAGGGCGCCGGCGCGCTCCGCGACTCGATGTGGGAGCTCGTCCAGGCGGACACGTTCTTCGCGCGCCTCGGCGCGGGCGAGGCGTGCTTCGTCTATTTCGACCATCTCGCGGAGTCGCTCGCCGTTCTCCTTCCGGAGGAGCCGGTCATCGCGCGCGCTCTCCAGGCGATCGACTACGCGCCCGCCTGGCTCGCCGAGGATCTTCGCGATGTGTTCAGCCGCGTCGATTCGGCGACCCAGGACACGCTCGCCGGAACGATCCTCGGCGCGTCGGACCCGATCGTCGACGAGGTCGCGTTCGTCGTCGCGCACACCGCCTATCAGGTGCTCCGGTCGGAGAACCTCTATCGCGGGCTCTTCATCGAGAACGCCGAACATGTCTACGCCTTCGACCCGTATCTCGACTACGTGGAGATCGTCGACTACGGATCCGCCGCGGCGGGCGGCGATTACTACTCGACCGCGAGATATTTCACGTCGCAAGGAGGCGACACCGTCGAAGTCGAGATGCCGCGCGAGCGCTACTACTGGGACATCGTTCATCCCAAGATCACCGACGAGTTCCCGACGTACATCGACCCCGCGACTGGAGAGGCCGCCGATCCGCCGGTTGGTCGTTTCTGGCGCGAGTTCCTCTTCACGCACGCGGATCCGGGGTATCCGGTTCTGAGCGACCGGCTCGCCGGCTGCCAAACGCTCTGGGAGGGGAACGTCGACAGCCAGGTGAACGGCGCGATCGGAATCCTGACGAAGTGGGTGCAGGACGTGCTCGACTTCGGCTCCGGAGCGGAGCGCCCGATCCAGCCGGTCCGCATCTATCGCCTGCATCTGGGGCGCTGCGGCGAGCACGCGGACTTCACCGCGGCCGCGGCGCGCGCCTCGCTCATCGCGACGAACTCCCCTTCCGCGCCCGACGAGGACCATACGTGGAACGAGTTCTGGGACGAACGTTGGGTTCCGTGGGAGCCGGTGAACAACTACATCGACTCGGGTTGGCATTATGAAGGATGGGGGAAGTCGTTCCTCGGCGTGTTCAACTGGCGGGGAGACGACTGGACCTGGACCTCGACCCAGCGCTACACGCCCTCCTGCTCGCTCACCGTGGCGGCCACCGACTCGGCCGGACGGCCGATCGACGGCGCGATGGTCCGCGTCGCGCGCAAGCTCGGCCCGGG
Source organism: Gemmatimonadota bacterium (assembly GCA_020061515.1). Taxonomy (GTDB): domain Bacteria; phylum Orphanbacterota; class Orphanbacteria; order Orphanbacterales; family Orphanbacteraceae; genus VGIW01. The sequence goes on from JAGUYC010000114.1 coordinate 5,935, forward strand.
GAACTTCGCCCTTTCGACCTGGGGCCACACCGACCACAACGGGCTGGTCGGGTTCACGCTGGGCGACAACCACAACATCTTCGTCCGAATCGAAAGCTCGGTCGGAACCTTCCCGTCCGACGGAACCTACCGCAAGGCGGTCGATAGCAGCCTCCCGGGCGAACACTACTCGTACGAGCGCGCGGTGAACGGCTATCGCCCGAACATTCCGCTTCTCCCGCACCCCGTCGTGACGCCGCCGTGGAACGAGTACATGATCCGCGTCGAGTGGAACGGCGAGGAGATCGTCTACGGGAACTGCCACTACGGCGGCAACACGTTCGCCGACCGCAGGAAGGGAAGCTCGGTCGAATTCTTCATCCTTCCCGAGGGGATGTTCCCGCTCTACGCCGCGGGAGACACCGCCTGGGCGTATGAAATCCGCGAGGAAGCGGACTCGGGCGACGTGTTCTTCGAGGTCCCCGAACCGGACAACTACTATGTCGTCTTGTCGAACGAGGAGCACATCAAGAACAAGCAGCTCGTCGCGGGCGCGGTCGAGCTGTACAAGAGGCGCCCACAAACCGGCATCGCGGCGGACGGCGGGTCCGCGCCCGCGCGGACTGCGCTTCGGGCGAACGCTCCGAACCCGTTCAATCCTCAAACCTCGATTCCGTTCTCGCTCGCGCGGGCGGAACGGGTCGAGCTTGCGGTGTACGATCTCGGCGGACGCTTCGTGAGAAGCCTCATTTCCGGCCCGATGCCGGCGGGCGATCACAAGTCATCGTGGGACGGAACCGACGCATCCGGACGCCCCGTCGCCGCGGGCGTTTATCTTTGCCGCCTGGAGACGGAGACGACGAAGCTCCATCGGAAGATGGTGCTCGTGAAGTAGGACCTGAAATACAATCCTTCCCTGGCCGGCGCAGAGATCGCGCTCCGACTCTTCGCCGAGGCGCCGCAGCCGGAACCGGAACCCCACGCGCCCCGTGGAATCACGGACGCGGAGCTCTTCTCTCCGGACTCCGTGCTCGGCTACGCGCCGCGCTATCGTCCCTACAACTTCGCGTACAGCGGATACGGCCCGCAGAACGTGCTGGCGCGTCTCCTCGAAACGGAATGGACCGCCGGAATCGAGGAGACGACAGGAGTCGCCTTCTACGTCTTCTGGGATTCGCATGTGGACCGAGCGATCGGGGCGTACTCGGTCGCCCGCGGCCACGGAAAGCATTTTCCGTACTATGTGAAAAGGAAGGGACGGCTGGTCCGCGGCTCGTTCTCCGAGGTGCATCCCCGCCTCGACCGCTTCTATGATGTCTTGGAAGCGAGCCGTATCGCCCGAAGATTGAAGATCGGATGGCCCCCCTTCCACCCACCCTCGTCCTACGAGCTCGTTGCGAGAATCCTCTTCGATTCGCGCGCCGCATTCCTCCGGCGTTACCCGGGCGGATTGTTCATCGTTGTGATCTATCCCGGCTCGAGGGAGACACAACGGATCGTGCCTCGCCTTCGCGAGATGGGACTCCCGGTACTCGAACACGCCGGCCTGATCCCCCTGTACGAGAAGGCCTATCATATTCCGGTCGACTATCATCCGAGCGCCGCCGCGCACGCAGCACTCGGGGCGCGGCTCGCGCGGGATCTCGACGCGATGGGAGAAAGTCCGGAAGCGAACCGCGGAGCATCCGGCATCGGCGCTCTTCCTCGTCGAGATTGAGAGAGCCGAAGCGATCGCCCTCGCCGCGCCCGCGCGCCGCAACCCGTTGACGCCCTGCGCGCATCCCCTTACCATGCAAGGAGAAAGGGCGGGAGGGGCACCGCGGGAGCTTCATGAGCGGAACAGGAGAAACCCATCCGAGCGCGCCTTCGGGCGGACCTTCTCCCGGAGAGGGGAAGGAGGAGCGCGCGTCGCTCATTCGCTCGGCGGTTCGCTCGGTCGCCGCCGAGTTCGAGATCGCGATGGGGCGGGCGGAGGCCGTGCGGGCCGCCTGCGACCGACTTTGGGAGATCCTCGGGGGCGCGCCCGACCCATTCGACTGCGACGCCCTTCTTCCGCTTCCCCTTCTCCTCCGCAAGCGATCGGGCGCGGTCGCCGAACCTCTATTTCGCTTCCTCTTTAATCTCATTCACACATCAACCGATCCTTGGCCGTTTCTCGAGGGGATGCTCGACGCGCGCGACCCCGGCCTCGCGGGGGAGGCGCTCGCCGCGGCGGTCCGCCTCGCCGACAAGGGAGTCCTCCGCGTCGATCGAAGGGTCTTGAGGTTCCTCGCCGAGCGCTCGCGAGAGGAAGGATCGGCTCTCCACGGAGGCGAGGCTCTCGATTCGATTGCAGCGCTGGCCGCGCGCCGCGTGTACTCGGACGTTGAGGCGCAAAGCGACCTCCCTTCGCTCCTCTGTCTCGACGAAGATCCGAACATCCGCCGCCTCGCCGCCCGCATCCTCGACCGGAACGGCGAGCCGGCGCCTCCCGAGATCGCGGAGAGGCTTCTCGACGGGGAAGCGCACGCGTTCCTCGCCCCCTATCTCGCATTCACCCGCGCGACCCATCTCGATCTCTTCCATATCGCGCCGCGTCCCGGCTCGCCGCCGCCGCTTCTCGACCCGCTCCGCCGCGCGGAGAGGATCTGCGATCCCTCGCTTCTTCGCGAGGTGATCGCCGAGGTCGGCTGGGCGCGCATCAACTTCGGAATCGAGGCCGAAGAGCGCGTCGGCATCAGCGTCGCCGGCTCCTTTCCGCTCGCCGTCTCGCCCGCGGAGGCGATGCTCTTTCGCCGGGCCGAGGAGGTGCGCGAGGCCTTCCGCGTCTTTCTCTTCGTGTGCCACGGCGGGAGTCCCGCCGACTCCAGGCCCGAGGAAGAAGACGGGGACCCCGTGGCGCGCTTCCGCACGTACAACCTTGCGCACGCCGAAGCCCTCTCCGACATCCTCGACGTCGCTCCGCTCACGCGCGAGAAGGTGATCCGTATTGTCGATCGAATGGATCGGATCACTGTGGACTACGCGTTTCTCTTCTCGCGACACGCCGACGAGTGCGCGATCCTTCCCGATATCTATCGAGAGCTCAAAGAGAAGGTCCTCGTCGAGCTCGAAAAGGAGACGGCGAACCACTATCTCTCCGCCGAGCTGACGCGGCTCGTCCAGATGTTCGAGGACCCGCGCTCGCTCGGCGAGGTCCGCACGCTTCACGGCCTGAAACGCTATCTGCATCAGCGCGGTCTTCGCCTCGGCTTTCGTCTGGTCGAGACGGCGCGCGCGACGAACCGGACGATCGACATCGTTTCCGCTTCCGCGCGCCGCGTTCAGCAGATCGTTCGCGCGGTCCAATACGTCGACTTCGAACCCGAGGAAATGGAGCGGCTCGATCCCGCCGGGAGCGGGATCCCCTATCCGGTGCGCATCGCCGTCGACGGCTTCTCTCGGCAGATTCTCCACGGCCAGGAACGCCTTCCCGGCATCCGTGTGTTCTGCTACGGCAACGAGGTTCACTACTATGTCGCCTTCGGCAACCATCCCGCGTTTCTTCGAATCGACTACGCGCCCCCGCTTCGCGGCGGGATGATCGATCTGGAATACTACGGCGTGAGCAAGAATGAGCTCGCGCAGCACCCGAACCCGTCCCTCAATGGAATCCGGCTCTTCTTCCGCAACCTCGAGTTTGACGTCCAGATCGACAACACGCACATCCACGCGCGCTACGACAAAGAGCGCGCGCTCGACCTCGGCGACATCTGCGAGAAGGCGGAGGCGCTCTTCCGCCTCGTTCCCTACCTGATGGAAGTGGACTGGGTCATCGGTTCGCTCGCGCTCGACGGCGAGGCGAAGCAAAAGGTCGCGGAATCGTGGGCGGAGTCCTTCGCGATCTGGGGCGTGCTTCCCGTGCGCCATCTTCTCACAAAGGACCGAACCGGGGTCGTCGTCTCCGTCGAACCGGACGCGGCCGGCGCGCGAGAGATCGTCTGGGACGGGAAGGGGCCCTATCGCGATCGGTTCAGCGCCCCGCCGCCGCCGAGCCTGATCGCCGCGCTTCGCGAGTCCCTCGGCGACGTGGACGCCGAATTGCTCCCGAACTTGGAGATGTGCGGTTCTCGGGCGATCGGCCAGATCCGCCTCGAGAGGCTGCTTCTCCATCCGCTCCGCGAAGCGGCGAAACGCGGCGAGATCGCCGAGACGCCCGAAGGATACCGGGCGAGGCCGCTCGAGGTCGCCGAGCGCATCGACGAGGCCGCGCGCTTCGCCGAAATCCTCGCCGCGGGAACGAAAGCCGTCGCCGCGTCTGCGGATCTCGCGAGCATCGTCACCCCGCTCGAACGAACGCTTCGCTTCCGAACCACGGGAAGCGTCAACGGCTACGAGGTCCAGCGCGCGAGACTCTCCTTGCGGGGAGAGGTCCTCGGGATCTTCGTTCTCCGCGATGCGGGCGGCGTGATCCGTCTCGCGCTCTATGCCAGAGACGAGATCCTCTCGCGGCGACGCGAGAGCGCTTCGGAACCGTGGCGGGAGAATGCGAACACCGGCAAGGGGGAGCTTCTCGCGCTCCTCCGCGGAGGGAATTACCTCGCGCCCGGAGGAGAGTCGGCGATCGAGAACGCCGAAGAAGAAGCGTCGCGCATCTTGGAGCGCATGCGGGAATCGAACCCTCTCCGGCAGACTCCTCCGCTCCCGGGAGAGCGAATCGTTCATGGATTAAAGGCTTCGCCGGGCCGCGCGGTCGGGACCGCTCTCTTCGGCACGGAAAACCGCGACCCGCGCGACCTCGAGGGAGCGATTCTCGTCGCCCCCTCCATTCGGCCCGAGGACAACACGTTTCTCTATCACTCCGCGGGGGTCGTTTCGACGGGGGGGGGCGTCCTCTCCCACGCGGGACTCATCGCGCTCCAGTTCCACAAACCGGCTCTCATCGTTCCGGGACGGTGGGAGCGCGGAGAGGACGGCGCGCCGCGGCTCGCCTACGACACGCTCGAATACCGAGAGGAGAAGCGAACGATCGGCGCGTACGAAACGGCGGTCCGGCGCGACACGCGCGAGCGGGAGCATCGCTTGAGGGAGGGGGACCTTGTCGTGCTCGACGCGGACGAGGGGACTCTCAGGGTCCTCGGCCAGGATCCCGAAGCGCTCGCGCTCCACAACGGGTTCCGCCACTTCGGAGAGACGGCGAGCCGCCTCGCACGCGCCTCGGACGAGAAGGAGATCCTCGTTCTCCGAGGGGACCGTCTTCGCGCCCGCCATCAGATCGAGAAGCACCTTCGCCGGCTTTCCGAGCCGGTCCTCGCGCGACACGCCGCCCACGAGATCCTCCTCGGCCGCCCCCTGTCGGGGAACGGAGGCGCGAGAAGCGAGAAGGCCGCGCTCCTCTCGCTTCTCCTCGAGAACCCGCGCGTCGCGGAGGCCGCGCGGCGGCAGCTTCTCGCAATCGCGGGAGAGCTCGCCGATCGTTTTCGCGCACTCTCCGCGGAGGCGGAGAGACGGATTCCGACTTCGCCGTTCGCGTACGAGGCGGTCATCCTTCGGCTTCGCCTGATCAAGCTCCGCGAGGCGCTGAGGGAGGCCCTCGATTCCCTTCGCGCCTGTCATGTAGAGACCGAAATCGAATCGTGCGGAGACGCCGGGCGGGTCGAGGTTCTCTCGCGCGCGCGTCTCGAGGATCTCCGCGATCGCCTCCTCGTGGAAATCGAAGAGAGCGTTTCGTCTTCCGGAGAAAGCTCGATGCTCCGGCATCTCCTCCAGCGCGTGGAGCGTCTCGGTCTCGTTCTCGGCGCTCTGATCGAAGACGGCGCGGGGAAGGAGAGCGTGCGGGCGCGCACGCAAAAGCGCATCGAGGAACATGACGAGAAGGCCCGCGCCCGGGCGGCGGGAAAGTGGGTGCTCCGTGCGGAGGACGGCGGCTTCGAGCTTCACCCTTTCATCGGATGGAAGGCGGCGAACCTCGCGGAGATCGAACGAATCGTCGGAAGAGGACACGTTCCGCCGTGGTTCGTCGTCGCGGATCGCGCCTTCCGAGCGGCGCTCGAATCTCCGGTCGGGAAAGCCGCGGCGGCGCTCGGCCCCGCGGTTCACGAGAAGACATCCCTCCGATCGGCGATCGATCGAATCCTCGAGAAGAAGGACACGGGCAACCGCGAGAAATCCTCGGAGATCCGCCGCCTCTGGGATGAGATCCGCCTCCCGGACGACCTCGCCTCCGAGATCGCCGACGCCTATCGCGCGCTCGGCAGGGAGGCGGGGGAGGACGATCTTCCCTTCGTCGCGATCCGATCCTCCGCGCGCGAGGAAGACGCGGAGACGGCCGCCCGCGCCGGAGAGTTCGACACGTATCTTTTCATCCGCGGGGAGACGGCCATCCTCGAACATCTCAAGAGAGCGTGGAGCGGCCTCTGGACGGAACGCGCCATCCATAACCGCGCGGTTCTCGGGCGCGATGTCGAGGAGACCGGCGGCGGGATTCTGATCCAGAGGATCGTCCGTTCACGAGTCTCCGGGGTTCTCCTCACGATCAACGTCGCGGAAGGCGATCTCCGAGAGATGGTGATCAACGCCGGGCTCGGACTCGGCGAAGGGATCGTTTCGGGAATCGTCGCGGCCGATCAAATCCTCGTCGCCAAGGAAGGAGACGTCGAGAACGCCCCTCTCCGTTTCCGCTACATCACGAGCGACAAGACCGAGCAGGTCGTTTTCAACAAGCGCGCGGGGGCCGGAACGGTTCTCGTGGAAACTCTTTATCATCAAAGGCTCCGGCCCGCTCTCGAATACGTCGAGCTCCGGGAGCTCGTCGCCGTCGCCTCGCGCCTCGAAACCGCCTACGGCTATCCCCTGGACATCGAATACGGCATCGAAGGGTCGCAGGTCTGGATTCTCCAGGCGCGTCCGGTCGCCGTGTTCGCAGCCGATCTTCGCGAGACGATCGAGCGTTATCCGCTCGCGGGCGGACGTCCCGCGAAAGATCGCCCGAAACCGAAGGAGAAGACCTCATGATCCGACGAGAGGATTCCATCGCGTACCACACCGCGGATCGGCCGGGGAAGATCGAGGTCCGCTCCACGAAATCTTGCCTCGGCCCGCGCGAGATGCGTCTCGCCTATCTCCCCGGAGCCGCTTTCCCGTCGGAGGAGATCGCACGAGACCCCTCGAAGGTCTTCCAGTACACGGCGCGGGGGAATCTCGTCGGCGTCATCACGAACGGGACCGCGGTCCCGGGCCTCGGCGACGTCGGCCCCGAGGCGGCGAAGCCGATGCAGGAAGGAATGGCGGTTCTCTTCAAGAGGCTCGCGGATATCGACGTCTTCGACATCGAGCTCGACACGAAGGACCCGGACAAGATCATCGAGACGATTCGGTTTCTCGAGCCGACCTTCGGCGGGATCAACCTGAAGGACATTCGCGCGCCGGAGGGCCTCGTCATCTACCAGAAGCTCTGGGAAACGCTCCGCATTCCGGTCTTTCACGAGAACCTCTACAGCACGGCGGTCGTCGCGTCGGCCGCGCTTCTCAACGCGCTCGATCTCGTCGAGAAGAAGATCGACGAGGTGCGCGTCGTCATCTGCGGCGCGGGAACGGTCGGGACCGGGTGCGTGCGTCTCTTCCTTCGAATCGGCGTCCGGCCCGAGAACCTGCTTGTTTACGATGCCAAGGGGCTCGTTCATCCCGACCGCGACGATCTCTTCGATTTTCAGAGGGAATACGCGCGCGCCGAGAACGCGCGCGCTCTCGAGAACGGCTTGAAGGGCGCAGACGTCTTTCTCGGCGCCTCCGCGGGCGGCGTGCTGACCCAGGAGATGCTGCGAGGGATGGGGCGCTATCCGATCGTCTTCGCCCTCGCCACTCCGGAACCGGAAATCGAGTTCGAAGCGGCCCGCGCGAGCCGGCGGGACGTCATCGTCGCGACCGCTCTCGGCCAGTACCCGAACGCGGTCGTCGACCTCCTCAGCTTCCCCTATATCTTTCGCGGGGCTCTCGACGTGCAGGCCACGCGCATCACCGAAGGGATGCTCGAGGCGGCGGCGCGGGCGCTGGCGAACCTCGCGCGCGAGGACGTCGTGGAGGAGGTCGAGCGCGCCTACGGAAACGAGCGCTTCAGCTTCGGCCCCGAGTATCTCCTCCCGAAACCGATCGACCCGCGCATCCTCGTGCGCGAATCGGCTGCGGTCGCCGAACGCGCGATCAGCGAGGGGATCGCGCGCCGCCCGATCGAAACCCGCCTCTACGAGGAGAGCCTCAACGTCCGGATCGGAACGGGAAGGGAAACGCTCCGCGGGCTCATCTTCCGCGCGCGCCAGGAGAACATGCGCGTGGTCTTTTCCGATGGAACCAATGAGACGATCCTTCGCGCATGCAGCATCCTCGCCGACGAGAAGATCGCGAGCCCCGTTCTCCTCGGGGCGGAAGACGACGTGCGGGGCCGGATCGAGAAGCTCGGTCTCGATCTCGCGGGGGCGGCGGTCGTCGACCCGGAAAAGAGTCCGCGTTTCGATCACTATCTCAACGAGTACTTCCGGATGCGCCGCCGCAAAGGACTCATGCGGGTCGCCGCCGCGCGGCGCCTCCGACAGCTCGACATCTTCGGCGCGATGATGCTCCACTCGGGCGACGCGGACCTTCTCGTCGCCGGCGTCACGACGCACTACGCCGAATCGCTCCGCACGATCCTCGAGGTGATCGGACCCCTTCCGGGAATCCGCAAGGTCTCCAGCCTCTACATGGTCCTTCTTCCGAAGAAGATCTACTTCCTCGCAGACTGCGCGGTGAACATCGATCCGAACGCGGAGGAGCTCGCCGAGACCGCTCTCCTCGCCGCCGGAATGGCCCGCTCGCTCGGAATCGAGCCGCGCGTGGCCATGCTCTCCTTCTCGAACTTCGGGAGCGTGGACCATCCCTTCACGCGGAGAGTGCGCGACGCGACCGCGATCGCGAAGGCCCGCGCGCCCGAGCTCGTCATCGACGGAGAGATGCAGCTCGCAACCGCTGTCGACGGTTCGCTCCGCCAGGAGTACTTTCCCTTCTCCGACCTCGAAAGGGACGCCAACGTGCTGATCTTCCCGGACCTCCAATCCGGGAACCTCGCTCTTCATCTCCTCCAGCACGTGGGAGAGGCGGTCCTCATCGGGCCGGCCCTCCTCGGGGCGCGTCTTCCGGTTCATCTCCTCCAATACGGCCAGACCGTGGAGGACGTCGTGAACCTCACCGCGCTCGGCGTGGTGCAGGCGGCCGAGAGGCGCGGCGCGTGAGAAAAAACCTGGAAGCGGGCGGCCGCCGATGGTAATTTCCTCGGCGACCGACCCGGCGCTTCCGCCCGACAGGGCAACCCCAACGAGCGGAGAATGAGAAGCTCGCACGCCCGAATGCTCGCGTCCCTTTTCGTTCTTCTCGCGGCCGCCGAGGTCTCGGCCGGCCCGCGCGTCGCCCCGCACTTCGGGGTGCGCGTGCGGCAGGAGATCCAGCGGAACGTATTCTGGTTCGATTCCGAAGAAGACGATCGAAACTGGATCCGCTATCGCACCCACGCCGGTCTGTGCGTGCAACTCCGCGCGGAGCACGCGCTCGACGTGCGCCTCGTCAACGAGTTCCGAAAGACGTACGAACCGGACACAAAGACGGACTATAGCGAGATCGTCTTCGATCGTCTCACGTGGCTCTGGACGCGCGAGGCCGGTCGCCCGTTCGCGCTCACGGTCGGGCGACAGGATATCGTGTGGAGCGACGGCTTTCTGATCCGTGACGGGACTTCTCTGGACGGAAGCCGCACGATGTACATGGATGCGATCCGCGTCCTCCTCACAGGAGACAGGAGGACGTGGGATTTCTCTTTCATCGTGAATCCGAAGAGAGATCCGTGGGTCGTGGCGCGCGACAAGAAGCGCTCGCTTCGAGACGCCGACCAACAAGTGCTCGCTCTCCGCTGCTTCACGCCGTCCGGCTGGGAGACGGCGCTCATCGGAATCGGCGAGAAGGACCCGGACGGCTTGCGGCCCTCGTACAACGGCTGGACGCTCGGCCTTCGGCGCGAGTGGAAGCAGGCGTCGCTTCGGCGCGGCGCGACCGAAGTCGCTCTCCAGCGGCAGGGAGGCGACGAGGGGACGGGTCTCGCCTTCGCGTGGAACGCGGCGCGCGCCCGGATGCTCGGGAAGAAGACGTCCGGCGAGATCGGGTTCTTCTACTACTCCGGCGAGAACGACAACTTCCGCGCGTTCCGCGGCATCTACGGCCGCTGGCCGAAGTGGAGCGAGATGTGGGTCTACTCGCTCATCGGAGAGGGGGGCGCCTCCGAGTGGCGGAATCTCGCTTCGCCGTACTTCACGCTCCGGCGATCTCCCCTCGCTGATCGGCCGGTGCTCCTCGATCGTCTCGCGTTCCGAGCGACGATGCTCGTCCCCTGGGCGCCGGAGCCGAACTGGGAGGATCGCGGGCTTCTTTCCGTGGTCGAGCTTCGCGCGAACCTCGCGCGCGGCTTCTCGGGTCATGTCATCTGGGAGTGGCATGTCGACGGTTCCTATCCGAAGGAAATGACGGAGAACGCGCATTTCGTGCGCTGGCAGATCGCCTACGATCTGAACTAGGAATACGATGGGTCCGTTCCACATTCCTTGGTCGACGTTCGGGGCGTTCCTCGCCGCGGCGGCGGCGATCGTTCTCGCCGTCGTTTGGGCGCTTTGCGATCTCGCCCGCGAGAAGAGAGAGAAGGGCCGGGATCGATGAGCGTCACCGCCGCCGTTCTCGCCCTTTACATCGCCGCCCTCGCGATCATCGGATACGTCTTCCGCGGACGATCGCGGAGCGCGGAAGACTTCGTCATCGGCGGGCGGACGGTCGGTCCCTGGGTCACCGCGCTCTCCTTCGTCGCCGCCTATTTCTCGAGCGTGGTCATCATCGGCGGCGGCGCGTTCGGCTGGAAGTTCGGCCTCGCGACGCTCTGGATCGGCGCGACGAACGTGCTCCTCGGAACGACCCTCGCGTGGATCGTGCTCGGGCGCCGCGTGAGGCACTTCACCGAGCGGCTCGGCGTCACGACCCTCTCCGGATTCTTCGCCGCCCGCTACGGATCGCCCTCGATCCGCATCTTCAGCGCGGCCGTGACCGGCATCTTCCTCATCGTGTACAACGTGAGCGTCCTGAAAGGGATGGCGAACGCGTTCGAAGTCCTGATGGACATGCCGTACCGCGCCGCGGTTCTCCTCTCCGGACTCGTGATCCTCTTCTACACGGCGACCGGAGGATACCTCGCCGTCGTCTGGACGAGCTTTCTGCAAGGGATCGTGATGATCGCCGCGCTCCTTCTTCTCGCGGTTCTTTCCGTGCACCGCGCGGGCGGGCTCTCCGGTCTCGCCGATCGTCTCTCTCTCGTCGATCCGGGGCTCGTTTCCACTCCGGGCGTGTGGGGGTGGGCGGGGCTTCTCAGCTTCTCGTTCATCGTGAGCCTCGGCGTCTGGGGGATGCCGCAGCTTCTCGTCCGTTTCTATTCGATTCGAAACGCGCGCATGCTCCGCGTCGGCGTCGTGGTCGTGAGCGTCGGCGCGTCGATCGCGCTCGTTCCTTATCTGTGCGGCGCGGCCGCGCGCGTTCTCGTTCCCGACGTGGCGAACCCCGACCTCGCGATCCCCGCGCTCACCCGTCTCGTTCTGAACGACTGGGGAGGCGCGCTCTTTCTCGCGGGAGTGGTGGCGGCCGGCATGAGCACGTTCGCGGGCGTGCTTCTCATCATCTCGAGCTCGCTTGTCCGGGACGTGTGGATCGAGGGGCTCGGACGTCCGCTCGCCCCCGGCGCGGAGCTCCGCGCGAACCGCGCGATGAGCCTTCTCGTGGGAGCCGTGAGCGTGGCCGCCGCGATGAAGCCGCCGGCCCTCGTCCTCGTCCTCACCGCCTTCTCGTGGGCGGTCATCGCCTCGACGAACCTCTGGCCTCTCCTCTTCGGCCTCTACTGGAGGCGGACGAGCCCCGCAGCCGCGATGGCGAGCATGGCCGCGGGCGCCGGCTCCGCGCTCCTCTGGCAGGTCTTGCACGCCTTTCTTCCCGCACCGTGGAAGGGAATTCACGGTTTCGTGGTCGGTCTTCTCGTCGGCCTCGTCGTGATCGTCGCGGGGAGCGCCCTCGGCCGCGGCGCTCCGGAAATCGCGGTCCGAAGGGCGTGGGGAGAGGAGCCGCCCGCGCGCTCACCTTCCGCTTCCCCCTGAAGCCGGTTCGTGGGATAATGATTGCCACCGCAACGTTCGCCCCGCCGGCGCGGCGGGAAGCGTCCGCTCCGCCTCGCGCCATCGCCGGAGAAGGCCGCCCAGCGGGCGAACGAGGATCGGCCGATGCCCGACGCCAAGAAACCGAAACGCGCGCCCGCGCGAAAGAGCCGAGCGGCCAAGAAAACTCGCGAGGCGGCGGGCAAGGCCGCGCGCGATCCTACCTCTCACCCGAAAACCAGCCGGCGCTACCGCGAGATCCTTGATCACATGCCGCTCATCCTCGCCGAGATCGATCGTTCGGGAAAAGTCCTTTACGTCAACAGAACTCTGTCCGGTGCGAGACCGGAAAGCGCGATCGGAAAGACGATCTCTGACTTTCTCCCGGAAACCGAGCATGCGTTCGTCCGCGAGAAGATCGAGGAGGCTTTTCGCACGCGGAGCACGGTCGACTACGAGCATCACGATATCGCGATCGACGGGCGGAGGTTTTCCATCGCCGTGCGCCTTCGGCCGATCGAAACGGACGGCGACGCCCCTTCCGCCGCTCTTCTCATTCAGGACATCACCGAACGCGCGCGCCTCGAACAGAACCTCGCGAAGCGCCTCGAGATCGAGCGGCTTCTCGTCGAGACCTCGGGCAAGTTCATCAACACTCCGGCCGAGGAGGTCGACGCGGCGATCGCGGATGCGCTCCGGCGCGCCGGCGAGCTGACGGGCGTCGAAAACGCGGCCCTCCTCCTCTTCTCGGAAGACAAGGCGACCTTCTCTCACGCGAGCGTTTGGACTCGGGCCGAGGGGACGCGCGGAGGCCCCCAGGAAATCGAGACCGCCTCTTTCCCTTGGATGGTGCGGAAGATTCTGAACCGAGAGACGGTCGTGCTCGATGTGTCCGAGGACCTCCCTCCCGACGCGGAACGAGAACGCGCGTGGCTCCAAGGGATGAGGGTTCGCGCTTCTCTCAACGCGCCGGTCCTGTGCGGGGAGGATGTGCTCGGGTTCGTCGGGTTCCTTCTGTCCGCCTCACGGGAAGAAACCCTCTTCACCTCGGAGGATCTCCTTCTCGTTCTCCGCGCCCTCGGCGCCATCTTCGGAAGCGCGATGATGCGCAAGCGGAACGAGGAGCGAGCGCAAAGAGATGAGGTCCGCTTCCGGCGGATCGTCGAGCAGTCCCTTCTCGGGATCTTGATCGTGCAGGGAGAGGATCCGCGCATCGTCTTCGCGAACCGCGCCGCCGCGGAGATGCTCGGGTTCGAGCACGAGGAGATCCTCGGGCTCTCGCCCGGAGGGATCCTCGGGATTTCTCATCCGGAGGAGAAGGAGCATCTTCTCAGCACGTATCGAGAGCGTCTTCTCGGCGTCGATCATCCTCCGGAGAGAGAGATTCGGGCCGTCCGCCGCGACGGAGCCCTCCGTTGGCTTCGGGCCTACTCGGCGGCGATCGAATATCGCGGCGAGCCGGCCGTCCAGCTTTTCTGCATCGACGACACGGCGCGAAGGAACGCCGAGGAGGCGCTTCGGCGGAGCGAGGAGAGCTATCGACTGCTCGCCGAATCGGCGCACGATTACATCTTCGTGCAAGGCTCCGACATGCGCTTCCGCTATGTGAACCCTGCGATGGCCTCCTTTATCGACCTCCGGCCGGAAGAGGTGATCGGAAGAACGCTCGGCGAGCTCGTGCCGCTCGACATCGCTCTAGGGCGCGAGCGGAACATGCGATCCGTGCTTGAATCGGGGAGACCGGCAAGCTTCCGAAGCGCGCTGAAGTTCCCCCACAAGACCTTCGTGCTCGAAACGAATCTCGTGCCCCTTCATGTCGAGGGAGGAAAGGCCTCGGCGGTCCTCGGCATCGCCCGCGATGTGACCGAGGAAGAGAGGAACAAAGAAAAACTTCGCGAGAGCGAGGAGAAGTACCGCGCCCTCGCCGAGTCTTCTCTCGACTTCATCTTCTTGATCGACGCGGAGCTTCGCGTGGAATACGTAAACACCGCGGCGTCGCGGGCGGTCGGTTTGACGCCCGAGGAGGCGGCCGGGAAGCGGCTCGATGAGATCTTCGAGGCGACGGTCGCCGAGGATTACGCGGCGGGAATCTTCGAGGTGTTCCAAGCCGGAACTGCGATGACCGCGGAACGCTTCTTCCGGACGCCGCGCGCCGCGCTCTGGATCGCCACGACCCTCGCCCCGATCCGGTCGGCGGACGGCGAGGTCCGTGCGGTTCTCGGCGTCTCGCGCGACGTCACCGAGCGGAAAGAAGCGGAAGAGCGGATGCGGGCGCATAGCGAGGAGCTCGAGGTCCTCGTCCGCGAGCGGACCGAGCGGGTCCGAACGCTCGAGAGGCATCAGGCGGAGATCGAGAAGCTCGCGGCGACCGGAAGGATGGCGGCCCGCGTCGCGCACGAAATCAACAATCCTCTCGCCGGCATCCGGAACTCCTTCGTTCTCATCAAGGACGCGATCCCTCCGGAGAACCCGTATGCCCGATATGTTCCGATCATCCTTCGTGAGATCGACAGCATCGCGTTCATCGTTTCCCAAATGTCCACGCTGCATTCCCCGGAGATCGGCGCGCCCTCCCGCTTCCCTCCGGCGCGATGCGCGGAAGAGGTCGCGACGCTTCTTCGCCGCACGAGCGAGAAGCGGGGCGTGCGCCTCGAGCTCGACCTCGGGGACGGGCGCGCCGCGTTCACGATGACGGAGCCTCTTCTTCGCCAGATCCTTTATAATTTGATTCTCAATGCGATCGAGGCGTCTCCTCCCGAGGGGAGGGTCCTCGTCCGCACGAGGGTTCTCGACGACGGGGTCCTCCTGGTGGAGGTGGCGGACGAGGGTCCCGGCATCCCCGAGGAGAACCGATGGAAGATCTACGAGCCGCTCTTCACGACGAAGAGCCCCGGCGAGACCGGGGGCCTCGGGCTCGGCCTCCCCGTCGTCAAGTCCGTCATCGAGGCTCTGAAGGGCTCCATCGATTTCGCGTGCCCGCCAGGCGGCGGGACCGTATTCCGGATTCTCATCCCGCCGGGCCAAGAAGGGAGTCAGGCATCATGAACCAAACCGGACGCATTCTCATCGCCGACGACGCGGAGGTGTTTCTCGAATCGACCGCGGATCTTCTCCGCCGCGCGGGGTACGCGTGCGACACCGCCCCCGACGGGATCCGCGCGAAGGAGATGCTCCGCGGCGCTTCCTACGATCTCCTCATCGCGGACATCCACATGAACGGAAACGTCGATCTCGAGCTGATCAAGGAGATGCCCGAGATCGCCGAGGGCGTTCCGATCATCATCGTGACCGGGTACCCTTCCGTGAAGACCGCCGTGGACGCGATCCATCTTCCGGTCGAGGCGTACCTTCTCAAGCCGTTCGAGGAGCAGCAGCTTCTCGCCGAAGTGAAGCACGCGATGCTTCGCTCGCAGACCCGCGAGGCGATTCGAAGCGCTCGAACCCAGCTCGCGGAGTGGACGGCGGATCTCGAGGAGATGCTCGATGAGACGAAAGCGCAGCCCGCGGCCGGAAGGTCGCTCCCCGTCGACGCGTTCGTCGGGCTTACCTTCCGGAACATCATCGCGTCGCTCTCGGGCCTTCGCCTCCTCGCCGAGTCCTTGATTCGCCAAGACGGAAGGCCTCCGGTGGAGGCATGCCGCCTCTTCGATTGCCCGCGCCTCGACGAGATGACGCAGGCGATCGTCGAGACCGTGGACGACATCTGGGCGACGCGAAACTCCTTCAAGTCGGTCGTGCTCGCCGAGCGGAGGAAGAAGCTGCAGACTCTTCTCCGAAGGATGGGCGTGGGGCCGTACGGCAAGCTCCCGCCGATCCCCGAGGACGCGAACTAGCGCCCATTCATCGGAAGGGCGAACCGGCGAGTTCCCGAGCGCCCCGGGCCCCTGCCGAGAAGACACCGAGCATGTTTCTGTCGGATTCCGGAACGGAGAGCGCGCGGACCGGCCGATGAGAAAACAGACCCAGGCGTATCTCTTCGCCGCCGGCGCCGTTCTCTGCTGGTCCACCGTCGCTTCGGCGTTCAAGCTCACGCTTCGAGAGACCGATCCGATCACGATGCTTCTTTACGCGTCCCTCTTCTCGGCCGCGTTTCTTCTCGCCGTCCGTTTCGGACGAAAACGAAAGAGAGGCGACGGAGCGACGAGAGGAGCGGCGTGGCGCCGATCGGCCGCCGGCGGGTTCTTGAATCCCTTCCTCTATTATGTCGTTCTCTTTCGGGCGTACGATCTCCTCCCCGCGCAAGAGGCTCAGCCTCTGAACTACACGTGGCCGATCATGTTGGTCCTTCTCTCCGCTCCCTTGCTCGGACAGAGGATTCGCCCGCTCGGGTTCGCCGCGATCCTCGTCAGCTTCCTCGGGGTGTTCGTCATCTCCACGCACGGGAACCTCCGCGAGCTTCGCTTCACGAACGGACCCGGCGCGCTCCTCGCGCTCGGAAGCTCCGCGATCTGGGCTCTCTATTGGCTGCGCAACGTGAAGGATCCGCGGGACGACGCGGAGAAGCTCGCGTGGAACTTCGTCTTCGGCGCCGCGTACGTGCTCGCGCTTCATCTCGCGCTGGGGATGGACTTCCGGATCTCGCTGCGCGGGCTCCTCGGCTGCCTGTACATCGGGCTCTTCGAGATGGGCCTCGCGTTCCTCTTCTGGCTCCGCGCGCTCCGCCTCTCCGAGACGTCGGCGAAGGTGAGCAACATCGTCTTTCTGTCTCCCTTCCTCTCGCTCTTCCTTATTCGCACCGTCGTCGGAGAGCGGATCCTCCCCTCGTCGGTCGCGGGACTCGCGCTGATCGTTCTCGGGATCTGGATTCAGAGGCGATCGTAACGCCGATCACTCGACGTGTACGACGTGAAAGAACGCGAGCGATCCGTATTCGCCCGGAAACTCCCGGTACGCGGGAGCGGGTGCCTTCTTCAATCTCTCCGCGATTTCCCTCGCTTCGCGGAGAGCGCGCGCGTACTCCGCGCGCTTCTCTCCTTCCGCGAGAGGGGGCGTCTCATGCGCCTCGGGCCGCAGGGCCTCGTCGATTCCGAAGGGAGGAGCGCTCTTCCGCGGCTCGTCCACGTGGCTCCACGTCCCGGTCCTCGGGCTGAAGCGGTAGAGCGGAAGGAAGAGCGGGCCGTTCTCGGCCAGGAACTCCGTTGCGTCGAGGACGTGCTCAAGGTCGCTCTCGTCCATCGTGTAGTGAAGACCGAGCCGCACCCAGCCCGGCTTGATGCCGTGATACCCCGCGTTGATTTGGCAGCGGTATCTCTCGGAAAGATCGTCGTCGATGCGAAGAAGATGATGCCCGTACGGCCCCGCGCAGGAACAGCCCGCGCGCGATTGGATCCCGAACAGATCGTTGAAGAGGCGCGTGACGAACTTCGAATGGAGATAGCGGTCGCCGTGGCGGATGTTGAAGGAGAAGATCGAAAGGTGCGTGCCCGGACGCGGATCGCCCAGGATCTCGAGCGCCAGATGGCTCGCGAACCGCTCGTTGAACCGGCGGATGAACTCGCGCTCCCGCTCCTCGATCGCCCGCGCGCCGACCCTCTCCTTGATCTCGATCGCGAGCGCCGCCTTCATGATCTGAAGCGTGCCGGGAGTCCCCGGCTTCTCCCGCGCCTCGATGTCGGCCGTGTAGTCATGGCCGCGCCTTCCGACGTAGTCGACCGTGCCCCCCGCCCCGAAGGTCGGCGGAAGGTCGAGCCGGTAGATCCGGCTGTTGAAGAGAAGAATCCCCGCCGATCCCGGGCCGCCGAGAAACTTGTGGGGAGAGAGATAGATCGCGTCGAAGTACGATTCGGCGTCGCGGTTCATGTCGATCGCGACGTACGGCGCGCTCGCCGCGAAATCGAAGCAGGCGAGGGCGCCGTGCCGATGAAGAATCCGCGCCGTCTCGTACACCGGGGTCTTCACGCCGGTCACGTTCGACGCGGCCGAGAAGGAGCCGATCTTGAGACAGTTCCCGTACTTCGGATCGGAGACCTTTTCTTCGAGATCCGCCCGATCGAGGCCTCCTTGTTCGTCGAGGGCGATCTCGACGACCTCGGCAAGAGACTCGCGCCACGAGACCTCGTTGGAATGATGCTCGTAGGGGCCGACGAACACGACCGGCCTCGAGTCGCAGAGGAAGCTCCGGAATCCGGAATCGTCGAAGCCGATCTCCCGCGCGTACTGCTCGGCCTCTTTTCGCAGCCGCTCGCGCGTCGCGGGGGGAACGTAGACGCCGAGAATCTCCTGAAGCTTCTGGATCGCGCCGGTGCATCCGGTTCCGGCGGCGACGATGCAGGTCGACGCATCGCCGTTCACCGCGCGCTTGATGATCCGCTCCGCCGCATGGAGCATTTCCGTCGTGCTTCGGCCGGTCTCGTCGTCCTCGGTGTGCGTGTTCGCGTAGCTCTCCTGGATCTTCGCCAGGTAGCGCTCGATGAAGCGAACTCCGCGCCCGGAAGCGGTGTAGTCGGCGTAGACCATCCGGCGCATCCCGAAGGGCGTGCGGAAGCGGAAGCCGGCGCCGATGATCTCCTTTCGAAGATCGGAGATCGAAAGAGGGGCTCGCGCCCTTTCGCTCTCGGCCCGCAAGCCGTCGGAAATGGTTCGTTCGTTCTTCACGGAAGCGCCTCCGCGATATTCGCGCCCCGAGTATACGACAAGAAAAGCCCGAACCCAACCGAAGGCCGCCTTCTTGACCCGGCGGCGAAGGCTTGCGAGAATAGCCGAGAGACGCCGCCCGGCCGCGCCGAAGAAAGGAGCCCGCTTGAGACCGATCCTACGGCTTCTCTCCGACGACCTCGCCGACCGCATCCTCGGCGAGGCGCGCGTCGTTCTGCGAGAGATCGGCGTCACGATCCAAAACGATTCGGTCGTTTCCCTGCTCGCGGATCACGGCGCGCTCGTCGATCGCGAAGCCCGCCGGGTCCGCATCGACGACGAGCTTCTCGATCGCTCGCTCCGCGCCGCGCCCCGGTCGTTCAAGCTGTACGACGTTCTCGGCCGGGAGACGAACGACTTTTCCGGGCACAACGTCCACTTCACACCCGGCTCCGCGGCTCTTCACATCCTCGATCCCGAGACCGGCGCGATCCGCAAGCCCCTCACGCGCGACTACGTCCGCTACGCGAAGCTGATGGGCGGCCTCGAGCATATCGCCTCGCAGAGCACCGCCTTCATCCCGTCCGATGTTCCCGAGAGAATCTCCGACAGCTACCGCTTGTTTCTCAGCCTGCTCACCTGCGAGAAGCCGGTGGTCACGGGAACCTTCACCATTGAATCATTCGCCGTCATGCGCGACATGCAGATCGCGGTGCGCGGGTCGGAGCGCGCGCTCGAGGAGAAGCCTCTCGCCGTGTTCTCTTGCTGCCCGACCTCGCCCCTCAAGTGGAGCGACGTGACGTCGGAGAACGTGGTCGACTGCGCGCGATCTCTCATCCCCGTCGAGTTCATCTCGATGCCGCTCTCCGGTTTTCTCGCGCCGGTCACGCTCGTCGGCACGCTCGTGCAGCACACAGCCGAGACGCTGAGCGGCGTCGTGATCGCCCAGTGCGCGAGAGCGGGCGCGCCGATCCTCTACGGGGGCTCGCCGGCCGTCTTCGACGTCCGCTACGAAACAACGCCGATGGGCGCGATCGAGACGCAGATGATCGACTGCGCGGCCAACGAGATCGGAAAGCGCCTCGGGCTGCCGACCCAGGCGTACATCGCGCTCTCCGACGCGAAGCTTCTCGACGCGCAGGCCGGGCTCGAGTCGGCGATGGGGGCCGTTCTCGCGGCCCTCTCCGGCATCAACAACATCTCCGGCCCCGGAATGCTCGACTTCGAGAGCTGCCAGAGCCTCGAGAAGCTCGTCGTCGACAACGAGATCTGCGGCATGGTTCTCCGCCTCGTCCGCGGCATCGAGCCGAAGGACGACTTTCCCTCGCGGCCGCTCTTCGAGGAGCTTCTTCGCGAGAATCACCTTCTCATCTCCGCGCACACGCGGCGCCATCTCCGCGAAGAGCACGCGTTTCCGGGCCGCGTGATCGATCGCGCGAACCGGCCCCGGTGGATCGAGGAGGGGAGCCGCACGCTTCTCGAACGAGCGCGCGCCGAGGTGGACGCGCGGATCGCGCGGCACGAGCCGCCCGCGATCGACGAAAGCGTGCGGAGAGAGCTCGTGCGCCTCATGGAG
>JAGUYC010000203.1 GCA_020061515.1 Gemmatimonadota bacterium
AGACGGAGCGCGAGATCGCCGCCGCGCGCCTCGATGCGGCTCGCGGCCTGCTCCGGCAACAGGAAGCGGCCCTCGGGAACGCCGAGCACGACCTCGGGCTCACGACGATCCGCGCCCCGATGAGCGGCGTGGTGGTCGAGCTGAACGTCGAGAAGGGGGAGACGGCGATCGTCGGAACGATGAACAACCCGGGGACGGTGCTTCTCACCATCGCCGACCTCTCGGAGCTCGAGGCGGAGGTGGAGGTGGACGAGACGGACGTCGTCGAGCTCCGCCTCGGCATGCGGGCCTTCGTCGCGATCGACTCGTACCCGAACGAACGCTTCGAGGGATCGGTCACCGAGATCGGGAACAGCGCGATCCGCTCCCTTCAGGCGAGCGAGTCGGTCGACTTCAAGGTGGTCGTCACGCTTCTGGATCCGGTCCCCGGAGCGAAGCCCGGCCTCTCCGCGACGGCGGACATCGTCGTGGCGGAGAGGGAGAACGCGCTCTCCGTTCCGATGCAGTCGCTCACGATCCGGCGGATCGACGAGGGCGAGGAGAGCGAAACGCCCGAGATCCTCGACGACGACCCGACCGTGCGCCGCCGCGAAGAGGAGAAGGAAGGCGTGTTCGTCGTGCGCGGCGGGCGCGCCCATTTCGTTCCGACCGAGACCGGGATCGCGGGCGACCGCTTCTTCGAGGTCCTCTCCGGTCTCTCCGAGGAAGACACGGTCGTCTCCGGCGGCTTCGAGGCGATCCGCGATCTCGAGGACGAGGATCGGGTGCGCATCGCCGAGAAGAAAGACAAAGAGAAGAAGAAGAAGAAGTGACCCTCGAGGGGATCCGGATCGCGCTCGCCGCGCTTCGCGAGAACAAGCTCCGCACCTTCCTGACGCTGCTCGGCAACATCGTGGGGACCATGGCGGTGATCGCCGTCGTCTCGCTCCTCGCGGGGATCGACACGTACGCGCGCGAGGAGATCGCCGCCGAGGGATCGAACGTGGTCACCGTGAGCCGCTTCGATTTCTTCGAGCTCCTCACCGACTTCGACGCGTTCCTCCAGGCGATCCGCAGGAACCCGGTGCTCGACCTTGAGGACTACGCGTATCTTTCGGAGCGGGTCGAGACGTCGATCGCGCGCGATGCGACGGTCGACCGGCGGGTCTCCGTGCGCGCCGGCGACCGCGGCGTCCGAAACGTGAACCTTCAAGGAAGAACCGAGTCGTTCGCGTCGATCGAGAACCTCGTGATCGCCGACGGGAGGAGCCTCTCCCCGCTCGAAGTGCGAAGAGGCCGGGCGGTCGCGGTGATCGGGAGCGAGATCGCGGAGAGCCTCTGGCCGAACGAGGATCCGCTCGGGCGCACGTTCAAAACCGCCGGCCGGCATTTCCGCGTGATCGGCGTCGGCGCGCCCCGCTCCTCGCAGCTCGGCGAGAGCCGGAACCGCTTCGCGATCATCCCGATCACGACCTATCGGAAGACGTTCGGCGGAGAGGAGTCGATCGCATTCAAGTTCCGCGCGCCCGACCCCGATTCGGTCGAGCGTCTGATCGGCGAGATCCGCTTCGCGATGCGCGTCCTTCACCGCTTGAAACCGGCCGAGACGGACGACTTCGCCGTGCTCACGTCGGAGCGGATCCTCGATCTCTGGGGAAAGATCTCGCACGCGATCTTCCGGGCGCTCGTCGCGCTCGTCTCGATCGCGCTCGTCGTGGGAGGGGTCGTCCTCATGAACGTGATGCTCGTCGCGGTCACCGAAAGGACGCGGGAGATCGGCGTTCGGAAGGCGCTCGGCGCGACGCGGCGGAACATCCTCGCGCAGTTCCTCGCGGAATCGGTCACGCTCTCCCTCGTCGGCGGAGCGACCGGGGTTCTTCTCGGCTTCTCCATCGCGGCGCTCATCTCCGCGCTCACGCCGGTTCCTTACGCGATCAAGGGATGGGCGATCGCGGCGGGGCTCGGCGTCACGTTCGTGATCGGGATCGTCTTCGGCACCTACCCGGCGAACCGGGCGGCGCGGCTCGATCCGGTGGAGGCGCTTCGCCATGAGTGACCCGCGGCGCGAGGGACCCGCGCGCGGCGTTCTCTTCGCCGAGAACGTCCGCCAGGCGTTCCGCACGATCGCCACGCGCCGTCTCCGCTCCGGGCTTCTCATCCTCGGGGTCGCGATCGGGATCGCGGCGATCCTCGCGGTCGTCACGATCCTCGTCGGGCTCGGCACGCAGATCGAGCACGACATGGCGGGCGCGGACCGTCCCTTCCTCATGGTGAGCCGCTTCGATCTCATGAAGGAGAACCCGCGCGAGGAGGACGTGCAGCGGAGAAGAAGGCTCGACCCCGGCGCCGCGGAGGCGGTGCGCCGCCTCGCCGGCTCGGTCTCCTGGATCGATTTCCGATACGACCCGGACGGAAGGCTCCGCGTGCTGGAGCGCGGCGCGGAGCACACGCAGCCGCTCAAGATCATCGGATGCACGCCCGCCTTCGTCCACGTGCACGACCTTCCGGTCGAGCACGGGCGCTTTCTTACGCAAGCCGAGGTCGATCGGAGGCGCTCGATCATCGTCCTCGCCTACGGCCCGGCCAAGGATCTCTTCCCGCACGAGGACCCGATCGGGAAGACGGTTCGTGTCGGAAAGTTCGTGTATGAAGTGATCGGCACGTTCGAGGAGAGACGGCATATCATGGGGCAGCTCGGCGAGGGATACGCGGTCGTTCCGTACACGACCTACGCGAGGGATCTTCTCTCGCGATGGGACGAAGGGTACCTCGTCGTCTCTCCGGCCCCGGGGCGCACGCTCGAGGAGGCGCGGGAGGAGCTGGTCCACGCGATGCGCGTGCATCGCGGCCTTCGGCCGGGAGAGAAGAACGACTTCGACATCACGACCTCCGCGGCGTTCTCCGAGATGATCGGGAAGATCACCGGCGCGATCGCGCTGGTTCTCGTCGCGATCTCTTCGATCGGGCTTCTCGTCGGCGGGATCGGCGTGATGAACATCATGCTGATCTCGGTCGCCGAGCGGACGCGCGAGGTGGGGCTTCGCATGTCGGTCGGCGCCCGGCGGCGGGACGTGCTCTTTCAGTTCCTCGTCGAGTCGGCGACCCTCACCGCGCTCGGAGGCGTGCTCGGCGTCGGCGGAGGGCTCCTCCTCGCCTCCGCGATCGCGCGCGCGACCGGCTTCCCGCTCGGCGTCTCGGTCTTCTGGATCGTGGTCGCGCTTCTCTTCTCCGCGGCGATCGGCCTCATCTTCGGGATCGTTCCCGCGAACCGCGCCGCCCGCATGGACCCGATCGAGGCGCTCCGGAGGGAGTAGGAAGCGAAGAGAGAGCCCCCGCGCGTCCCCCTCGGCCGGATGATGCGCGCTTCGCCCGCTACCGGAACATCCGCTTCACGCCGCCCCAGGAGGTGGACTCGGTCGCGGTCGCGCAGCGGCAGGTCGGAAGGACCCCGGCGAGAGGTCCCGAGCACGACCGCGTGCCGTACTTGATGAGCAAACCATTGAACGGTTTCGCGATCTCCGCGGGTGGCCAGTCCGAATAGAAGACGAAGACGCCGCTCCCCGTCGGCCCCGGCTCGCACGTTCCGCGGAGAGGCTCGAACTTGACGATCGGGCCTTCGTCCCCCGGAATGCTCGGATCTCCCTTGCACTCGAACTCCGCCGCGTAGAAGACGGTGCAGCGGCGGCCGCGCGAGGTTCCGTCCGAGGTCCCCGCGGTGTCCGCCGCCCCGAAGGAGAACTCGGAGCAGACGCACCCGCACGCGGAGAGACCGAGAAGGAGATCGAGATGGGAGAGCGCCTGCGGGGCTCCCGTCGCCCACGAGACGGAGAGCGTGTACTCCCAGTCGCCGAGCTTCTCGTCGGCCGGCTCCGCCGTCACCTCGCCCGAGACGCAGCCCGCCGCGACGACATCCGTTTGCGCCGAAACGCTCCCCGAGCAGAGAAACACGAGAAGCGCGAAGATTCCCCTCGAGCCGCGAAGATCCATTCGATGCATACGACACCTCCTCCTCCTCTCATCGGCGGAGAAGGCGCCGCGCTTGACGGGGGAAGAAGGGAGGGAAGGTCGCGCAAGGGAGAGGGCGAGCCTGGGTTGTGCACGCGTTTTCGTCGCGAGGACGCGGAGCGCGTGCCGAGAGGCCGACCTGGACGAGCCGCTCCCGGAAGCGTAGCCCCGGAGCTACGCTGAGGAAGCGACGACGGAAGGAAGGCCTCGAAGGCCGCGATCCGCGTCCGCAGCAGGAAACGAGTGCACAATCCAGGCTAGAAGTCCTCGGGACCGAATCCCGGCATCTCCCCGCCCGGAGCCCACGCCCCCCGGTCCGGCGGGCTCGGGATCTCGACGTCGGGGGGAACCATGCGCGTGACGAGCGAGGAGGTCTGCTGGCAGATCGGAACCGCCGCCGCGGGGGGCGTGTTCGGATCCTCGCGCCAATCCAGGTAGTAGTACTCCCAGTCCGGATTCCCCCGCGGGTCGATCCGGTCCGGGAGAAGCTCGATCCTCTCGAGGATCGCCTTCCGGTTGATGATCGGGCAAAACGCATGGCTCCGGAGCCGCGAGAGGAGGAGTCGCCGCAGCCGATCCTTGTCGAGGACGAAGACCTCGTCCTCGGTCATGTGGCCCGAGCGCATCCAGTCGTCCTCGTTGTAGAAACCGAAGCCGAGCCGGTGGCATCCCCACCAGTTGAACCATTCACAACTTTCCCCGAAACAATACTGGTTCGGGTTCAGGCTCGACTGCCGGTCCTCGTAGCAGTAGTAGCCGCCGTAGAAGAACGACCGCCACGACTCCTCTCTCCCGTTCACGTACAGCCGGAACGACTTCCATCCCCGCACGAGGTTCGCGAGCCGGAGAAACGCGCCCGAGTCGGCGGCGCGGAATCCGGCCCGATGGATCGTGAGGCCGTCCCGCTCTTCCGTCCGATAGTTCGGGTTCGTCCGGCAAAGCTCGAGCGCCGCGGCATAGCTCGGCGAGTGGCTCTTCTGGAACTCGATCTCCAGCCAGCGCGGAGCCTCCGGATCGCCCCGGCGGCCGACCTTCTCTCCGGAGAGCGCCTGGCCGCACCGGGGGCAGAAGCTCTCGATTCCCTGAAGCGGGTTCCCGCAGGATGAACAGCTCGTCTTCTTCATGACGCCTCCCCTCCTCCCGAACGAACGGGGAGACCGCGCGAAGGACCGCTCGGTCTCCTTGGAACACCAAGAGTATACCGCGTGCGACGGGGTCCGGCAACGGCGGAGATCGGGGACGTAGTTCCGTACGTTGCGCTGTAGGTTGGGGACGTCGTTCTGGACTTTCCAACCGCAACGTACGGAACTACGTCCCCGAAGATCTAGTACACGTTCAAGTAGCGCTCGACCTCCCACGCGTGGACCTGCGCGGAGTACTCTTCCCAGACCGCCCGCTTCGCCTCGATGTAGTGGCGCGCGATGTGCGGCCCGAGCGCGTCGAGGATCACCGGGTCCTTCTCCATCGCGTCGAGCGCCTCCGAGAGATCCGCCGGAAGCTCGGTGATCTTGAGGCGCTTTCTTTCGCGCTGGCTCATCCGGTAGATGTTTTTGTTCACCGGAGGGCCCGGATCGATCTTCTTCGCGATCCCGTCGAGGCCCGCCTTCAGCATGACCGCGAGGGCGAGGTACGGGTTCGCGCTCGGGTCCGGGCAGCGGAGCTCGACGCGGGTCCCGATCCCCCGCCGGTCCGGGACGCGCACGAGGGGAGAGCGGTTCTTCTCCGACCACGTGACGTTCGTCGGCGCCTCATAACCGGGGACGAGCCTCTTGTAGGAGTTCACGAGCGGGTTCGTGATCGCCGCGAAGCCACGCGCGTGGCGGAGGAGCCCGCCGATGTAGTGGAGCGCGGTCTCCGAGAGCTGATACGGCTTCCCCTTCGCGTAGAACGTGTTCGTCTTCCCCCTGAAGAGGGACTGGTGCACGTGCATCCCCGATCCGTTGACCCCGAAGAACGGTTTCGGCATGAAGGTCGCGTGCATGTTGTGCGCGTTCGCCGCCTTGCGGACCACGAAGCGGAAGGTCGTGATGTTGTCCGCGGTCGTCACCGCGTCCGCGTAGCGGAAATCGATCTCGTGTTGCCCCGGCGCCACCTCGTGATGGGCCGCCTCCACCTCGAACCCGGTCTTCTCCAAGTACTCGACGATGTCGCGCCGCACCTCCTCCCCCCGATCGACCGGGACAAGATCGAAGTAGCCGGCCGCGTCGTGCGTGGCGTGCCGGACCTCTCCCCGATCGTTCCGCTCGAGGAGGAAGAACTCCGCCTCCGGGCCGACCATCATCGTGTACCCGAGCGCATCCGCCTCGGCGACGACGCGCTTCAAGGCGCTCCGCGGACAACCGGGAAAAGGACGCCCGTCCGGATACGCGACGTCCGAGATGAGCCGCGCGGTCCGCCAATCCGATTGCTCGCGCCACGGGAAGATTCGGAACGTGCCGAGGTCGGGTTTCAAGATCATGTCCGACTCCTCGATCCGCGAGAACCCCTCGATCGAGGAGCCGTCGAAGAGGATCATGCCGTCGAGCGCCTTCTCGAACTGGCTCTCCGGGACCTCGACGTTCTTGTTGACCCCGTGGATGTCGGTGAACATGAGCCGGAGAAACCGGACGTTCTCCTTCTTCGCGAGCCGGAGGATCGCCTGCTTCGTCATCGCCTTTCCTTCTCCCCTCGCGCGGCCCCGAAGCCTCGCGCGGCCCCGCGGGTTGCGGGTTGACGGGTCGGTCAAAGTGCGCCGGATTTCCGGAGCACTTGGCCGGAATATCGGCATTTCGAGGGCATTCGTCCACCGCAATCTGCGCGCATGCCCCTCGAAAGCAGGCCGTCGGGCGCCCGGCGGGGAGCGCCGGATCCGCTCATCCCCCCCCGCGGGGGGCCGATAAGCGGGGAGAAGGGGGGAACGCCGCGTGGCGCGGATCGACGCCATCTTCCGCATGGTCATGGAGAACGGGGCCTCGGACCTCCACATGGTGACCGGGGCACGCCCGATGCTCCGCATCCAGGGGGAGCTCCGCCCGATCGACTACGCGGAGCTCACGCCGGACCTTGCGAACGCCCTTCTCGGGGAGATCCTCACCGACGCGCAAAAGGAGGAGATCGAGACGCAAGGGGACGTCGATTTCGCCTACGAGGTCCCCGGGGTCGTCCGCCTCCGCTGCAACGTCTATCGGCAGCACCGGGGGATCGCCGGCGCGTTCCGCCTCTTGCCGAACCGGATCCTCTCGGTCGAGGAGCTCGGACTTCCTTCGTCCATCAAGGAGTTTTGCGACCAGGTGAAGGGGCTCGTCGTCGTGACGGGGCCTCCCGGGAGCGGGAAATCGACCACGCTCGCCGCCCTCATCGACCACATCAACCAGACCCGGCGGAAGCACATCCTCACGATCGAGGATCCGATCGAGTACATCCATCCGAACAAGCAGTCGCTCGTGAACCAGCGGGAGGTCGGCCGGAACGCGCGCTCCTTCCCGCGGGCGCTCCGAGCCGCGCTCCGCGAGGACCCGAACATCCTTCTCGTCGGCGAGATGCGCGACCTCGAGACGATCCACCTCGCCCTCACCGCCGCGGAGACCGGACAGCTCGTCTTCGGAACGCTGCACACGACGAGCGCGCCGCAGACCGTCGACCGGATCATCGACGCCTTCCCCGCCGACCAGCAGGATCAAGTGCGCGTCATGCTGAGCGAGGGGCTCCGCGGGGTGATCGCGCAGAAGCTCATCCCCCGCGCGGACGGAAAGGGCCGCCTCCCGGTCGTCGAGATCCTCGTCGCCACCAAGGCGATCGCGACCCTGGTCCGCGACCGGAAGACCTTCCAGATTCCGTCCCTTATGCAGATCGGGAAGAAGGAAGGGATGCAGCGCCTCGACGAGGAGATCGTCCGCCTCGTCCGCGAGGGTTTGGTGAGCCCGCAGGACGGCTATTTCTTCGCGAACGAGAAGGACGCGATTCGTCCCTACCTCAAGGAAACCGCCCCCGCGAAAGGGAGCCGCTCGTGAACGGGCGCCCCGACGCGTCCCGCCCCGCCGCCGGCCCGAACGATCTCATCGGATCGCTCCAGGTGGTGAGCCTCCTCGACTTCTGCCAGTTTCTTCTCCTCAACGCGAAGAGCGGGACGCTCGCTCTCTTCCATCGCGGCGGCGTCTCGCGCCTTTTCTTCCGCGGCGGGGAGATCGTGAACGCGCTCGACGAGAGCCGCGGAATCGAAGGGCGCGACGTCGCGCTTTCCCTCTTCCGAATCCGCGAGGGGGGCTTCCGTTTTCGGCAGGAGGAAGTTCACGAGAAGCGGCGCATCGAGGAGAGCACGGAGAACCTTCTTCTCGAGGCGGCGCGCCGGATGGACGAGATCGGCGAGGCGCTCCCCTCCGCCGGATCGGAAGGTTCACGCGAGAAGACGGTACGCGAGAAGCAAGAGAAGGGGGAAGCGCTCCGGCGCCTCTTCTCGAGTCTCGAGGAGGATCTCTCGCGGAACGCGGAGCTTCCCGGCCTCGAGGAGATCCTTCGCGAGGCGGAGGAAGGGGGCGCGGACGGCGTCCTTCTCGCGGCGGGGCAGGCGCCTCTTCTTCTCCGCGCGCACCGCGTGCTCCGCGCGCTCTCCGGAACCCTTCGCCCCGATGACCTCGCCGCTCTCCGGCGCGCGCTGGAGGGGAAGGAGGAGATCCGGTGCGGAGAGGGTTTCTATCGCCCGTCGAGCGGATCGGAGGAAGAGGTCCTCTTCCTCAGAAGGCGCGGGCCCGCCCCCGCCCTCGCGGAGGCGAACCTCTCCCCCGCGCGGATCGAGTCGATGCTCGCCGCCCCCTCGGGCATCCTTCTCCTCGTCGCGGAGACGCCTTCCGCCCGGCGCCTTCTTCTCGGCGGGTTCCTTCGTCTTCTCGCCGATCGGAAGGAGCTCGCCGTCCTTCTCGGCGAGAAGCCCGCGGAGGATCACGGTGGGTTCGTTCTCGGGGTTCCGTTCGAGGGAGAGCCGTCGGAGAGAGAGCGCGCTCTCGATCGCGTTCTCGCCGGGCTTCCCCCGGCGCGGATCGCGCTCCCCGAGCCGTGCTCCGCCGCCGACGCGCGCCTTCTTCTCGACCTTGCGCG
>JAGUYC010000146.1 GCA_020061515.1 Gemmatimonadota bacterium
AGAAGCTCCCCCCCCGACGCAACGACCGCGAGCCGCGCCCCCCTCTCAAGAGCGCGCTCCACCGCCGCGAGCGTCTCTTCGGTGTTTCCCGAGTAGCTCGCCGCTACGGCGAGCGTGTCGGGACCGCACCACGCGGGCACCTCCGGACCGCGCACGACGAGCGCGGGGATCCCCGCCCTCGGCCGGAGAAGAGTGGCCGCGATCTCCCCCCCGATCGCCGACCCCCCCATCCCGAGAAGGAGCACGTTCCGAAGTCCCGTCCCGTCCGGCTCCGCGCCGGCTGTGCGGAATCGCGCGACCGCGTCCTCGATCTGCTCCGGAAGATCGCGGATCCGCTCGTACATGCCGGCGCGGTCGTGGCGCTCTTGGAGAACCCGCAATTCCTTCATCCCTTCTCCCTTTCTCCTCGAACCTCCAGTTCATGAAGGAATTGCTCGGCCGCCTCCCGCACGCGGCGCGCCGAGGGCATCCGGAGGACTTCCTCCGCCAGCGCGCGCGCCTCGCCCGACTCCATCAGGGAGAAGATCCGCTTCAGCTCCAGGATGAGGTACGGGTGGACCGAAAGCTCGCGCGCCCCGAGGCCGATGAGGAGAATCGCGCAGAGCGGCTCGCCGGCCATCTCGCCGCAGATCGAGACGGGGATCCCCGCGTCGCGCGCCGCGTCGAGCACAAGTTTCACCAGGCTGCTCACCGCCGGATGGAAGGGATCGAAGAGGTGGGCGACCTTGACGTTGTCCCGATCGACGGCGAGGCTGTACTGGATCAGATCGTTCGTTCCGATGCTGAAGAAATCGACCTCGCGCGCGATGTGCGGCGCGAGGAAGACCGCCCCCGGAGTCTCGATCATCGCGCCGACGCGGACCTTCTCAGGAAGCCGCACTCCTTCGAGGCGAACCTCCTCGCGCGCCTCGGCGATCAGGCGCTTCGCATCGAGCACCTCCTCGAGCGTCGAGATCATCGGGAGCAGAATCGAGAGGTTCCCGACGGTCGACGCGCGCAAGAGGGAGCGCACCTGCACACGGAAGAGATCGCGGAGATCGAGCGAGATGCGGATCCCGCGCCAGCCGAGCATCGGGTTCGGCTCCCTCGGCGCCGAGAGAGGATCGAGAACCTTGTCCCCTCCCACGTCGAGAGTGCGGAACACGACCGGATCCGGCGAGACGCGCCGGAGGATCTTGCGGTAGATCGTCGTCTGCGCCTCCTCGCGCGCGATTTCGACATCGCGGAAATAGAGAAACTCGGTTCGGAAGAGCCCGATCCCGCGCGCGCGGTTCTCGATCGCGAGCGGGACCTCCTCCGGAACGTCCACGTTGGCGAAGAGGCGGATCTCCACCCCATCCCGAGTGACCGACGGAAGATCGCGAAGACGAAGGCGCTCGCGCGAGACCTCCATGTATCGCCGCTGGCGGCTTTTCGCCCCGCGAAGCAGTTCCGCCTCGGGACGGAGGACGACGAGCCCTTCGCTCCCGTCAACGATGATCCGATCCCGGTGGTCCGCTTCCTCGAGAATCCCCTCGACACCGACGACGGCGGGGATCTGAAGAGATCGGGCCATGATCGCCGTATGCGAGGTGCGCCCTCCCTGCCGCGTCGCGAACCCTTTCACCTTCCCGCGCGGAAGCTGCACGGTCTCCGACGGAGTGAGATCGTCGGCGACCAGGATCACGTTCTTGTCGATGTGAGCGAACGAGCGGCGCCGGCCTCCGGCGAGATGGTGAAGAAGGCGGCGCCGGACGTCCTTCAGATCCTCCGCGCGGTCGCGGAGATATTCGTTTTCCGTGCGGCTCAGGGTCTCGATCGCGCGCGCGAACGCATGATGCGCCGCCGCGGCCGCGCTCCGCCTCTCCTCCCGAATCTCGGCGAGCGCGGCGTCGACGACCGCCTCGTCCTCGAGGAGCAGAATCTGGGCGTCGAACACGCGGACGAGATCCTCGCCGACGACCGAGCGATAGCGGGTCCGTATCTTGAGAACTTCATCCCGCGTCTCCGCGATCGCATCGAGGAGCCGTCTCTCTTCCTTCTCGATCTCTTCGGGCGCGATCCGCACTTCGTCGATTTCGAGGTCGCGCGCATCGAGAACGAACACTTCTCCCACGGCGATCCCCGGCGAGACCGGCAGCCCGCGCATCTGCACCTGGCCCTTCCGCGTCTTCCGTCTTCCCGCCGAACTGCGTCCTTTCACGTCTCTCCAAGCTCCTCCCCGAACCCCGCGTCGAAGAGGGCAGCGACCGCCGAGCTCGCCTCGCGTTCGTCGGGACCGTCCGCGACGACCGTGACCTCCGTGCCGAGTCCCGCCTCGAGCGCTAAGATCCCGAGGATGCTCTTTGCGTTCACGCGGCACTCGCCGTTCTTCAGCGCGATCTTCGAGACGAACCGATTCGCCGTTTGAGCGATCCGCTCCGCCGGCCGCACGTGGATCCCGAGCTTGTTCCGGACGAGCACCGTCTGCTCGGTCATCGCTCGCATCCTCTCGGCCAACCGCCGCGGACCTACTCCCCGCTCCCCTCCGGACGCTTCATCGCGTGGATCAGGCTGTCGTTCAGGAGTGCCGCCGGACGGATCCCGTGCACGCGAAGCAGGTGGTTCATCGCGACGACTTCCACCAGCACCGTAATGTTCTTCCCCGGGATGATGGGAATCGTCACGACCGGGATCTTCATGCCCAGAACGGTCGTCATCTTCTCCTCAAGGCCCAGCCGGTCGTAATCGACGTCTCCCGCCCACTCCTTCAGCCGGACCTCCACGGAGATCTCCTTCCGCCGCGCGACCGCGCGGATCCCGAACATCCGGCCGACGTCGATGATGCCGATCCCGCGGATCTCCATGTGGTCGCGGAGGCGCTCGCTCGCCTCGCCGGTCAGCTCGCTTCTCCGCCGGGTCACGATCACCAGGTCGTCCGCGACCAGCCGGTGCCCCCGTTCGACGAGATCGAGCGCGCACTCGCTCTTGCCGATCCCGCTTTCCCCCGTGAGGAGAAGACCCACGCCGTACACGTCGACGAGGCTTCCGTGGATGTGCGTGCGCGGCGCGAACACCCGCTCGAGGTACTCCGTCAGTTGATGGATAAAGGGAGTGGTCGAAAACGGAGTCCGGAGAATCGGAACGCCCGCGCGTGTCCCCCGCTCGACAAGATACGAAGGAAACTCGAGGCCCTTCGCCACGATCACGCACGGAAGGTCGTGGTCAAAGAGACGATCGATCGCTCGGATCCGCTCTCTTTCCTCGAGCGTCTCGAGGAAGAGCATTTCCGTCTCGCCCAGAATCTGGATCCGATCGGCGAGGAAGTTCCCTGTGAAGCCGGCGAGCGCGAGTCCCGGCCGGTTGACATCGCTCACCGTGATCGGGCGAGCCGATGCGAGGCTCTCGGTGAGCGCCTCGAGCTGGAACTCGTCCTTCTTCTCGTCGAAGAAGCGTTGAACGGAAATGCCCCTCATCCGCCGCTAGACCTCGATCACGCCGTAGTCGCCGTCCTTCCGCCTGAGAACGACGGTCAGCCGCTCGGACACCGGATTCATGAAGAGCACGTAATCCTCCTCGGCCTCCCGGAGACGGCGGATCGCCTCCTCGACCGTGAGGGAGGGGGCGGCCTCCTCGTCCGAACGGAGGACGCGGAGGTTCTCCTCCTCTTCCTCGGCTCCTTCGGAGCTCACGACCTGAACGCGAGGGGCCGGCGCGCGACGCTCCTTCTGCTTCCGACTGAGGACCTTCCCCTTGCGCCGCTGGACCTGCGTCTCCAGCTTCTGGGCCGCCTGATCGACGGATGCGTACATGTCGTCCGACTCCGAAGCTCCGGTCAGCCGAAACCCGTTTCCGTGAACGGTCACCTCGGCCTTGTGCCGGTGCTTCTCGACGGCGAGAACGATGTGGGCTTCCTGGAGCGGCAGCCCGTACTTGGAGAGGCGATCGAGCTTCCCCTCGGCGTGCTTCCGAAGCCCTTCCGTCAGATCAAAATGCCGGGCCGTGATCGAGACCTTCATCACCGCTCTCCTTTCCCTTTCCCGATCCCCCCGTTCAGAATTCCTTTCGATAGCGGGCGGCCAGAATCCCCATCTGCTCCCGGTACTTCGCGACGGTTCTACGGGCGATGAGGAGACCTTCCTTCTTGAGGAGCTCGACGATCTTCTGATCGCTGAGCGGCCTCTTCCGGTCCTCGTTCTCGACGAGCTCGCGCACGCGGTCCTTCACGCGCTTCGCGGACGCGTCCTCGCCCGACTCCGAGCGGATGCTCGAGGAGAAGAAATACTTGAGCTCGTAGACCCCTCGCGGCGTCTGGACGTACTTGCTCGAGGTGACGCGGCTCACCGTCGATTCGTGCACGCCGATCTGCTCCGCGACCTGCTGGAGCGTGAGGGGCTTCAGGAAGCGGATCCCGCGGTCGAAGAACTCGCGCTGGTGCTCGACGATCGCCTTCATCACCTTGATCATCGTGCGGCGGCGGCGCTCGATCGTGTTGATCAGCTGGTTCGCGGCGGTCAGCTTCTCGCGGATGAACTCGCGCGCCTCACCCTCCGCCGCGTCTCCCTGCGAGACGAGCATGTTCTCGTACGCCTTCGAGATGCGGAGGCGCGGCACGTGGACGTCGTTCAGGTAGACGACGTATTCGTCGTCCACCCGATCGACGACGAGGTCCGGCACGATGTAGCGCGGCTCCTCGTCCGAGTAAAGGATCCCCGGACGCGGGCTCAACTTCCCGATCTCGGCTGAAGCGTTCTGGATCTCGCGCGGCGTCGTCTTCAGTCTCTTCGCGAGATCGAGATACTTATTCTGCACGAACGCATCGAAATGCTCGTCGACGATCCGGTAAGCGGTCGTGCCTTCCTTCCCGCTCTGCCGGAGCTGGAGAAGGAGACACTCGCGGAGGTCGCGCGCCCCCACGCCCGCCGGATCGAACGTTTGAAGAAGGCGGACGGCCTCCGCGACGCGCTCTTGCGAAGCGCCGACGCTCTCCGCCACCTGCTCCGCCGTCATCGTGAGGTAACCCCGCTCGTCGAGGCTGCCTACCAGAAACTCTCCGATGCGGAGCAGATCATCCTCGTTCGTCGCGATCCGAAGTTGCGACAAGAGATGCTCGGAGAGGCGAACGGTCGTCGAGGGGACGCGCTCGTAGTAGTCCTCGCTCGACTCTCCCTCGTTCCGCCGAAAGTAACTGTACTCTTGCGGGTTGTGGAAGTACTCGTCCCAATCGATCTCGCCGCGGCCGTCCCCTTCCGCCCCGGCTTCCGCCTCCGCTTCAGGGACCTTCTCCTTCTCCTCACGCGGGTCCGCCTCCCGCTCGAGCGTCTCCTCCTCCTCGACGAGATCCTCGATCTCCTCGAGCAGCGGGTTCTGGAGGAGCTCCTGCTTCAGAACGAGCTGGAGCTCGAGCGTGGGCATCTGCAGAAGCCGCAGCGCCTGCTGGAGCTGGGGGGTCATCACGAGCTTCTGCGTTTGCAGCATGCGAAGCTGGAGACCCGCTTTCATCTCCATCGCTCGTCTTCCTTCTTCACCCGCCTCCGGACGGCGTTACAAACGGAACCTCTCCCCGAGGTAGATCTCGCGCGCCTCGGGATTGTCCGCCAACTCCTTCGCGCTTCCCGAAAGGAGCACCTTCCCCTCATAGAGAATGTATGCACGATTCGTGATCGAGAGGGTCTCCCGCACGTTGTGATCGGTGATCAAGACGCCGATTCCCCGATCCCTCAGGCTCGCGACGATCTCCTGCACGTCCTGGACCGCGATCGGGTCAATCCCCGCGAACGGCTCGTCCAGAAGGAGGAAGGCCGGATCAGTCGTCAGCGCCCGGCTGATCTCCGCGCGCCTCCTCTCCCCTCCCGAGAGCGTGTAGGCCTTCGAGCGCGCGAGCGATCCGATCCCGAGCTCCTCCATCAGCCCTTCCGCCTTCCGCTTCCGTTCCGCTTTCGAAAGAGGGAGGGTTTCGAGGATGGCGAGGAGGTTTTCCTCGACCGTCAGCTTCCGGAAGATGGACGACTCCTGCGAGAGGTAGCCGATGCCCATCCGCGCCCGCTGGTACATCGGCCGCGCCGTGACGTCCTCCGCGTCGAGATAAATCCTCCCGTCGTTCGGCCGGATCATGCCCACGATCATGTAGAACGTCGTCGTCTTTCCCGCCCCGTTCGGGCCAAGAAGCCCGACGACCTCGCCGCGGCCGACCTCGATCGAGACGCCCCCGACCACGCGCCGGCCCTTGTACTCCTTGACGAGCCCCTCCGTCCGGAGGCTTCTCCATTCCTTCGGGCTTCGAGCATCAGCGCTCATCGGGCGCCTCCACGGTGAACGCAACGACATCCCGCTTGATCTCCGCGTTCTTGAGGCCGGGATCGGTTCGAAGCCCGTACCCAGTGATCCTCTTCCTTCCCTCGGCAAGCGTCACGAAGGCGTCCGTATAGATGATCTCTTCCTTGTTGTCCCAGCGGATCCACTCGGTTTCGAGCCGGGCCCCGTCCCGGTTCGTCACGATGACGTTCCCCTCGACCTCCATGTCGGTCGTCTTCCGGTCGATCCTCCCGCGCTCCGCGGTCAGGGTGGAGAGGTACTTCTCTTCCCTATCATAGAAATCGACCACAACTCCCTCGGACTCAACCCTTTTCGGCTCCTCGAACAGCCGAACGACATCGCCTCGAAAGACCCAGCTTTTCCGATTTTCCCGGTATTCGACCCAATTTCGGACCCTCGTCTCTTGGGCCGCGAGAGGGGCCGAGTCGATCCCCTCCGGCCGATCGACGCTCTTTTCCCCGCACGCCGCGAGGAGAAGCGCGGTCCCGAGAAGCGCGGTCAGGCAGTTTCGAGCGCCCATCGGTCGTGCATCCAGACCCACTGGGTCGGCGCCCCGCGAATGAAGCATTCGAGAACGCGTAGACATTCCGTTGCGGTCTCCTCCAGAACCGTTTGAGACGCAAAGGACGAGGGGGGCTCGATCGAGCGCTCGATCGCGACTCGGTAACGCCCCCCCTCGATCCTCCAACATCCCATCGGGACGAGGACCGCCCCCGTCCGCGCCGCGAGACGCACCGGCCCGATCTCCATCCGAGCGGGCCGCCCGAGGAAGTCGGTCACGATCCCTTCCCGCCGGCAGCGAAGGTCCATCAAGACCCCGAGCATCTCCCCGCCCCTCAGAACCCGGATCGCGCGCCGAAGACACGCCGGCTCCGAACGGAGGAGCGACGCCACTCCGTGCCGCGCGCGCATTCGGACGAGCCACGCGTCGAGCCGCGGATCGAAGAGGCGCGCCGCGAGCGCGGTGAGGCGAATCCCCCGCCGCCCGAGGTACGCAGCCATCAACTCCCAATTCCCAAGGTGCCCCGTGATCCCGATCACCCCGCGCCCCGAGGAGAGCGCCCTTTCCAGATGGTTCATGCCCGTAGGATCCACGAGCGCTTCGAGATCCGCTCGCTCGAGCTTCTCCAAACGCACGAGGTCGTACGCGTTTCGTCCGAGATCCCGATACACCCGCCGCGCCGTCCGCTCCGCCCCCGGCGCATCTCCGTACACGAACGCCAGGTTTCGCCGCGCCCGCTCCCGCCCTCTTCGCTCCACAAGATGCACGATCTCCCCGCCGGCCTCGAAGAGGCGCGCGCCGACCGCCCGCGGAAGGATCGACCCCGCGCCGATCGCCGCTCGCACTCCGTGAAACGCGATGGATTCCTTCACACGCATCGCCGGCGCCTCGCATCCGTCGCTCGTCGACTGGTCCCCTCGCGGTCTTCCCCGCTCTCCGCGGCCACCATAGACGAGCGAAGCGCGCCTGTCAAGCAAGGGCTGTGCCAATGCGGGTTACGAGCCCACGCCGCTCCGAAGGCAATCGTACATGTGTAGGAAGCCCAAGGGCTTCGAGGAGGCATCCACGACAAGAAGACAGGAGATGATCCCCTGCGGGTTGGCGTGCATGATCCGGAGGGCGTCGGCGACGAGAGCATCCGGCCCGATCGTCTTCGGGTTCCGCGTCATCACCTCGCCGACCGCGAGCGAGAAGATGTCCGGCTTCTTCAGCAGGATTCGTTTCAGGTCGCCGTCGGTCACGATCCCCGAGACGGCTCCCGCGGCATCCACGACGCCGGTCGCTCCGAAACGCTTCTCCACGATCTCGAGAAGCGCGTCCTTCATGTTCGCGTCCTCGCGGACGAGCGGCATCGCGTCCCCCGCGTGCATGATGTCGCGCACGCGAAGGAGAAGCCTCTTCCCCAGCGCCCCGCTCGGATGGAAGCGCGCGAAGTCCTCGCTCTTGAGACCTCGAAGATCGAAGAGCGTGAGCGCGAGCGCGTCCCCCATCGCGATGCTCGCCACGGCGCTCGCCGTCGGCGCGAGGTTGAGGCTGCACGCCTCCGGTCCGTCGCCGATGAGAAGAACCTCGTCCGCCGCGCCCGCGAGCTCCGAGTCCCGCTTGGCGGTGATGAGGATGAGGCCGACCCCGAGCAAGCGAAGCGACGGGACGAGCCGCTTCAGCTCCTCGTTCGCCCCCGAGCGGGAGACCATGATCACGACGTCCTCGCGCTCGATCACGCCGAGATCCCCGTGGACCGCCTCGACCGGATGAAGGAAGAAAGCCGTGGCCCCGGTCGAGTTGAACGTCGCCGCGATCTTCCGCGCCACGAGGCCCGATTTGCCGACCCCCGTAACCACGATCTTTCCGAGCCGCGTCCCCGCGGGATCCTCGGGCCGGACGATCGCCCGCCGGATCCTCTCGACCGCTCGCGCGAATGCGGGCCCCACGCTCTCCTCAAGCTCGCGGATCGCCTCGGCTTCCCTCCGAAAGACCGCCCGCGCGCGCTCGATCGCGAAGCGCCCCTTGTCCCCGGTCATGCTTCTTCCGCCCGACTCGCCTCGTGCACGCGGAGAAGCTGCGCAAGGAGCTTCTCGAGACGCGCGAGAGGGAGCATGCTCGCCGCGTCACAGAGCGCGCGCGCCGGATCCGGATGGGTCTCGATGAAAAGAGCGTCGCATCCGGCCGCGACCCCCGCGCGCGCGAGAAGAGGGATGTGCTCGGGCGTTCCGCCGGCCGGGTCCGCGCTCGGTTTCCCGTAAACGCGCACCGAGTGCGTGACGTCGAACACGGCCGGATACCCGTGCCCGCGAAGCACCGCGAGCGACCGCATGTCGACCACGAGGGTCCGGTATCCGAAACAGGATCCCCGCTCCGTGAGGAGGATGTTCCGGTTCCCGGTCGATTCCACCTTCCGCACCGAATGGAGGAGGTCTTCCGGCGCGACGAACTGTCCCTTCTTGATGTTGATCGCCTTCCCCGTCCGGGCGGCGGCGAGAAGAAGCTCCGTCTGCTGCGAGAGATAGGCGGGGATCTGGAGGGCGTCGAGGACCTCCGCGGCCGGCGCCGCCTGCGCCGGCGTGTGGACGTCCGAGAGAACGGGGACGCCGACCTCTCTCTTCACCCGATCGAGAACCGCGAGCCCCGCATCGAGGCCGGGGCCCTCGTAGAACTCGACCGAGGAACGGTTGTCCTTTCGGTACGAAGATTTGAACACAAATGGAATGCCGAGCTTCTCCGCGATCCGGCGGATCGCCTCCGCGGTTCGGAGCGTCAATTCTTCCGACTCGATCACGCACGGCCCGGCGATGAGGGCGAGCTTCCCCCCTTCGCCGAAACGCGCTCTCCCGACCTGCACGACGCGCGGCGCGCTCATCGCTCTCCCTCCCTCGCCGCGGCCAGCGCCTCGGCCCGTTCTCTCGCGGCCCGGACGAACCCGGCGAAGAGGGGAGCGGGCGCGAGCGGCCTCGAACGAAACTCCGGATGAAACTGACAGGCGATGAAGAACGGATGGCCCGGGATCTCGACGATCTCGACGAGGTCCCGATCGGCGCTCCTCCCGCTCACGAGGAGTCCCTTCGACGCGAGAAGATCCCGGTATTCGTTGTTCACCTCGTAGCGGTGTCTGTGGCGCTCGTGAATCGTCTCGTGCCCATAGAGAGCCCGCGCAGAACTTCCCGGCGCGAGAAGAACCTCGCTCGCACCGAGCCGCATCGTCGCCCCCAGGTTCTCCACCATCCTCTGCTCGGGGAGAAGATCGATCACGCGGTGCGCGGCGTCCGCGTCGAACTCGCCGCTCGTCGCGCCGGAGAGCCCGCACACGTGCCGGGCGAACTCGATCACGGCGACCTGGAGGCCGAGACAGAGCCCGAGGTACGGGACGCCCCTCGTGCGCGCGAACCGCACCGCGGCCACCTTCCCCTCGATCCCGCGAATCCCGAACCCGCCGGGGACGAGAATCCCGTCGCACTCCTCGAGCACCGCCCGTTCCTGTTCATCCCCGAGCTTCTCCGAGTCGACCCACACGCTCTTCACCCGAACGTCGTTCGCGATCCCCGCGTGGACGAGCGCCTCGTGCACCGACTTGTACGCATCGACGAGATGCACGTACTTCCCGCACACCGCGATCCGCACGACGGTCGAGGGGGAGTGCACGCGCTCGACCATCCGCCGCCATTCCTCGAGGTCCGGCGCGGGGAGCGAGAGCCCGAACTGCTCGATCACGAGCCGGTCGAGCCCTCCGCGGTTGAGCGCGAGAGGGACCTCGTAGATCGACGCGGCGTCCCTCGCCTCGATCACGTTCTTCTCCGAGACGTTGCAGAAAAGCGCGATCTTCGCGCGCACGTCCTCGGCGATCGGCAGGTTCGTGCGGCAGACGAGCAAGTCCGCCTGGATTCCGATCTCGCGAAGCTCCTTGACGCTGTGCTGGGTCGGCTTCGTCTTCATCTCTTGCGACGTCGTGAGATACGGGAGGAGCGTGACGTGCATGAAGAGGGTCGCCTCGCGCCCGCACTCGAGGCGGAGCTGGCGGATCGCCTCCAGGAAGGGCAGGCTCTCGATGTCGCCGACGGTCCCGCCGATCTCGGTGATGACCACGTCGGCCGACGTGCGCCTCCCAAGATCGACGATGCGCCGCTTGATCTCGTTCGTGATGTGGGGGATGACCTGCACGGTGACGCCGAGATACTCTCCCCTTCTCTCGCGGGAGATCACGGTGTCGTAGATCTGTCCGGTCGTCGCGTTGTTGTGCCGGCCGAGGTTCTCCCCCGTGAAGCGCTCGTAGTGCCCCAAATCGAGGTCGGTCTCCGCCCCGTCGTCGGTCACGAAGACCTCTCCATGCTGAAACGGATTCATCGTTCCCGGATCGACGTTGATGTACGGATCGAGCTTGAGAAGGGTCACGCGGAGTCCCCGCGCCTTGAGAAGCATCCCGAGCGAGGCGGCGACGATCCCCTTCCCGAGCGAGGAGACCACGCCGCCGGTCACGAAGATGTAGCGGGTCATGCCGGTTTCTCTCCTCTTCCGTCGCGGCTCGGTTCGGTCCCGGGCGAAGCCGCAAAGAGCGCGCGGGCGCGCTCAAGGTCCTCGGGGGTTTCCACCCCGTGAAACGCACGCGGCCAGAAGGCGACCTCGATCGGGATGTCGTGGTCGAGGGCGCGGAGCTGCTCGAGCCCCTCCTTCTTCTCCAGATCCGTGCGCGGGAGCGACACGAATCGGAAGAGGACCTCGCGCCGGAATGCGTAGACGCCGACGTGCTTCCAGCGTTCGATCGGCCCGGGATTCCACTCGTGCGGGATCGGCGCGCGAGAGAAGGCGAGCGCTCTCCCCGATCGGCTCGCGATCACTTTCACCGTGTTCGGATCCGCGAGATCCGCCTCCCCCTCGAGAGGGACGACGAGCGTCCGCATCGCGACACGCGGGTTCCCGATCATCGGTTCCAGAACGAGATCGAGCGCGGCCGGCGGAAGGAACGGCTCGTCTCCCTGCACGTTCACCACGACGTCGGCCTCGATCGAGCGCGCCGCTTCCGCCACCCGATCGGTTCCGGTCGCGTGTTCCGGCGACGTCATCACCGCCCGGTATCCCCCGCCCCGGACGCAGGCGGCGATCTCCTCATCGTCGGTCGCCGCGACCACCTCGCCGACAAGGCGCGCCCCCGCGGCCGCGTCGCACACGAGAAGGACGATCTCTCGTCCCCCGATCCGCTGGAGGGGCTTCCGCGGAAGCCGGGTCGACCCGATGCGGGCCGGAATGACCGCCGCGATCCGAGTGCTTTCGCCGGTCATGCCCTTCCCCCCCAAAAGAGAGAGAGGGGATACGGATCCCCTCTCCAAAAACGAGCCGCAGCGGGCCGAACACCGGGCGGTCGGAGCATACCCCCCTACTCAGCCGGCTCCGGGACGAGAACGTTCACGATCTTCCGGTCGCGTCCCTTCCGGACGTATTCCACGATGCCGCCGATCTTCGCGAACAGCGTGTGGTCTACCCCGCAACCGACGTTGCGGCCCGGGTAGATGGCCGTTCCGCGCTGCCGAACCAAGATCTCCCCACCGAGGACGCGCTCCCCGCCGAAGCGCTTCACGCCGAGCCGTTTCGCTTGGCTGTCGCGCCCGTTACGGGAGCTTCCCACGCCTTTCTTATGAGCCATCGAACGATCCTCTGCCTCCGCTCCGGCCGGCCGCCCGAACGCGGCCTCGACCCGGCGGCGCTGGTTTTCTCTCTACCTCTCGATCGAAAGGACCCGGAGCTTCGTGTGCCGGGCCCGCTGCCCGAGGAGCCTGCGATACCCCTTGCGGCGTTTGAACTTCTGCGCGAGGACCTTCTCCCCGCGGCCGTGTCCGAGGACCTCGGCCTCCGCGGACGCGTTCTCGACGACCGGGTTCCCGACGGTGCGCGACCCGTCCTCGGCTTCCAAGAGGAGCACCCGCGCGAGGCGCACCTTCTCCCCCGGCTCGGCCCGGAGAAGAGGAACCTCGATCACGCTCCCCGGCTCCACGCGAAACTGACAGCCGCCGCTTTCGACTATTGCGAACAAGATCGATTCCCCTCTCGCTCCCTTCCCGACCGGGAAGCCCCGCCGAGCCCCCCGCACGGATCGGGCGGAAAATGACTTGATGATTCATATCACTCCCGCTCGCTTCTTGTCAAGCGGGGGAAGAACAGAAAAAAAGGCGCTTCCGGCCCGCGGCGGCGTCGCCCCCGCCCCGCTGTCAGAAGACGACCTGATCGGTCAGCTCCCTCCCCGAGCGCTTTCCGAAGATCCGAACCTCTTCGCGCGTGAGGCCCGGATCGTCCTGAACCTCGACGCTCAACCGGTAGCGCTTCTCGATCTCCTCGAGCCGTCCCCCGCCTCCCTCCAGGAAGGTCACGGCGAGCTCCGGGTTCAGCTTGACCACGATCTTCTTTTCGTCGCAGTAGCTCGAGACGCGCCGGAGGAGCCTCTCGACTTTCCCCGCGAGCGTCGCCAGGGAAAGGCGCTTCCCCGTTCCCCCGCAGTGAGGGCAGGGCGCGCTGAAGTAGTGGAGCAGGCTCGGCCGAACGCGCTGCCGCGTCATCTCGACGAGCCCGAGCTCGCTCACGCGGAAAGCCTTCGTCCGCGAGCGGTCCCTTCTCAGCGCCTCCCGAAGGGCCTCGAGCACCTTGTCCCGGTTCACTTCCTTCTCCATGTCGATGAAGTCGATCACGATGATTCCGCCGATGTCGCGGAGCCGGAGCTGCCGGGCGATCTCCTTCGCCGCCTCCAGGTTCGTGCGGACGATCGTCTCTTCCTGGTCCTTCTCGCCCGTGTAGCGTCCGGTGTTCACGTCGATCGCGACCAGAGCCTCCGCCTGCTCGAGAACGATGTACCCGCCCTGCTTCAGCCAGATCTTCGAGGAGAGCGTCTTTTCGATTTCGTTCTCGATCTCATAGG
This sequence comes from Gemmatimonadota bacterium, assembly GCA_020061515.1. Classification (GTDB taxonomy): domain Bacteria; phylum Orphanbacterota; class Orphanbacteria; order Orphanbacterales; family Orphanbacteraceae; genus VGIW01. The sequence goes on from JAGUYC010000146.1 coordinate 13,668, forward strand.
CATCGAAAATCGGAGTCTCTTCCTTATAGAGGTGAACGCGATCCCTGAGCTCCGGCGCGGTCGATTGCAGATACGTGAGAATCTGCTTGTGTTCCTTCTTCGAGTCGATGATCAGCCGGTCCACATCCTCGCTGAAGAGATCCCGGAGGAGGCCGGTCGTGAGCCCGACCTCCTTGTGAAGAAGCGAAGGGCACGGCATCCGCTCGAAGGACTCCTGAATCTGCTTCCAAAGCCGCGTGAGGTAGCGGACATCCGAGGCGAAATGGCGCTTCTGCTTCCCCTCCGCGACGGTCCGCACGATCGCCCCCATTCCGGCCGGGAGGACCCCCTGCACCGTCTCGCGCAAACGGGCTCGATCGTCGCGATTCTCGATCTTGCGCGAGACGCCGACCTGGGGAATGCCGGGCATGAGGACGAGGAAGCGGCCGGCGATCGAAAGCTGCGAGGTGACGCGCGGGCCCTTCGTCCCGATCGGCTCCTTCGTCACCTGCACCATGATCTCCTGGCCCTTCTTGAGGAGGCCCTCGATCGAGACGCCGCGCGGAACCTTCCTCGCCGCCGGCCCCGCGCGCTCGCCGTCCTCGTCGATCCCCTCCATGATTTCCGGATCGGGCATCACCATGTCGGAGACGTGAAGGAAGGCGGTCTTCTCGAGCCCGATGTCGATGAACGCCGCCTGCATGCCCGGGAGGACCGCGTTCACGCGACCCTTGAAGATATCCCCCACCTGGCGCGCCGCGTCCGCTCTCTCCGCGAGAAACTCGACGAGCGAGTGGTTCTCGAGGATGGCGACCCGCGTCTCGCCGGGACTCGCGTTCACGATGATCTCCGTGAAGATTGATTGGTTGCGCGCCATCGCCTCAGCCCGTTTCCGCTTCCCGATAGAGGTTCTCGCGAAGAATATAGACCCGCACGCTCTCCGGCACCAGGTAGCGGATCGACGCCCCCGCGCGCACGCGCCGGCGGATGAGAGTGGACGAGATCTCCATCCGCGGAGCCTCGATGATCCGCACGCGATCGACAAGCCCCGAAACCGAGCGAAGATCGAAACCGGGCCGCGGAGCCACCACGACCTCCGCCTCCTCAAGAATCGCTTCCGGGCTCTTCCATCCGGGGAGATCCGCGAGGCTGTCCGCGCCGATGAAGTAGTACGGGCGCCGGCACCCCCTCGCGCGCGCGATCTCGCGAATCGTGTCGATCGCGAAGGAGCGCCCCTCCCGCTCGATCTCCGCCCGCGAGAGGAAGAAACGATCGTTCCCCTCCACGGCGATCCGCACCATCTCCTCCCGGTCGCGCGCGCTCGAAAGGGCCTCGGCGCCCTTGTGGGGCGGGCGGCCGGCCGGAACGAAGAGG